>NZ_JBVHXY010000009.1:52829-185298 GCF_055569215.1 Kitasatospora sp. NPDC029312 | reverse complement strand
GCAGGGGAAGAAAGGCGGGAAAACTAGCCATCTGATCGGCCCTCCCTTTGCTGGACGCGCCCCCGAGGGACGGAAAGGGGGGGAGCCCAGCAAGGGGGGCCCCCCCCCCCCCCCCGGGGCCGAGCGGTGTCGGCCTAGTACCAGTGGTGGGCCTGCCAGAACGACCAGGCGCCGCACGGGCTGCCGTAGCGGGTGTTCATGTAGTTCAGGCCCCACTTGATCTGGGTGACCGGGTTGGTGCGCCAGTCGGCGCCGGCCGAGGCCATCTTCGAGCCGGGCAGGGCCTGGACCAGGCCGTAGGCGCCGGAGGAGGCGTTGACGGCCTGCGGGTTCCAGCTGCTCTCGTGCAAGACGATGTTGCTGAAGCACTGCAGCTGGCCGGCCGGCACGATCTGCGCGGCGATCTGCTGCGGGGTGCCGGAGAAGCTGTTGAGGTCCTGGCGCTGCTGGGAGCGGGAGGCCGCGGCGTCGGCCTGGGCCTTGGCGTCCGCCTGGGCCTTCGCCTCGGCTTCGGCCTGGGCCTGGGCCTGAGCGGCGGCCTGGGCCTGGGCCTGCGCCTGGGCGGCCGCGTCGGCCTCGGCCTTGGCCTGGGCGGCCTGGGCCTCCTGGGCGGCCCGCTGGGCAGCGGCAGCGGTGTCAGCCTGGGCCTGGTCGGTGACCGGCTTGCCGTCCACGCTGACGGCGGCCGCGGGGGCGGCCGCTTCCGCGGAGTTCCCGGCCTGCGGGATGGCGAGGGCGGCCGTGGCGGCGCTGGCGACCACGAGGGTCGCGACGCCGGTGATCAGGGAGTTGCGGCGGGCATGGCTGAGCTGCATGAAGCGGACAATCCTTTTCCGTCGGGGGCCGTTCTGGCGCCGTGCGGTGCGGTGGGCACCGGCTACGGGCATCGCGTGGGCTCCGGGTGAGCGGGGCCCGCGCGGCCGTCCGGAACGGCCGTGGCGCCCCGGCGGTGACGGCGGGGCGGGCGGGCTGCGCGGCGGACTGGGCCGGCCGGCGCTGCCTGGCGACGGACCATTCTTGGCAGGCCCGAGGACGGGTGGCAAAGGAGCTCGCTACTACGCCAGATAGTGGCTGCGGCGAGGGTGCAACCCGGTTCGACGGGCGATTCGGTGTGAATTGTCCGGTTCCGTCCACCCGGGGCTGGCGGGTGGGTGCCATCGAGTGCACGCGAGGGGGAGAGCGCCGGTGGCCTGCGTTCTTCAGGCCGGGCGGGCCGACGGCGGCGGCGGCCCCGGCTCGGCCCGGGCGGTCACGCGGCCGGACCGACCGGCTTGTCCACTATCCCGCGTCGTAGGTGCGAAACCCCCTGTGGGCGGGCTCACAGCCCGGCGGCCCCCGCGTCGACGCAGCGTGACCGCACGGTGGCGGCTCAGACCGGTCCCGCCGGCGGATCACGAGCGGCGGATCACGGCGGATCGCAGCGGGTCACTCCAGATCGGCCGGTGTCCCGGCGGTGGCGCGAGACGGCACCGGGCCCGGGAGCCTCCGCAACGGCTCCCGGGCCCGGCATCTCCGGCGCGGTGGTACGGGTCAGGAGCCCGCCGCCACCGCCGCCCGCCGCCGTCGGCCCACCACGGCCGAGGCGCCGAGCACGATCGCCGCCGCGACCAGCGACAGGTACATCTGCTTGCGGCCGTCGGCGTCGGTGAACATGTAGGCCACCACGAAGCCGATCATGCCGATGGCGAGCCAGGTCAGGTACGGGTACAGCCACATCCGGACGGTGTGCCGCTCGGGCATCTCCCGCTCGATGATCTTGCGCATCCGCAGCTGGGTGACGCAGATCACCAGCCAGACGAAGAGCGCGACCGCGCCGGAGGAGTTGAGCAGGAAGGCGAACACCGTGTCCGGCGAGGTGTAGTTGAAGAAGACGGCGACGAAGCCGAACACCACCGAGGCGAGGATGGCCGTCCGCGGCACACCGCGCTCGGTCACCTTCGCGAAGGCCTTGGGCGCGTCGCGGCGCTGGCCGAGCGAGAAGGCCATCCGGGAGGCCGTGTACATCCCGGAGTTGAGGCAGGAGAGCACGGCCGTGAGCACGATCACGTCCATCACCTGGCCGGCGCCCGGGATGCCGACGTGGTCGAGCACCGCCACGTACGGGCTGCTCTTGACGGCCGCGGAGTCCCAGGGCAGCAGGGTGACCACGAGCAGGATCGAGCCCAGGTAGAAGATCCCGATGCGCCAGATCACGCTGTTGGTGGCCTTGCTGACCGCCTTCTCCGGGTCCTCCGACTCGCCGGCGGCCAGGGTGACGATCTCGCTGCCCATGAAGGCGAAGACGACGGTGAGCATGCCGGTGAACACCGCGCCCACGCCGTGCGGCAGGAAGCCGCCGTGGCCGGTCAGATTGCCGGCGCCGACCGCGTGGGTGCCGGGCAGCAGGCCGAACGCGGCGAGCGTGCCGATCACCAGGAACGCGGCGATCGCAACGACCTTGATGCCGGCGAACCAGAACTCGAACTCACCGTAGGAGGAGACCGAGAACAGGTTGGTGGCGGTCAGCACCGCCATCACGATCAGCGCCCAGCCCCACTGCGGCACGCCGGGCACCCAGTTGTTGAGGATCTTGGCGCCGGCGGTCGCCTCGACGGCGAGCACGACGACCCAGAAGAACCAGTACAGCCAGCCGATGCTGAAGCCGGCCCAGCGGCCGAGCGCGCGGTCCGCGTACGCGGAGAAGGAGCCGCTCTGCGGGTCGGCCGCCGCCATCTCGCCGAGCATCCGCATCACCAGCACGACCAGCGCGCCGGCCAGCGCGTAGGAGAGCAGGATGCCCGGACCGGTGGAGGCGATGCCCGCGCCGGAGCCGACGAACAGACCGGCGCCGATCACGCCGCCGATCGCGATCATCGACAGGTGGCGGTTCTTGAGACCGGCCTTCAGGTGGCCGTCGCCGCCGTGGCCTATCGGGCCCGGCTCGTGGGGGGTCGAGTCGGCCGTCGCCGGCTTGGTGGTGTTCGCACTCATCTAGGGGTGCCCTGTGCCTTTCCAGCGCGGCGACCCTCGGCTCGTCGCGCAGAGGGTGGGGGGACAGACCCGCGCAATGCGGTGAAACGTAACTTCTACGCCCGGGTATCGGAACAAGTCTTTGATAACTGTTCGCTTACCGAACGCAAAAGGCCAGGTCACGGCAGGTGAACTGGGGTCAGGGGAAGCTCAGATCTGACGCATTGTCACCCCTCGGGAGGCTGGATCTCGCGCAGGGCGAGCACGACGACCGCCGGTTGCCCCCGCTGCCGCCCCTGGGGGCGGCCGGTGAGGCGGGCGGCCAGGATGCGCGGGATGTCGCTCTCCTGCGAGTACCCGGGCGTCACGGTGACCACGTCCTGGCGCACCCGGTCGTCCCCGAGCGCGGTGTACGTCACCCGGTACGTCGTGCGCTCCGGTGGCGGGGCGGGACTGGTCCGGCGCGTGGCGGTCATCCGCATCCACCTCCTCGCCCCATTGTTGGCGCGGTGTGGCCGATCTACGCAAACCAGAGCAAAGTAGGACTCTCGGGGCAATCCAGACGCCGCTCGGCCTTTCAGGAGCGACCCCATGCAGACCACCTGGAAGGGAACGATCAGCTTCGGGCTGGTCAGCATCCCCGTCCACCTGTACTCCGCGACCCAGGAGCACGACGTCCCGCTGCGCCAGGTGCACGCCAAGGACGGCGCCCGGGTGCGGATGAAGCGGTACTGCGAACGGGAGGAGAAGGAAGTCCCGTACGCCGAGATCGCCAAGGGCTACGAGTCGCCCGACGGCCGCACCGTCACGCTCAGCGACGCGGACCTCGCCGACCTGCCGCTGCCCAGCAAGAAGGTCATCGACGTGCTGGCCTTCGTGGACGAGGGCGAGATCGACCCGCTGATGTTCTCCAAGGCCTACTACGTGGGCGTCGCCGACAAGGCGGCCGCCAAGCCCTATGCCCTGCTGCGCGACGCGCTGGTGGAGTCCGGGCAGATCGCGGTCACCAAGATCGCGCTGCGCACCCGGGAGTCGCCGGCCGTGCTGCGGGTCCACGACGGCACGCTGGTGCTGCAGACCTGCATCTGGCCCGACGAGGTCCGCCCGGCCACCGGGATCGCGCCTGAGGAGGACGTCACCGTCCGGCCGCAGGAGCTCAAGATGGCGCGGTCGCTGATGGACACCCTCTCCGAGGACTTCGACCTGTCCCAGCTGCACGACGACTACCAGCAGGCGCTCCAGCAGGTGATCACCGCCCGGCTGGAGGGCGTCGAGGTCCCGCACGAGGAGGAGCCCGGCGCGGCGCCGGACAACGTCATCGACCTGATGGAGGCACTGCGCAGCAGCCTCCGGCAGGCCAAGGGCGGGCGGGCGCCGACGGCGGAACCGGCCGCGGCGCCGGCGGAGGAGGCGGAGGAGGACGCGGAGGAGGACGCGGAGGAACCGGCGCGGAAACCGGCACCCCGCAAGCGCGCCCCGGCGAAGAAGACCGCCGAGGCCGCCGAGCGGACCACCGCGGCGAAGAAGACCACCGCCCGCAAGTCCACGACGTCAGCGAAGTCCGCGACGTCGGCGAAGCCCGTGAAGTCCGTGCAGTCCACGAAGTCCGCCGAGTCCGCGAAATCCAGCAGGGCCGCGAAGTCCGCGGCACCGCGCAAGGCCTCCTGACCCCCCGGGGCCAGGCTCTCCCCTCCCTTCCCGCATTGGAGGCGATCCCGATGGACCTGCTCACCTACAAGGAACTCGACACCGGCCCCGACGCCCCGAAGAACCCGAGCCGGGGCCAGCGTGCGTGGCACTGGCTGCTCAGCCTCAGTCCCACCGTCGTGACCTTCATGATCGCGCTCTCGATCGGCCTGTGCATGATCGCCGTCCAGGTGGACCTGCTGGCGCTCCTGGTGCTGATGGCGATCTTCTGGGGCCTGACGTTCATCGCGATGGTCGGTGTGGTGGCCCGTTGGATGACGCCCGGCCGGGGCAGGCACCGGATGGCCTCCTCCTGACCCGGCCGCACGGCGCCCCGCGAGCCGGGGCGCCCGGCAGAGCTCAGCCGATCCACACCGTGGTGACGTTGCAGAACTCCCGGATGCCGTGCCCGGACAGCTCCCGGCCGAAGCCCGAGCGCTTGACGCCGCCGAAGGGCAGCGCCGGGTGGGAGGCCGTCATGCCGTTGAAGAACACCCCGCCGGCCTGGATGTCGCGCACGAAGCGCTCCTGCTCGGCCGGATCGGTCGTCCAGACGTTGGAGCTGAGTCCGAACGGGGTGTCGTTGGCGACGGCCAGCGCCTCGTCCAGGTCGGCGACCCGGTAGACGGTGGCGACCGGGCCGAAGGTCTCCTCCTGGTGGATCCGCATCGCCGGGGTGATGCCGGTCAGCACGGTCGGCTCGTAGAAGTAGCCGGTGTCCCAGCCCATCGGGCGGTCGCCGCCGCACTCGACCCGGGCGCCGTGGGTGCGGGCGTCCTCGACCAGTTCCTCCAGGTCGTCCCGGCCCTGGCGGCTGGCCAGCGGGCCGACATCGGTGTTCTCGTCCATCGGGTCGCCGACCCGCAGGGAGCGCATCGCCTCGGTGAAGGCCCTGGTGAAGCGGTCGTAGACGTCGGCGTGCACGATGAAGCGCTTGGCGGCGATGCAGGACTGGCCGTTGTTCTGCACCCGGGCCTTGACGGCGGTGGCCACCGCCGCCTCCAGGTCGGCGCTGGGCATGACCACGTACGGGTCGCTGCCGCCCAGTTCCAGCACCGCCTTCTTCACCTCGTCCGCGGCGGTGGCGGCGACCGAGCGCCCGGCCGGCTCGCTGCCGGTGAGGGTGACGGCCGCGACCCGGCGGTCCCGGATCACGTCCTCGACGGCGTCCGAGCCGATCAGCAGCGTCTGGAAGCAGCCCTCGGGGAAGCCGGCCCGCCGGAACAGCTCCTCGAGCGCGAGCGCCGTCCGCGGCACGTTCGAGGCGTGCTTGAGCAGGCCCACGTTGCCCGCCATCAGGGCCGGCGCGGCGAAGCGGATCACCTGCCAGAACGGGAAGTTCCACGGCATCACCGCGAGGACCGGGCCCATCGGACGGTAGCGGACGTACGCGCGGGCGGCCCCGGAGTCGGTCACGTCGGCCGGGGCCGGGTGCTCGTCGGCGAGCAGCCCCTCGGCGTTGTCGGCGTACCAGCGCATCGCCTTGGCGCACTTGGCGGCCTCGGCCCGGGCGGCGGTGAGCGGCTTGCCCATCTCCTCCGTCATGGTCCGCGCGATGGCCTCCTGGTCCTGGTCCAGCAGGTCGGCCGCCCGGCGCAGCAGTTCGGCCCGGGTGGCGAAGGAGGTCTCGCGGTAGCTCTGGAAGGCGGCCTCGGCGCGGGCCAGCCGGCGTTCGATCCCGGCGGCGTCGAGCGGTTCGAAGGTCTGGAGGGTCTCGCCGGTCGCGGGGTTGACGCTGGCGATGGGCATGCGGGGCTCCCTGGGGGGTCCGGTCCGGTGCGGCTGTTCTCACACCCTCCCCGACGGCCCGGCCCCGGGCACGCCTCCGCGCCCGGCGTGTCCCCGCCGGGCGCGGTCACGCGGCCTCACTCGGGCAGCGACTCCACCCGGGCCGCCGCTTCCCGGGCCCGGGCCCCGGCCCTGGTCCGCCCGGCCGTCACCTGCCGATCGGGGAAGCGGTGCAGGTACTCGGCCTCCAGCTGGCCGGTGCGCAGGGTGTGGCGCTTGAGCGCCTCCTCCGAGCCGTACAGGAACGTCTCGTGGCGCGTGCGGTGCAGCTGCTCCAGCTCGTGGAGCAGGGTGTCGTTGCCCAGGGCGTGCGGGGAGACGCCCTCGGGCCGGATGTGCGGGTCGTCGGCGTGCCGCATCTCGTACCTCCTCGACGGAAGCCCCCTCTTACCGGTTGCCCGCTGCCGAGGCCGGTACACGCGTTCGTACCGAGGGCGGGCGGGGTTTGAAGGGGCGGTGTGCAAGAGCCCTTGTAAAAGAGCTGTCGTACAAGAGATCTTGTGGATAGTCTGCGGCCATGGACGACACGACCGACGATGCGCGCGGCACCCGGAGGATCTCCGACTCCCGGGTGCTCGCCGCCCTGACCCACCCGCTGCGCCGCCGCCTGCTCGACCTGCTGAAGGTCGACGGCCCCGCCACCGTCGGGCAGCTCGCCGAACGCACCGGGCAGGCGGTCGGCAACGTCAGCCACCACCTCAAGGTGCTGGCGGAGAGCGGGCTGATCGCGGAGGCGCCCGAACGCGCCCGGGACCGCCGCGAGCGGTGGTGGCGGCTGGCCGACCGCGAACTCAGCTGGACCAGGGCCGACTTCGACGGCGATCCGGTCGCCGAGGCCGTCGCGGACGCGGCCGGGTCGATCCTGCTGGAACGCCAGGTCGAGCTGGTCCGCGAGTGGCATGCCCGGCGCGGCGGCTACGGGCCCGACTGGCAGGACGGCTGCTCGGTGGCCACCCAGGCCTGGCTGCGGCTCACCCCGGAGGAGGCCAGGGAGCTGGCCGCGGACCTGCACGCGGTGATCCAGCGGTGGGCCGACCGGCCGGTGCCCGAGGACGAGCGCGAGCGCGGGACGGTCCTCGCCTTCGCCCACAGCGTCCCGGCGCGGCCGTGACTGCCACCGTCGCCCCGCCGTCCGAAAGCCCCGAACTCCGCTCGCGCTGGGGCCTGTTCGCGCAGCGCGACTTCCGGCTGCTGTGGGCCGGCCAGACCGTCAGCCGACTGGGCAGCAGCGTCACCACCGTCGCACTGCCGCTGGTCGCGGTGCTCACCCTCGACGCCGGGCCGCTCGCCACCGGGCTGCTGACCAGTGCCGTCTGGCTGCCGTGGGTGCTGTTCGGCCTGCCTGCCGGCGTGTGGGTCGGCCGGGCGCCCCGACGGACCGTGATGACCGCCTGCAACCTCGGCTCCGCCGCGCTGTTCGCGAGCGTGCCGGTCGCGGCCTGGTCCGGCGTGCTCACCCTGGCGCACCTGCTGGCCGTGGCCTTCCTGAGCGGGCTGTCGTCGGTGCTCTTCGACGCGGCCGACCAGGCGTACCTGCCCGAGTTGGTGGCACCCGAGGACCTGATCGAGGGCAACGCCAAGCTGGCAGGCAGCGGCTCGGCGGCCGAGGTCGCCGGGCGCGGGCTGGCCGGCCTGACCGTCCAACTGCTGGGCGCGGCGGCCGGGTTGCTCGTCGACGCGGTGAGCTTCCTGATCGCGGCCGGCACCTTGCTGCGGATCCGCTCCCGGCCGGAGCCGGTGGTCCGCGAGCAGGCCGGCATGCTCGGCCAGGTCCGGGAGGGCCTGGCCTTCCTGCTGGGGGACCCGTACCTGCGCGCCTTCCTGTCCTTCGGCGCCGCCGCGAACTTCGCACTCATGGGCTACCAGTCGATCCTGGTGCTGTTCCTGGTCCGGGAGGCCGGGTTCGCCCCCGGCTGGGTCGGCGCCCTGGCCTCCGCCGCCGCGGTCGGCGGCGTGCTCGGCGCGCTGGCGGCCCGCCCGCTGTGCCGCCGGCTGGGGACGGCGCGCGGGGTACGGATCGTCCTGCTCTCCGTTCTGCCGCTCGGGCTGTTGATGCCGCTGGCCGGGCCGGGCCTCCGGACGGCGCTGTACCTCGTCGGGTCGCTCGCCGTCGTCGCGGCGGTGGTGCTGTGCAACGTCGTGTTCGGCAGCTTCCGGCAGTCCTACACCCCGCCCGAGCTGCGCACCCGGGTGGCGGCCGGATCGATGTTCGCCCTGCACGCCACCATCCCGTTCGCCGCGCTCATCGGCGGCGCACTGGGCGCCGCGATCGGACTCCGGGCCACGATGTGGGTGATGACCGGGCTGCTCGTGCTCGCCGGCGCGCTCCCGCTGTTCTCGCCGCTGCGGACCCTCCGGGACCTGCCCGCGGCACCTCCGCAGATCGGGAAGATCGTAGGATGAATTCTTTCGCACCTTTCGGGTCCGCCCCTCTACCACCGGACAGATCGCTGATGCCGCTTCCCAAGGCCGAACTCCACCTGCACATCGAAGGCACCCTGGAGCCCGAACTCGCCTTCGCCCTCGCCGAGCGCAACGCCGTCCGGCTCCCCTACGCCGACACCGACGAACTGCGGCAGGCGTACTCCTTCAGCGACCTGCAGTCCTTCCTGGACCTCTACTACGCGCTGATGGCCGTGCTGCGCACCGAGCAGGACTTCGCGGACCTCGCCGACGCCTACCTGGCCCGCGCCGCCGAGCAGGGCGTGCGGCACGCAGAGATCTTCTTCGACCCGCAGGCCCACACCGCCCGCGGGGTGCCGCTCGGTGTGGTCGTGGACGGGCTGACCCGCGCGCTCTCGCGCAGCGAGGAGCGGTACGGCATCAGCACCCAGCTGATCATGTGCTTCCTGCGCGACGAGTCCGCCGAGTCCGCGCTGGAGACCTTCGAGGCCGCCCGCCCGTACTTCGACCGGATCTCGGGCATCGGGCTGGACTCCGCGGAGGTCGGCAACCCGCCGGCGAAGTTCCGCGAGGTCTACCGCCGCGCCGCCGAGGCCGGCCTGCGGCGCGTCGCCCACGCGGGCGAGGAGGGCCCGGCCTCGTACATCACCGAGGCGCTGGACGTCCTCGGGGTGGAGCGGATCGACCACGGCCTGCGCTGCCTGGAGGACGGCGAACTCGTCGCCCGGCTGGTCCGCGAGCAGGTCCCGCTCACCCTCTGCCCGCTCTCCAACGTCCGCCTGCGCTGCGTCGACACCCTCGCCGACCACCCGCTGCGCGAGATGCTCGACGCCGGTCTGCTGGTCACCGTCAACTCCGACGACCCGGCCTACTTCGGCGGTTACGTCGAGGACAACTTCCGCGCCGTCCACCAGGCCCTCGCCCTCGACCAGGAGACCCTCCGCCGCCTGGCCGCCAACTCCTTCCGCGCCTCCTTCCTGGACGACCGCCGCCGCGCCGAACTCCTCGCCGAGGTCGAGCGGTTCACCTTCGCGCCGGCCGAGGACTGACCGACCCCCGGACGGCCCCGCGCCGCGGCCGGCGCGAGGTCGCCACCGGGACCGGCGGTGAGCGCGGCGATCGACGCGGGGGTGACCTCGCGGGCGACGGTGGTGTTCCAGTCGGCGTGGTCGAGGGTGCGGGAGAACACCGTCTTCGGCATCGCGCGCCGGATGCCGGCGAACTCCGCGACCGGCGGCGGGCGGCGATCAGATCAGAGTGCTCCAGTAGTACCAGAACCGGTTGAGGATCAGCAGCGCGATCACCGCGTACCCCAGGACCGGGACGACCCAGTGGTAGCGCGCGGCCTCCCGCACCACCACCCGGGCCCTCGGGCCCACCGGGATCACGCCGCTGCGCAGGTTGTGCAGGGTGGTGTACCAGAACAGCGGGATCACCGCCGCCCACACCACCATGCAGTACGGGCAGAGCGCGCCGATCCGGTACAGCGCCTGGTACATCAACCAGGTGACGAAGCCGATCCCGAAGACCGTCCCCGCCTGCATGCCGAGCCAGAACCACCGCCGGTACGCCGCCCCGGCGAGCAGCCCGGCGCCCACCGCCACGACCACCCCGAAGGCGACCAGGCCGATCAGCGAGTTGGGGAAGCCGAAGGCCTCCGCCTGGTCGCTGCGCATGATCGAGCCGCAGCTGATGATCGGATTGATGTTGCAGTTGGGGACGTAGGACGGATCCCGCAGCAGCCGGATCTTGTCCAGGGTGAGGACCGCCGAGGCGAACAGGCCGACCGCGCCGGCGATCACCAGCAGCCAGGCGACCGGCCGGCTCGCGCCGTGGGCCCGCCCGGCGAGGACGGCGGCCGTCACCCGGTCACCTGCTTGACCATCGCGGTGAACTGCTCGGGGGAGACGGCCTTGCCGTTGGTGAGGACGTCCAGCTTCCGGCCGTCCAGCTTGACGGTCGGGGTGCCCGTCACGTCGCTCTTGTCGAACTCCTCGTCGACCTTGGCCGCCCACGGCGCGTAGGTGCCGTCCTGGACGGCCTTGACGAAGGCGTCGGTCTTCAGCCCCGGCACCCGGCCGGCCAGGTCGAGCAGGTGGTTGACGTCGCTGAAGGCGTCGCTGCGCTCGTCCGGCTGGTTGGCGTACAGCACGTCGTGGAACGCCTTGAACTTGTCCACGCCCTCGTTCAGCGCGGCGCCGGCCGCGGCCAGCGCGGTGCGCGAGCCCTTGCCGCCGAGGTTGTCGTCCAGGAACGTCGCCAGGTGGTACTCGATCTTGTACGTGCCGTCGTCGGCGAGCTGCTGCACGGCCTTGCCGGTGGTGGTCTCCAGCTGCTCACAGAACGGGCAGCGGAAGTCCTCGTAGATCTCCAGGGTGTGCGGGGCGTCGGGCTTGCCGTAGGTGACCACGGTGCCGCCGGTGCCGGTCGCGTTGGCCGGCACGACCAGCGGGCCGCTCGCCGCGGCGCCGGAGGAGGAGCCGGAGGAGCCGCCGACGGCGAGGGCCACTCCCGCCGCGAGGGCGAGCACGGCGGCGGAGGCGGCGCCCACCACCACGCGGCGGCGGATGCGGCCGGAGCGCTCGGCCTCGGCGCGGGCGGTGTGCAGGCGCTCGGTGGCGGTGGTCTTCTGGTCGGTCTTCCGGTCGGTCTTGCGGGTGCTGCTCATGGGGTGTCGTCCTGTGCTCTCTGGGCTGCGGAAGGGCGGGCGCGACCCGGGCTGGGGTCTGCGCGCGGAAGAGAGGCGGCAGGCTGAGCGAGGAGGTTCAGGCAGCCGGGACGAACACCGGCGGACCACGCCGGACGGCCGGGCGGACGACCACGTCCTGGGCCGGGACCAGCGCGCGGCTCGCCCGGGGGAACGGCATCCGCGCCACCGGACGGGCCGGGACGGGTGCGGTGAGCAGCCGCAGCCAGCGGGCGGCGGCCGGGAGGTGACGCTGCAGGAACTCGCCCAGCATCCGGACGGCCCGCGCCAGACCGGCCAGCGCGGCGTCCGTACGGCGCAGCCAGAAGGCGCCGGCCAGCGCGATCACCGTGTGCAGCAGCAGGAGCAGCAGCACGCCGGTCTGCTCGGAGACGCCGTGGCCGAGCAGGAACCCGCCGAGCGAGCCGCCGCCGCACAGCAGCGGCCGGAAGCCGTGGGCCGCGTCGGGCGGCAGGGACGGACAGGTGCTCTGCGCGACGTCGAACAGCGCGCTGACACCGAGCTCCAGCGGCAGGAACACCGCCGCGATCGCCGGGTAGCCGCGCTCACGGCCGGCCGGCGCGAAGGCGAGGGCGAAGACCGCGACGGATGCCAGACCCATGGTGCCGACCGGCAGCGCGCGGCCAGTGACCACCACCTGGCCGAGCCCGGCGAGCAGCACGACCAGCGCGGCGAAGACCGCCGCGCGGAGCGTCCTGGTGACCGGGCCGATGTCCATGGCACCCGAGTCTGCCACAGGCGGACAGCGGAACGGCCGGCCGGGCGGCGGGCTGTGAAGAGCCTCACCACCCCTGCTGAGCTGGGCTTATGCGCTTCTTACGGACCGTCGTGCGGGTGCTCCCCGGCGGCGCTCACCCGAGCCTCCACCAGCTGCCGGAAGTGCTCCAGGTCCTCGCGCACCGCCCGCTCGATCGCCCCGGCCTGGGCGAAGCCGCGCGGCCCGCCGAACTCCCGGTGCACCGCCTCCGGGTCGTACTCGACCCGGATCTGCAGCCGGGTGTGCCGGGCGTCCAACGGCAGCAGCGCGAAGGCGCCGCGCAGCTGGGTGGAGTTCAGCGTCCGCCAGGCCATCACCCGACCCCGGCCGCGGTCGGTGATCTCGGTGTCGATCGAACGTTCCGCCCCACCGACCCGCACCCCGAGGTGGGCGAGGTTCCGGCCGTGCGGGTGGGCACTGCGGACCCCCTCGACGAACTGCGGGTACTCGTGCACCCGATGCAACTGCTCCCAGGCTGCGAGGACGGGGGCGTCGATGTCGATCTGCTCCTCAAGGGTGCTCATGCCCCACCTCGCCGAGCCCGCCGGTCGCCTCGCACGACCCGCGCTCCGACCGACGCTCGTCCCCCGACGAACCGCTCGCTGCGCTCGCTCATGTCAGCGCCTCCTCGCGTCCCAGCCTGCTCTTCGGGCCGGGCCGAGGCAAAGGGGGCCGGTGAGAGGGGTGGCCGGCGGTGATGGTGGACGGGCTCGTACGGCGAGAGCGCGCGGCGCGGGCAGGTCTGGGGGAGACTGGGCGCATGCCGGAGCTGCCCGAGGTGGAGGCGTTGAGCGCCTTCCTGTCCGAGCGGCTGACCGGGCGGGTGATCGCCCGGGTGCAGCCGGTGGCGATCAGCGCGCTGAAGACGTACGACCCACCGGTGACGGCCCTGGAGGGGCGGACGGTCGGGCCGGTGACGCGGCGCGGCAAGTTCCTGGACATCGAGGCCGACGGGCTGCACCTGGTGGTGCACCTCGCCCGGGCGGGCTGGCTGCGCTGGAAGGACGGCCTGCCCGCCGTGCCGCCGAGGCCGAGCCCGAAGAGCCCGCTCGCCCTGCGGGTGAGCCTGGAGGGCGAGGCCGCGGACGGCTTCGACCTCACCGAGGCGGGGACGAAGAAGGGCCTGGCGGTCTACGTGGTGGCGGACCCCGCCGAGGTGCCCGGTGTGGCCAGGCTCGGCCCCGACCCGCTGGACCCGGGCTTCACGCTGGACGCCTTCGCCGCCCTGATGCGGGGCGACCGGCGCCGGCTCAAGGGGGTGCTGCGGGACCAGAGCGTGCTGGCCGGCGTGGGCAACGCCTACTCGGACGAGGTGCTGCACGCGGCGCGGATGTCGCCGTACAAGCTGGCGGCGAGCCTGACGGAGGAGGAGACGGCGCGGCTGTACGAGGCGCTCGGCAGCACGCTGCGCGACGCGGTGGAGCGCTCGCACGGGCTGGCGGCGGGGGACGTGAAGGCGGAGAAGAAGCTCGGACTGCGGGTGCACGGCCGGACCGGCCAGCCCTGCCCGGTCTGCGGGGACACCGTGCGGGAGGTGTCCTTCGCGGACTCCTCGCTGCAGTACTGCCCGACCTGCCAGACCGGGGGCAAGCCGCTGGCGGACCGGCGGCTGTCGCGGCTGCTGAAGTGACATCTCCGGCCGGGCGGCGCCGGGGCCCGGCGGCTCCGGGACGGCGGCGCAGGCCCGGCAGGGCTCGGCGGGACCGGTCCTGAGGACCGGCCCGCCGGAGGTCGGACCAGCGCTTGACTCGGTTCAGCGCTTGATGGCGACGCCGCCCCAGTAGTACGCGGCCTTCGGGTCGGCCGGCGGCTCGCCGTCCGGGCGCCAGGCCAGGACCGGGGCGACGCCCGGCTCGACCAGTTCCCATCCGTCGAAGAAGCGGAGCACGTCGTCGTAGGTGCGCGGCACCAGGGTCATCCCGCCGGCCCGGGCGGCCTCGGCGACCTTGCCGACCGCTTCCGGGTCGAAGTCCTGGGTGGGGGTGGTGAGGGCGAGGCAGCTGCCGGCGGGCAGGGCGTCGCGCAGCGCGGCGACCCGGCCCCACGGGTCGTCCTCGTCGGCGATCAGCATCAGTACGGCGATCATCAGCAGGCCGACCGGCTGGGTGAGGTCCAGGGTGGAGGTGAGCGCCGGGTCGGCGAACAGTTCCTCGGGCTTGCGCAGGTCGGCGTGGATGTAGGTGGTGCGGCTGGCCGGGCTGGAGACCATCAGGGCGCGGGCGTGGGCGAGCACGATCGGGTCGTTGTCGACGTAGACCACCCGGGTGCCGGGGCTGACCGCCTCGGCGATCTCGTGGGTGTTCGGCGAGGTGGGGATGCCGGTGCCGAGGTCGAGGAACTGGCGGATGCCGTGTTCCCGGGCCAGGTGGCGGACGGCCCGGCCCTGGAAGGCGCGGTTGGCCTTGGCCATCTCCTTGACGCTCGGGACGGCTTCCTCGATCGCCTGCCCCATGGCGCGGTCCGGCGGGAAGTTGGTCTTGCCGCCCAGCCAGTAGTCGTACACGCGCGCCGAGTGCGGTGTGGTGGTGTCGACGCCGAAACGTTCCCACTGGCTCAGCTCGACGGCGTCCTCGCCCTGGGGGCCCTGCTGGGAAAAGTCCTGACTTGTCGTCATGGCCACGTCCTCTGATGGCAGATCATCACACTGGGGAAGGCACAGCGTAGCGGTGCCGACCGAAGGCTCGGACGCCCGGTCGGACCGGCGTGCGGAGCTGCCGGGTGCGGGCGCTCACGGTGGGTCGCCCTTGGGCCGTCGGAGTGGTGATCGGGGCCGTCGGAGTTGCCCTGGGAGAGCGGCGGTGACCGGCGGGGGAAGCATCCAGAATGCTGTCAGATCGTCAGATTGATTCTTCGTTGTCGTCCCGGATCACCTCGCGCAGGTTGCTGCTGGTCGCCGCCGGAATGTCCTTGCTGGGCGCGGCCACCGGTTGCCGGAGTCCTTGGAGTGACGGCGGCGCCGAGTCCTCGGCGGCCGGTGCGGCGACGGGCGGGGCCGGGGCCCCGGTCCCCACCGCCGAGCCGGCCGGATCGGTGTCACCCTCGGCGACGGCCGGCTCCTCCGCGCCGCCCGCTGCTTCCGGCTCCCCCTCCGCCCCCGCTTCCGCCTCGGCGGCCGCGCCGAGCGTGCAGCCCGTCCGCCGGGTGCTCACCGACGCGGAGAGCAAGCCGGTGTACGAGCTGGACGCGGCCCGGCGGGTGGTGGCCCTCACCATCGACGACGGTCCTGACCCGCGGCACACGCCGACGGTGCTGGCGCTGCTCCAGCAGTACGGGATCCGGGCGACCTTCTTCCTGATCGGCGAGAACGCCGTGGAATACCCGGCCCTGGTGCGGGAGATCGCCGACCACGGCCACCACATCGCCAACCACACCTGGACCCATCCGGACCTGCGCAGCCTGTCCGACGGCAAGGTCCGGGACGAGCTGGAGCGCACCTCCGACCTCTTGCAGCGGACCACCGGTCGCCAGCCCACCTGGTTCCGCGCGCCGGGCGGCGACTGGTCGCCGTCGTCGCTCAAGGTGGCCGCCGACCTCGGGATGCGGAACATGGGCTGGTCGGTGGACCCGCGGGACTGGGCCCGCCCGGGCACCTCGGTGATCACCGACCGGATCCTCAAGGACGTCCGGCCCGGAGCCATCGTGCTCAACCACGACGGCGGCGGGGACCGCTCGCAGACGGTGGCGGCGCTGAAGGCGTACCTCCCGGTGCTGATCGACTCGGGCTACTACTTCACGGCACCGCCGAACTGAGATGCGAGGGTCGGACACCGGATGGCGGCCGGCATCGGTAGGTGGGATGAGTAGCGGCTTTGCCGTTTAAACCACTCGAACGAGTGGATTGGGAGAACCGTTTCTGCGGATTTTCGGCCCCTAGGGTGATCTCGCACCAATTCATCAGGTACCGCCGGGTACCACCTGAAAGGCCCTCACCCATGCGTCTCCGCAATGCCGTGCTCTCCGCCGCCAGCGCCGTCGCCCTCGTCCTCGCCGTCCCGCTGTCCGCCAACGCGGCCGCCGGTGAGTTCCGTTACAAGGTCGGGCCGGGCGTTCCGGCCGGGATCGCCGACCCGGCGGGCGGCAAGTGCATCGACCTGGTCGGGGCCACCGACCGCGACCCGGCCTTCGCGCCGGAGAACTTCACCACCTCCACCGCGACGGTGTTCCTCGACTTCGACTGCGCGGGTGACGTCTTCTACGTGATGAACCCCGGGAAGCGGCTCGGCGACCGCCTGAAGCTCCGCTCGGTGATCTTCTCCTAAGGCCTGACCCCTCTTCGACCAGCCGGACGGGGGCGACGCCGGGCGGTCCGGCGGCGGCCGGGAACCGTCCGGCTGCCCGCCCCGGCGGCGGGCGCGTAGCGTGACGGGTAGGGGGTCACCTGTCCCGGCTACGGAGGAGGAGTGATGTCCGTACGGGAACTGGATGAGGTGAGGCAGGAGGAGTTCGGCGGACGGGTGGTGGAAGTCCTGAACGACGCCTGCCTGGGACTCCTGACCAGCATCGGCCACCAGACCGGGCTCTTCGACCTGATGGCCGGGCTCGCGCCGTCGACCAGCGAGGAGATCGCCCGCGCCGCCGGATTGAACGAGCGCTACGTGCGCGAGTGGCTGGGCGGGATGGTCGTCGGCGGGTTCGTCGAGTACGACCCGGAGGAGTGCACCTACGCGCTGCCGCCCGAGCACGCGGCGTCACTGACCAGGGCGGCCGGGCCCGACAACCTGGCGGGCATGATGCCGCTCCTCGGGATGATGGGCGAGGTCGAGCAGGAACTCATCGGCCACTTCCGCACCGGCGGCGGCATGCCGTACTCGGCGTACCCGCGCTTCCAGCGGCTGCAGGCCGAGGAGACCGCCCGGGTGTACGACCTGGCGCTGGTCGACGCGATCGTGCCGCTGGTGCCGGGGCTGACCGAGCGGCTGCGCGCCGGGATCGACGTGCTGGACGTCGGCACCGGGCAGGGCCACGCCGTCACCGTGCTCGCCAAGGCCTTCCCGGCGAGCCGGTTCACCGGAATCGACATCTCCGCCGAGGGCATCGCCGCCGCCCGTGCCTCGGCCGCCGGACTCGGCCTCGGCAACGCCACCTTCGAGGTCGCCGACTCGGCGGAACTCACCGGCGCGTACGACCTGATCACCGCCTTCGACGTGATCCACGACCTGGCCCACCCGACCCGCACGCTGGCCGCGATCGCGGCGGCGCTGCACCCCGCCGGCGTCTTCCTGATGGGCGATGTCGCCGCCAGCAGCAGGCTGGAGGAGAACGTCGACCACCCGCTGGCGACCGCGCTGTACGCCTTCTCGACCTTCTACTGCATGACGGTCTCGCTCGGCGAGGGCGGGGAGGGGCTCGGGACGGTCTGGGGCGAGCAGACGGCCCGGCGGATGTTGGCGGAGGCCGGCTTCGGCTCGGTGGAGGCCGAACGCGTCGAGGGGGACGTGCTCAACCTCTACTACGTGGCACGGCTGGACGGCGCGGCGAGCGGCTGACGGCCCTCGCCCCGGCGGCGGTGGCGGCCGCGGTGGCCGCGCTCGGGCGGTCGGCGTAGCTTCGGAACTGTCCGGCCCGGCCGCCGGCGCCCCGCCGTGCCCGCGCGGCTCGACCGCCCCGCGGTCGGGCGCCGCAGCCTGGGCAGAGCGAAGGAGGGCCTGGGATGACCGGCAACGGTTACGCACACCCCGAGGCGCTGGTCCGCACCGAGTGGCTGGCCCACCACCTGGACGACGGAACGGTCCGGGTCGTCGAGGTGGACGAGGACACCGCCGCCTACGACCGGGACCACATTCCCGGCGCCGTCGGCTGGAACTGGACCACCGACCTGCACAGCCGGGTCGGCCGCGACTACGTCGACCGCGAGGGCGTCCAGCACCTGCTGCGGGCCGCCGGGGTGGAGGACGACACCACCGTCGTGCTGTACGGCGGCAACAACAACTGGTTCGCCGCGTACGCCTACTGGCTGCTGCGGCTGCGCGGTTTCGGGCCGGTGAAGCTGCTCGACGGCGGACGCAAGAAGTGGGAGCTGGAGGGGCGGGAGCTCACCCGCGAGGTGATGGACTACCAGCACACCGCCTACCGGCTGACCGGGCCGGAACGGCCCGAGCTGCGGGCGCTGCGCGACGAGGTGCTGACCAAGGCCGAGGTGTTCGCCAAGCCCGGCGCGGACGCGGTGCTGGTGGACGTCCGCTCGCCGGCGGAGTTCCGGGGCGAGCTGATCGCGCCGCCGCACCTGCCGCAGGAGCAGGCCCAGGTGCCGGGGCACATTCCGGGCGCCGTCAACGTGCCCTGGTCACAGGCGGCCAACGACGACGGGTCGTTCCGCTCGGCGGAGGAGCTGCGCGAGCTCTACGGGGCCAAGGGCGTGGGACCGGAGCGCGAGGTGATCGCCTACTGCCGGATCGGCGAGCGGTCCGCGCACACCTGGTTCGCGCTCACCGAGCTGCTGGGGTACCCGCACGTCAAGAACTACGACGGCTCGTGGACGGAGTACGGCTCGCTGGTCCGGGCGCCGGTGGTGCTCGGGGCCTGACGCTCGGTACCGGGGCCTGGCGCCGGGCGGATCATTTCGGCCGGTTTCTTTTCATGAACATCTCATGATCGGGGAGTGGTCCGGGGTTCACCGGGACAAGGATCGATCCGACCCATCGTTCCGGTGATCCTGGAGGACCACGTTGCGCAAGAGGCTGATCGTCTCCGCTGCCGGTGCCCTGAGCCTGCTCCTGGCCGTCCCCGCCTCGGCGTCCGACTTCCAACCCGGCGCGGCCGGGGTCGGCGACTCCTACTACCCGACCTACGGCAACGGCGGATACCGCGTCTCGCACTATGACATCCGGCTGAAGTACCAGCCCGCCACCGACGAACTGGAGGGCACCACCACCCTCCTCGCCACCGCCACCCAGGACCTCTCCCGGTTCAACCTCGACTTCGCGCTGAACGTCTCCGAGGTCCGGGTCAACGGGCGGCCCGCGGCCTTCGCCACCAGCGGCGAGCAGGAACTGCAGATCACCCCGGCGCGGCCGCTGGCCAAGGGCAGCCAGGCCACCGTGGTGGTGCGCTACAAGGGCGTGCCGTCCACCGTGAAGAAGTACGGCTTCACCGCCTGGCTGCGCACCCCGGACGGCGCGGTCGCGGCGGGCGAGCCCGAGTCGGCCTGGTGGTGGTTCCCGAGCAACGACCACCCGAGCGACAAGGCCACCTTCGACGTCTCGGTGCAGGTGCCGGACGGCAACCAGGTGATCAGCAACGGCATCCTGACCGGTACCAGCTCGCAGGCCGGCTGGACCCGCTACAGCTGGCGCGAGAACAAGCCCCAGGCGACCTATCTGGCCACCCTCGCGGTCGGCAGGTTCGACATCAGCACGGACACCACGCCGAGCGGGCTGCCGGTCTACAACGCGTACAGCAAGGACCTCGGCGACAACGCCGACGCGGCCCGGGCCAGCGTCGAGCGCACCGGTGAACTGGTGGACTGGCTGAGCGGCATCTTCGGCGACTACCCGTTCAGCTCGGTCGGCGGCTACGTCCCGAACGTCCCGACCGGGTTCGCCCTGGAGACCCAGACCCGGGTCTTCTACAGCCCCCGGCAGTTCGCCAAGGGCGCCAACACCTCGGTGGTCGTCCACGAGCTGGCCCACCAGTGGTACGGCGACAGCGTCTCGCTCTCCCGCTGGAGCGACATCTGGCTGAACGAGGGCTTCGCCCGCTACGCGCAGTTCCTCTGGTCCGAGCACGAGAACGAGGGCACCGCACAGGAGTTGGCCGACTACGTCTACGCCTCGCACCCGGCCGACGACCCGTTCTGGAGCGTCAAGCCGGGCGACCCGGGCCCGGACGACCAGTTCGCCGGTGCCGTCTACGACCGGGGGGCGGTGGCCATCCAGGCGCTGCGCAACGCCGTCGGGGACGAGAAGTTCTTCCGGATCCTCAAGGGCTGGCCCACCGAGCGCCGCTACGGCAACGCGACGATCCCGGAGTTCCAGGCGTACGCCGAGAAGGTCTCCGGGCAGAAGCTCGGCGACCTCTTCCGCACCTGGCTGTTCACCGCCGCCAAGCCGGCCGTCGGGCCGGTGCCGGCGGGCACCCCGGCTGCGGCCGCGCTGGCGCCGGGCGCGGCGGACCGGCGCGACGGGCAGCCGCCGGCGGAGCCGAAGTCGTGGAAGAAGATCCAGGAGACCAACGCGGTGCACGACGCGAAGCACTGACGCCCCGGCGTGACATGAGGTGACGGGCAGGGCCTGGCGGTTCTTCGCGCTCCGGCACGGGAACAGGAACCGCCGGGCCGCGCTTCCCGGGGCCGTCCGCTGCTCAGACCCGCCCGAGCAGTTCGGTGAGGCGGCGGACGGCGAAGGGTATGAGGTCGCGGACCGGCAGCAGCCGGCAGGCCGCGTTGCCGACCGGCACCGCGCGGATGCCGGCCCGCTCCTCGAACTCCCGCCCCACCGCCGGGAAGTGGGTGTCGTTGTCGTCCCCGACGTCGGGTGCCTCGATCCACACCCGCTCGCCCTGGATCGCCATCGGGAAGCGCCGCAGCTTGAGTCGGCGGTTGGGCGCGAAGGTCTCGGCGTAGTGCAGGAAGGTGTTGCGGTTGTGCCCGACGCCGATCAGCAGCACGTGCCCGCCGAGGTCGTGCAGCGCGCCGAAGGGCGACTCCCGGCCGACGGCGAAGCCGAGCGAGCGGCGGGCGGTGACCTCCCGGGCGTGCGCGCCGACGGCGGCGACCGAGACCTGCGGGTGGGTGCTGCGGTGGCTCTCCGGCAGGGTGCGCAGCGCCTCGGCCACCGCGCCCATGCGGGAGGGCAGGTCGGAGTGGAACAGCGGGACGGCGGCCCGGAGTTCGGCGAGCTCGGGGGTGGGCGGCCCGGCGTGGCCGGGCGCCGGGTCGCCCACCGTGTCGGTGGTGAAGGTGGGCACCGCGACGGTGCCTCCCGGCCCGACCGCCTCGCGCAGACTGGCCACCACGGCCTGCGCGCCGCCCTCGACCCGGCCGAGGCTGGAGAGCGAGGAGTGCACGATCAGCGACATGCCCTCGCGCACGCCGACCCGGCGCCAGCCGGCCAGGAGTTCGGCGGTGGTGAGCGGGCTGGTGCCCGGTGCGGTCATGGTGTGCCCCCCGGTGAGAATGCGGTCGTTCGGGAGCGACCGTAGCCGACGGCACTGACAGTCGGTAGGGCGTTGTCGGTGCGGGTGACGGTGCGTGGGAGTGGAGGTGCCGACGGGGAGCGTGGGGCCCGCCGTCCGCCGGACGCCGTACCCCGGATCACGGGGTTCCGCAGGTCTCTCGATATGAAGTATCTTGATGTCGAGATTAATCCTGATCGCGGAACGGGGGACCTCGCATGCGGGGAGACGGACTGTTGGCACAACTGCGGCGGCCGCCGGGAGGGCGGGACGCGCGGACCATGCTGCTGGCCGAGGGCGTGGACCGGACCGGCAGCGGGGTCTGGGCGGCCGCGTCGGTGCTGTACTTCACCTATGTGTGCGGGATGGACGCGGGCCGGCTCGGCCTGCTGCTCGGGGTGGGCGCGGCGGCGGGGATCGCCGGGTCGCCGCTGGCCGGCCGGGCCGCCGAGCGGCTGCCCGTACGGGGGTTGCTGATCGGGTGCCACCTGCTCCGGGTCGGGACGATGGGCCTGTTGCTGGTGGTCGACCACTTCGCCGCGCTGCTGGTGGCCGTCGCCCTGACCTGTCTGGCCGAGCGCGGCGCCAAGACCCTGGAGATGCTTTTCGCCACCCGGGTCGCGGGCGAGCGGCGGGGCACGTACCAGGCGCTGTTCCGCAGCGTGGCCAACGCCGGGTACGCGGTCGGGGCGGGCGTCGCGGCGATCGGCCTCGCGGTGGGGACGACGACCGCCTACCGTGCGCTGATCGTGGCCAACGCCCTCTCGTTCGTGCTGGCCGCCGCGTTGATCCGGCGCACCGGGGAGCCGGCGGGCCGCGGGCTGGTGGTGGCAGCCCAGCCCGCGGAGCCGACCGGCGCGCCCCCGGGCGGTGAGTCCCGGGTCGGCGCGCCCTCGGGCGGTGCGTCGTCGGTCGGTGGGTCCCCGGCGGGGGAGCCACCGACCGTGCCGAGCCCCTGGCGGGACCGCGGCTATCTGCTGTTCGTCCTGCTCGACCTGCCGATGTGCCTGGACGACTCGGTCCTCAACGTCGGCCTTCCGCTGTGGCTCATCCACCACACCGACGCGCCGCACGCCCTCGTTCCGGTCTTCCTGACCCTCAACACCGTGCTGGTGGTGCTGCTGCAACTGCGCGTCTCCGCCTGGGCCGAGCGTCCGTGCGGGGCGACCACGGCGGTGGGGTGGTACGGGGCGATGATGCTCGCGACCTGTCTGCTGATCGCGCTCTCGACCGGCGGCGGCCCCTGGACCGCCTCGATCGTCCTGCTGGCCGCCGCGGCCGTGGTCACCCTGGCGGAGCTGATGCGGTCGGTGAGTTCGTGGGAGCTGGCGGTCAGCCTGGCGCCGCCGCGCGCCCGGGCCTCGTACCTGGGGGTGGCGGGGATGTCCCAGTCGGTGCAGAAGTCGGTGGGGCCGATGCTGCTGACCGGCGCGGTGATGGTCGCCGGACCGGTCGGCTGGCTGGCGCTCGGCGCCGTGTCCACCGGCCTCAGCGCACTCCAGCGCCGGGCGAGTTCGCGACGGCTGGCGGAGCTCGCGGGCCCGGCGGCGCCGGATCAGGTCGCCGTGGCGGTGGGCTGATCCGGCCCGGGACCGGACGCGCGACATCCGGCCGCCGCGCGAGCCGGCCCCGTCGGACCGGTCGGTGCTGGTCATCTCCTCGACGGGGAAGGGCGGTCGGACGGGAGCCGGGGCGAGTCGGAGCCGGTGGCGGACGCGGCGGGCGCCGGTGTCCGCACCCGGGCCGAGTTGACCAGGAGCGAACCCGCGAACGCCGCGGCGCCGGTGAGGGCCGCGAACACGGTGGACGAGGTGGCGATCCCGGCGGCGTCGCTCAGGTACCCGGTGAGGATCGGGAGGATGCCGGCGAACAGGTAACCGCCCGCGCTGAGCGCCGCGTTGGCCTCGGCGAGGCGGCCGGGGGCGACCTCGGTCCCGAGGCGGGAGAAGCCGCCGTACTGGCCCATGCCCTGTCCGGTGCCGGCGAGGACCGCCGCCAGGGTCAGCAGGGCGAGGGAGTGGGTGCGGACGGCGGCGGCGGTGCCGAGCATGGCGATCCCGGTGATGACGCCGGCGGCGGTGAGGATCCGTCGGAGCGGCAGCTTCTTGACCAGGAACTGGACTCCGGTGGACGCCCCGAACATCAGGAAGCCGATCCCGCCGGTGACCAGCCGGTTGCCGGTGTGCAGCAGGGAGCCGAGCAGGATCGGCCCCAGGGCGAGCAGGAGGGACGTCCCCGTCATGCCGGGGATGTACGCCATGAGGCTGGTGGCCAGGCCCCGGCGGTTGACCCGGGGGACCGACGGCAGCCGCAGCCACCCCCCGGCGGGCGCCTCCCGGGGGACCGGCGCGGGCGGCAGGTGGACGGCCCGGACGACCGCCAGGGCGGTCAGCAGCAGGACGGCTTCGAGGACGAACACCGTCACGGTGGGAGCCGCCCAGTACTGCGAGACGCTGCCGCCGAGCAGGGGCCCGGTCGCCAGGCCGGTGCCGATCGCCACCGACCCGGCGAGGACCGCCTGCGGGCGCCGTTCGGGCCCCCCGACGTGGGCGACCGCCGCCGTGCCCGCCGAGAGCGCCGCGCCGACCGCCACACCGGTGAGCAGTCGCGCGACGATCAGGCTCAGGACGTGGGTGGCCGTCATGAACAGCACGCAGGAGACGAGGCCGGCGGCCAGCGCCGGGACCAGCACGCGACGGGTGCCGTACCGGTCGGCCAGGGCGCCGGTGAACGGCAGCGCGAGGAGCAGGCCCCCGATGTAGGCGGCGAAGATGACCGTCGCGGTGCCGGTGGAGAAGCCGATGCGTTCCTGCCAGACGCCGAGCAGCGGGGTGGGGATGTTGGACAGCATGAACACCGCGGTGATCGGCCAGGCCGCCGCCCACACCGCCCATGCCGGTGCCTGCGGTTCGCGGTTCACAGGCTGCGGAGGATCGGCAGCAGTTCCTGCGCGGTCCGCTGGACGGCGGTGCGGTAGCCGGCCTCCGTGAGTTCGTCGGTGGGCAGGCGCAGGATCAGGTGGCGGGCGCCCTTGTCGACGTACTGGTGCAGCCAGTCGGCGACCTCCTGCGGGGTGCCGCCGAAGATCCCCTGGGTGGTGCGCATGGTGGTGAGGGGAAGGCCGTAGTACGCGCGGAAGTAGGACCAGAGGGTGTCCTCGGCCTGCCGGCGGTCGCGGTTGACCGCGACGGAGAGGTAGACGGCGCCGGTGACGGCGTCGGCGGGGCGGCCCGCCTCCCGGCGCGCGGCGTCGACCTGCTCCCAGCCCTCGCCGTACTTCTCCGGGGTGGTGGAGGTGGGCATCCAGCCGTCGAAGCGCTCGCCCGCGCGCCGCAGCATCTTGGGCCCTGAGTGGGCGATCCACAGCGGGGGGCCCTGCGGCTGTTGAGGCAGGGGCAGCAGGGCCGCGTCCTGGAGCCGGTAGTGCCGTCCTTCGTACGAGACGGGCTCGCCGCGGGCGGCCCACAGGGCCTGGCAGATCTCGACCGTCTCCCGCATCCGTCCGAAGCGGGTGGTGAAGTCCAGCCCGTAGTTGGCGAATTCGCGTTCCGTCGCGGGGGAGGCGAAGCCGGAGCCGATGCCGGCGACGAGGCGGCCGCCGGAGATCCGGTCGAGGCAGGCGAGTTCGTGCGCCAGGTGGACGGGCGGGCGCAGCGGCATGAGGACGGCGGTGCCCAGCTGGACCCGTTCGGTGGCGGTGGCGGCCGCGGCGAGGGCGAGCAGCGGGTTCATCCGGGAGCGGGCGAGGGGTGATTCGCCGGCCCAGACGGAGTCGAAGCCCGACTCCTCGGCCAGGGCGGCGACGGAGGCGAGGTTGGCGGGGTAGGGGCCCTCGTCGATGACGCACTCGCGACCGGGGAGGACGACGCCCACCTTGAGGTCGGTCACAGGTCCCACCCCTGCGCGGGGACGAGGCCCTCGATCTCGACGAGGAGGTCGTCGCGGCAGACCGCGACATTGAGGTACTTCACCTCGACACCGAGGCCGAGCTTCTCCTCGCAGACCGCGCGCACCGCCGGGATGTCGGCCTCGTGCCGCACATACGCCTTGATCATCCGCAGGTCCTTCAGTTCGTGGCCCGCGTCGACGCCCTGGGCGGCGAGGTTCTCGCGGGAGATGAGGTGGGCGATGTTGTCGAGGGTCTCCCGGGTCTGCGCCCGGACGTCCCCGCGGTGGACGGTCTCGTGGCCGAGGATGGACGCGGTGCCGGAGACGTAGAGGGTGTCGTCCAGCAGGGTGGCCCGGGCGAAGCTCGGCGGCTTGGGGCCGTACTGGTCGGGGTAGTGGTAGGCGGACGTCTGCCGGCTGTTCTCTAGGTGGCGGGGCACTCCTCTTCTCGTCGCCAGGAGGAAGAAGGCGATGCCGCGCCCCTGGGTGCCGATGCCGGTCGCGGCGGGGAGCTGGGCGGTGGTGTTCCCCATGTAGGTGTGGAACGCCTGGGCGCGTCCCTGGACGAAGTCCTGGTAGACCTCCATGCCCTCGGCGTTGGTGCCGATGATGTCGCCGACGAAGTTCCACATCCGGAAGATGTGGCTGTAGTCGAGGTGGTTGACGAGCGCGAAGGCCTTCTCGTACAGGTCGCGCACGGGGGGCGTGTAGACGTCCTGTTCCGGCAGGAGCCCGGCGACGAAGAGGTGCCGGCCGTCGTGGGCATAGGCGTTGTCCCCGCGCAGGACCCAGCGCGGCCGGTCGTCCACGGTCCAGACCTCGCGGAAGGCGTCGCCGCCGGTGACGGCCATCGGGATGGACAGGTCGGGGTGGCCGTGCTGGATGCGGGCGAGGCCGGCGGTGGCTCCGTAAGTGACGGTGGCCAGGACGTGGCGCTCCCGCCCCGGGTCGGGTGACTGATCGATCGGGGCGAAGTGGGCGCGGATGCTCATGTCAGCGGCGTCCTTCGATGCGGTGGGCGGGGTGCCGTGGTCGGCGGAGGGGATGGAGCACGAGCCGGCACGGTCGAAGCCGTGGGTCGCCTGCGTCTTGTGGGTGGTGTTTCCATCAAAGAGATTGCTTGTACGTGCAAGCAGCGTGAGCCCGTAAATCTTCGGAAAAGCAAACTTTGGGGCGCCAGGATCTTGCATGCGCATGTACTCTTCTGTCAAGCAACACCCTTGCAACGGAGGCCCTTATGGCAACTTCATCCCACGCGCCCCTGCGTACCTCCGACCAGGCCGCATGGAACCGGGTGCTCTCGCTCCACGCGTACGTGGAGCGCGAACTGGCCCTGGCGCTACAGCGGCGGCACGGGATCGGTCTGTCGGAGTACCGCTCGCTGGAGCACCTGCACCACTCCAAGACGAGCGAACTGCGGATGCAGGACCTGGCCGACAAGGTCGGTCTGGGGCAGTCGTCGGTGACGCGCCTGGTGGGCCGCCTGGAAACGGCGGGTTTCGCCTTCAAGGACCTCTGTCCCTCGGACAAGCGCGGCGTCTACGCGGTCATCACGGACGAGGGCCGCCAGCGCTACCAGGCCGCACGCGCCACCTACGCGGAGGTGCTGTCGTCCGCGCTGAACACCTTCACCGCCGACCCCGAACTGGGCCCCACGGTCCAGGCCCTCCGCGCCACCCAGGTCTGACCCGCGCCGGCCCGGCAGGCCGGCCGCCCCGACCTCACCCCGAACGCATTCCGCGTTCGGGGTTTTTGCTTGGACATGCAACTCTGGTGGCCTGCGTCACACTCACTTCGCCAAGTGCATGCTTGACCAAGCATCCAGTTCGCCGGGTACCTTCAACGTCGACACCGCACGAATTCGAACAGCCGATCGCTACTCGTACCGACGGCTGAGCCGACCGCGAGGAATCCCGCCGTGCCATCGTCCCTCCTGGCCGCGACCGTCGCCGCTCACGGCGAGAACCGGCCCCACCGCATCGCGCTCCACTTCAACGACCTGGCCGTCAGCTACGGCCGGTTGAACGACCTGACCCGCCGGCTGCGCAGCCACCTGTCACAGCTCAACCTCCCGGCAGGCAGCACCCTGTGCGTCCCGGCGCACAAGAACCCGCAGACCATCGCGCTGCTGCTGGCCGTCTTCCACGAGGGCCACATCGCCCTCGCCCCCTCACCGGACCTGGGCAGCGCGGCACTCGAACGCCTGGCGCAGCAGGCGCGCGTCTCCCACCTCCTCACCGCCGCCGACGACGGCGCGCTCACCGCGCTGCCGACACGGGCCGAGGAGAGCGAGGCCGAGGGATTCGCGGTGCCGGACCCGGCGCGGACCCGGCTGCTGCTGACCACTTCCGGCTCGACCGGCACGCCGAAGATCGTACCGATCGAGACCGCCGGCTTCGACGCCTTCGCCGACTGGGCCGTCGACGAGTTCGCGCTCACGCCGGACGAGACCGCCCTGTCGTACGCGCCCCTCAACTTCGACCTCGCCCTGCTCGACATCTGGACCTTCCTCCGGCTCGGAGCGTGCGTCGTCCTGGTGGAGCAGCAGCGGGCGACCGACGCCGCACACCTCGCCGCACTGGTCGCCCGGCACGACGTCACGTTCGTCCAGGGCGTGCCGATGATGTACCGGCTGCTCCTGGAGGGCGGCGGCTCCTTCGCCGCCGTACGCCACGCGATCTTCACCGGCGACCGCATGCCGGCCGACCTCCTGCGACGCGTCCCGCCGGCGTTCCCCCGGGCGGCCTTCCACAACGTGTTCGGCTGCACGGAGACCAACGACTCCTTCATCCACCGCGTCGACCCCACCGCCGTGGACGGCCCGATGCCCATCGGCCGTCCCATCCGCGGCACCGACGCCCTGGTCGTCGACGGCGAGGGCGGGCGCCTCGACGCGGCCGGCACCGGCGAACTCCTGGTGTCCACACCGTTCCAGACCAGCGGCTACCTGCGGCAGGACCTGAACGACGCGGTGTTCACCCGACTCGAGGGCCGGGTCTTCTACCGCACCGGTGACATCGTCACCCGCACCGCCGAGGGCCTCTACTTCCTCGAAGGGCGCGCGGACTGGCACGTGAAGGTCAGGGGCGTGCGCACCAACCTGCAAGAAGTCGAGAACGTGATCGCGGCCCACCCGGACGTCGCGGAGGCCGTGGTCGTGCCGCTGCCCGACCCGCAGGCCGGCGTCCGGCTGCACGCCCACGTCACCCAGCGTCCGGGCACCGACCTCACCAGCCTCCGGCTGCGCACCCACCTGGGCCGCCAGCTGCCGCGCCACGCCATCCCGGCCTCGGTGTACCTCACCGCCGCTCCGCTGCCCCGCACCTCGACGGGCAAGCCGGACCGGAACCTGATCAAGCAGAACCTCATGAAGGGGAGTGACGCATGAGCACCGCCGCCATCGCCGCCGAGGTCCGCGCCTACATCGTGGACCAGTTCCTGGCCGGGGAGGACGTCTCGGACCTCACCGGTGACTACGACCTGCTCGACTCCGGAGTCATCGACAGCCTCGGCCTGGTGAAGATGCTCGGGCACCTCACCTCGGTCTACCGGATCCCGGTCGACGACATCGACTTCGGCCCGGACGACTTCCGCACCATCGACGCCATCGTCGCGATGATCGCGGACCACCGCCCGGCCGCGGCCGCCTGAGCATCCGCCCCGGCGGTCCGGCCCACTGAGCCGCACTGAGCCGCACCGCACCGAGCCGCACCACACCGCACCGCACGGAACGGAACCGCACCGAGCCGCGCGGAACCGCACCGCACCGAACAGAACCGACGCACCATCCGATATCGAAGGAGAACCAGAGAGATGTTCACCCGCAGCCTCGATGACGTCGCCGCAGTCGAGTGGGGCAACGGCCTGAGCTACCGGCTTCTGACCAAGCGTGACGGCATGGGCTTCGCCGTCGCCGACACCCTTGTGCGCAAGGGGACTTCGAGCGCCCTGCAGTACCGCAACCACCTTGAGGCCTGCTACTGCATCGGCGGTTCGGGCGAGGTCGTGGAGAAGGACGGCACCCGCCACAAGATCGTGCCGGGCACCATCTACGTCCTCGACAAGCACGACCCGCACTACCTGGTGGCCTCCGCCGACGAGGACCTCCACCTGGTCTCGATCTTCAACCCGCCGATCAACGGGGACGAGAAGCACACCCTGTCCGCGGACGGGTTCTCCCAGTACTGAGCCGCCGCCACCCCTCCGGCCGCCAGTGCACGCCCCGGCCCGGACCCCGTACGCCGTCGGGATCCGGGCCGGGCCCGGGCCGCGCCCCGGCCACGCGGGCGTCCGGACCCGCGGCCGTCCGCGCGAGCCGCGAACGTCGTCATGGCATGACCTTGATCCACTGTTGCCCGATCCACTGCCGAAACGGACCCCAGGATCTCCCGTGACCGATGACCTCTTTCACCTCACCGCCCCGTGGGCCGAGCAACTCAACGCCGAGACCCGCGAGTTGGACGCGGCGGGCGCCTTCCCCCGCGACAAGTGGAAGGCGCTCCAGGAGACCGGCCTGCTGCGCGTCCCCTTCGCCCCGGAGTTCGGCGGCGCCGGCCACAGCCTCACCGAGACGATGCGCGCCCTGGAAGGCCTGGGCTACACCTCCCGGGACGCGGGCCTGTCCTTCTCGGCCTCGACGCAGATCGTGTCCGTGGGCACGCCCCTGCAACGGTTCGCCAGTCGCGAACTGAAGGAGGAGCACCTGCCGAGGATCATGTCCGGCGAGGCGATCACCGCGCACGCGATCACCGAGCAGTCCGGCGGGTCGGACGCGATGAACCTGTCCACCGTCGCCCGCCGCGACGGGGACCACTACGTCGTCACCGGCGACAAGATGTTCATCACCAACGCCCCGGTCGCCGACCTGTTCCTGCTGTACGTCCGCACCGGTAAGCCCGGCCCCTTCGGCCTCACCACGCTGCTGGTCGACGCCGACACCCCCGGCCTGACCGTGGGCCCCGCGATGGACAAGATCGGCCTGCGCACCAGCCCGATCGGTACGCTCGCCTTCGACGGGATGCGCGTCCCGGTCAGCCGGCGGGTCGGGCAGGAGGGCGCCGGTTTCCGCGTCCTGGACTACGTGATGAAGCGCGAGGTCCTCTTCGGCTTCTCCATCACCCTCGGCGAGATGACCAGGCGCCTGGAGGAGACCATCGCCTTCGCCAAGGAGCGCCGCCAGTTCGGCCGGCCCATCAGCTCCTACCAGGGCGTCTCCCACAAGATCGCGGACATGAAGATCCAGGTGGAGACCGCCCGGAAGTGGCTCACCGACACCGGCGCCAAGGTCGAACGCAACGAGGACGCCTCGCTCGACCTCGCGGCCACCAAGACCGTCGTGTCGGAGGCCAACGTGCAGACCGCGCTGGACGCGGTGCAGATCCACGGAGGACGGGGCGTGCTCACCGAGCACGGGATCGAGCGCGACCTGCGCAACTCGATCGCCGGAACGATCTACTCCGGAACCTCCGAGATCCAGCGCAACCGCATCGCCATGCTCCTCGGACTCTGAGCGGACAGGAATCCCGACATGACCGACCAGCTGGACCACCTCACGCGCCCCACCGAGTTCCTCGACTACGAGACCGAAGCGGTGCAGGCCTTCATCGACCACGCCGTCAAGGACCGCTCCGCCGACCGGCGGACCAACGCCGTCGAGCTGTACTACGCGGTGCGCGACGGCGTCGACTACGAGGTCTACGGCGCCCCCCTGTCCCGGGAGGGCCTCAGGGCCTCGCACACCGCCACCACCAAGTCCGGCTTCTGCCTGCACAAGTCCGCGCTGTACGCGGCCGCCGTGCGTGCCCTGGGCGTGCCCTCCCGCCTGGTGTACGGCGACGTGCGCAACCACCTCGCCTCGCCCCGCCTCCTGGACCACATCGGCGGCGACGTGTTCTTCCACGGCCTCACCCAGGTCCACCTGGACGGCAAGTGGGTCAAGGCCACCCCGGTGTTCAACAAGCTGCTCTGCAAGCTGTACGGGATGCAGGCCCTGGAGTTCGACGGGCTCGGCGACAGCCTGTACCACCCCCACCAGGGCGGCGGCGCCATGGAGTTCCTCACCGACCACGGCGCCTTCGACGACGTCCCCTACGACTTCGTCCTCCAGGCCATGCGCCGCAAGCACCCCAAGTTCCTCGACGCCGGCGGCACCGGCACCGTCAGCGGTGGCCGCCTGGCCGACGAGTCCGCGCTCACCCGGTAGGAGAGAAGCCCATGACCAGCATTCCCTCGCCCGTCGACGGATGGGACGCCTCGACCCGCATCGGCGTCGTCGTGCCGCACGCGGACGTCGGCCCCGAGGCCGAACTGCAGGCCATCGCCCCCGCCTCGGTGTCCATCCACGGCTCGCGCATCCACTTCGCCGCCATGCGCCCGGGCGGTGAGATGGACGAGAAGATCCCGCACGACCCGATCCTGGCCTTCGTCCAGGCCCCGTACCTGGACAACGCCGTCGAACTGCTGGCGGCCTCCCCGCTGCACGCCCTCACCCTCGGCTTCACCTCCTCCAGCTACGCGCTGAAGGCCCAGGGCGAGCGGGAGTTGTACGAGCGGCTGCTGCCCGTCACCCGGGGCCTGCCGATCACCGGTACGACCAGGGCCGCCCGCGCCGCCTTCGACGCGCTCGGCGCCCGCCGGATCGCGGTGGTCAACCCGCCGTGGTTCGACGACGAGCTCTCCGGCCAAGGTGCCGGCTACTTCGCCGAGTTCGGGTACGACGTGGTCTACCACGGCCCCTGTGGACTGCCCTCCAACCAGAAGGCCATCACGCCCGAGAACCTGTCGGCGTGGATCCGCACCACGGTGGCCGCCCACCGGCCGGAGGCCGTCCTCGTGGCCGGCAACGGCATCCGGGCGGTCGGCACCATCAAGGCTCTGGAGGACGAGCTCGGCTTCAACGTCGTCACCGCGAACCAGGTGATCCTCTGGCACGCCCTCCACCTCGCCGGTGCCGCCGCCACCGCCCACGGCATCACCGACTACGGGCACCTGTTCGCCACGACACCGAAGGGCGACCACTCGTGACCCTGCTGGACGCCCACGGCTACGAGGCCGTCTTCGGAACCCCGGAGGGCGACACCTACCGCCTCCCGCTGGTCTGTTGGCGGGAGACCGGCGACCACATGTACGGCATGGTCCTGATCAAGGGGCACCTGCGGCGTACGGACCAGCTGCAGAACTTCCTGCAGTACGACTGCCGCAACGGTGCCCGACGCCAGGACGCCCAGGACGCCTTCGACGTTCCGGCGGCGCAGAGCCGGCCGGACGGATCGCACCTGCCGGCTCTGCGGTGATCCTCATGCGCGCGTAAAGACGCAGGCAACCACGGGTTTGCCGCGCCCCCCTGTGAAGCCCCACGCTCACATAAACGGGATCCGGTGGTCCGGCCTTTCCCGAGGCCCCCCGGTAATCAACTCGCGCGCCCCCCTGAGGAATCCGTTTCGGCGGGTATTCGCCGCAGACCTGAATGGAAGACCCTGCCACGTGCCGGCCGGTGCGCACCCGGCCCATGGGCACGTACTGCGATCCACCGCGCCCCTGGGTGAGGAGCGCTGTCGTCACGCCCGGTCGGTCCGGACGCGAACAGCGTTCCTCGCCCAGGTCGGTGCGGTTCCCTTCTGTCCCGGTACGCGGAGCCGTGCCCGTCCGCCCCTTCCCTCCCGAGCCGGGCGGACGAGGGCCTCCGACCACGCGTCAGCCCGTCGGCGGCCGGGGTATGCTTGCCGCGTCGTCGCGGGGCAGGTACACGAACCAGTCGGAGGGGCTATGCAACTCACACGATGTCCCCAGGGCGCCCAGCGGTCCGCGACCGCACCCGGCACGCAGGCCCGGAGCGCGCCACTGTGCTGAGGCAGGCGCGCGCGGAACAGACCCGGTCCGCCCTGATCGACGCCGCCGCCGAGCAGTTCGCCACCCACGGTTACACCGGTGCCACACTCGCGCGCATCAGCCAGTCCGCCGGTGTCACCTCCGGGGCGTTGACCTTCCACTTCCTGACCAAGGAGGAGCTGGCGCTCGCGGTCGTCGAGGCGGGGGCGGCCGCGGTCAGTTCGGCGCTCCACGAGGTGCAGCAGCTCACCACGCCGGGGCTGGTCGCGGTCAGCCGGCTCACCCAACTGCTGGCCGCCTTCCTCCTGCAGGACGTCCGGGCCCATGCGGCCATGCGGCTCGCGTACGAGTGCCCCGGCTCCCAGCCCACCTGGGAGGAGGCCTGGCGCCCCACCCTGCTCCACGCCCTGGATCTCGCCCGGGCGGGCGGCACCACCGACCTGGAGCTCGCCGACATCGAGCTGCTGGTCGCCTACCTGCTGGCCGGCGCCGAGGCGCGGTTGCGCGCCGGCCGCCCGGTGCGGACCGTGGAGCACGAACTCGGCCAGCTGTGGCGGCGGGCCGCCGCGGGCCTGAGCGCCCGGCCGGAACCCGACCCCGATCCCTGCTCCCACGACCGGATGCCCTCGCCGCCCCTCTCGCACGGGGAAGCCCGGGAGGGATCCGACCGGAACGGCGGCTGATCCAACGGCGATCGGCCGAACGGCGATCGGCCGAACGGTGCTCGGCCAAACGGTACTCGGCCGAACGGTGCTGGGCCGAACGGCGGCTGATCGGACGGCGGTTGGTTGAACGCCGGTCTATCGAACCGCGCTCCGGCGGCCCCTCCGCCCTGGCCGCACCCCCTCCCCGGTCACACCCGTCACGGAGATCCCGTCGACAAGCGGACCGGTTCGCACCCGCCTCATCTCCCATCCGGTGGGTTTTGCGCCATGACGCGTGGGAAGTTGGCGAAGTGGCGGCCGGAATCCCTTTCCCCCAGAAAAAAATACTGGTCATTCTTTATTGTGGGTGGCTGTGTGAAAGCCCGCAGCCGCAGCACCGGAGGGGAAACTATGAGGGGATGGGACTCCGTCGCCCTGTTCACGGACCAGCTCTTCGGCCACTTGCGCAGGGCCGACCAGCGCAGGTGGGCCCACGCGTACGTCAACGGCCTCCTCAGCACACCCGGCAAGAAGTCCATCCGCCGGCTCGCGGCCGTGGCGTGTGACTCCCCGACGGCAGCGCAGGCTCTGCACCAGTTCATCAACGAGAGCCCCTGGGAGTGGGAGCCGGTGTGCGACCAGCTGCGCCGGTGGGCCGAAGCCCGGGTGCGCCCCCGGGCCTGGACGGCCGCCCCCGTCGTCCTGCCCAAGCGTGGTGAGAAGTCCTGCGGAGTGCACCGTCGGTTCATCCCGCAGACCGGACGCACCGTCAACTGCCAGGTGAGCGCTGCCGTCTTCATGTCGACCGACGCGGGCGAGCTTCCCGTGGGCTGGTGCCTCGTGCTGCCCGAGCCGTGGGCCCGGGGCCCCCTCCGTGAGCGGGCCCGCATCCCGCGGACCGCCACGTCCTCGTCCGAGAGTCAACTCCTCGACGTGCTCGACGTCATGGTGCGGCGTTCGCAGTACGAGCCGGTCCCGGTGGTCGTGGACCTCGACGGCTACCTGGACTCGCGCCGGCTCCTCCACGGACTGATCAAGCGCCGGTTGGACTTCGTCGTCGCGATCCCCGACGGCTTCCCGTTGGCCCCGATGGAGCCGCATCCCTCCGGTGCGCGCCGGCCGGTGATCACGGCGGCCCGGGAGTTGAGCGACCGGGGCTCGGAGGTCCGTCCCACCGCGGCGAGACCTGTCCGGGGGGTGGTCCATGAGGGCATGGTCCAGATCCCCGGGGTGGTCGCGGCCGACCAACGGCCCCAGCCCTTCCGCCTGTTCACCCAGTCCGACGGCCACCCGGCGGGGCCGGGGCAGCTGTGGATCACCAATATGACGCACCGTCCGGTCGAGTCGCTCCTGGAGTACGCGGAGCGGCACCCGGCGACCGGCGAGACCGTCGATCTGCTCCAACGAAGGTTTGGGCTCAGGGACTTCGAGGGCCGCTCCTTCCCGGGCTGGCACCACCACATGGCGCTGGTCTCGGCCGCCTTCACCTACAGCCGCCTGGCCGCCGACCCCGATCAGCAGTGCCCCCGCCCCGGGCCCGGGGCGGGCGGTGACGGCCGGGCCAGGCCGCCGCTGGCGCCCCACGCGCGGTGGGCGGAGGAGAAGGCGCTGAGCTACCCCCTCGCGGTCTGAGCCGCCCCCGCGGCGCCCGGGGAGGTGGCGGCGGTAGCCCGCCACGCCGCTCGGACGGCCCGGCGAACGCCTGCCGGGCCGTCACCCGGCCGCCGGTGGCCGGGCGGCGGGCGAACTTCCGGGGCCGTTCCCCGTAGTTGCGATTGACAGCAAGATGTATGTTCATGCAAGCTCTACCTACGCGCTTGAGCCGCTTGCGGGCTCAAAGAACATGTACATACAAGCAACTACTGGGGACTCCATGCCTGATGTCACGGCGCCCACTGCCCACGCCCCGGCCGCGGTCTGAGCGGGGGAGCAGCGTTGCGTAACTCCGAGCTTTCACAGAGCGAACTGACCGAATACGCCCGTGAGGCGGTACGGATCAGCCGCGAGCACGTCGCCAAGGGCGGCATCCCGTTCTCCGGCGTGGTGGTCAACCGTGGCCGGATCCTCGGCACCGGCGTCAACCGGGTGCGCGAGGAGAACGACCCCACCGCCCATGCCGAGGTGACGGCACTGCGCGAGGCCGCCGCCACGTACGGACTGCACGCCACCGCCGGGGCCACCCTGTTCGCCTCCGGCGAGCCGTGCGCCCTGTGCTACATGGCCTCGCTGTACTTCAACGTCAGCCACATCGTGAACGTGGTCGACCGCAAGACGGCCGCCCGGTACGGCTTCGACTACACGAGCTCGTACTCGATCTTCGCCGAGGATCCGGAGAACTGGCCGGTCAAGGTCACCTGGTTGCAGGTCCCGGAGGGGACGAAGCCGTTCGAGGAGTTCCTCGCGATGGAGCAGGGGCGGTCATGAGCGCTACGACGACCGGCAAGGTCGGCATCAAGGTCTGGTCGGACTACGTCTGTCCGTTCTGCATGCTCGCCGAGGGCCCGCTGCACGAGGCCACCCGCGACCTCGACGTCGAGATCGAGTGGATGCCGTTCGAACTGCGGCCCCACCCCACCCCGACGCTGCGCCCGGAGGACCCGTACCTGCCGGCGATCTGGGAGCGCTCGGTCTACCCGATGGCCCGGCGGATGGGCGTGGACATCACCCTGCCCACGGTCTCCCCGCAGCCCTACACCCGGCTGGCCTTCGAGGGCTACCAGTACGCCGCCGAGCACGGCCGGGCCGCCGAGTACACCCCGCGCGTCCTGCGGGCCTTCTTCCAGGAGAACCGGGACATCGGCCGGACCGAGGTACTCGCCGACATCGCCGCCGAACTGGGCCTTGACGCAGCGGGGTTCACCCAGGCGCTGACCGCCGGCACCTACACCGAGGCCCACCAGGCGGCGCTGCGGACCGCCCAGGCCTTCCGCATCTCCGTCGCTCCCACGATCATCATCGACGGGCGCCACCGGATCGAAGGCGTCCCCGGCGTGGCCCAGATCCGCAAGGCCGTGCTCGACGCCCAGGCCGAACAGGCCGCCACCGGGGACGCTCCCGCCTGCCGGATCGACGGCTGCTGAGCTGACCCGAGCGCCGGGCCGCCGGACCGGCCGGCGGACGGAACGTCACTGACGCCGTCCCGCCGGCCGTGCCGCCCGGCTGCGGGCGACACCCGATCACGCCCGCCCGGCCGACCCGCCGCTGCCGAGTCGACCCGCCCCACCACTGGCTTCCGCCTGCCGACGTGCAGCGGGACACCGCTTCGCCGTGCCCGCCGACCGCCCCGCGGATTCCACGGCGGACCCGCCCCCCTCCCCGTGCAACGCCGACCTCCAACGAACGAAAGGACCAGTCATGCAGTGGTTCTACCTCGCGATCGCGGACCTCTTCGAGATCGCGGTCGCCATCGCCGCCGGTAAGGCCGAAGGCTTCAAGAACCGTCCGTGGACCGCCGTGACCCTGATCACCGGCGCCCTCGGAACCTTCTTCCTCAGCAAGGCGCTGCTCACCTTCGACGTGGGCGTCGGCTACGCGATCTGGACCTCCGTCGCCGGCATCGGCATCACCCTCCTCGGCGCCCTGCTCTTCGGCCAGCGCCTGAACTGGCGCAAGGCCGTGGGCATCGCCGTCATCATCGCCGGGGTCGTCGGCCTCCAGCTCAGCGGCGCCGCCTGAGAATCCCGTCCCCATCCGACCCCTCCCCTCGAAAGGACTCGCGCACATGTCCAACACCGGGCGCAGCTCAGCCAATTCCTGGATCATGCTCCTCCTCGCCGGCGGGTTCGAAGTCGGCTACGCGCTCTCCGTCGGTGGAAGCCACGGCTTCACCCGGCTGACGTGGTCACTGGTCGCCGTCGTCTTCTTCCTCCTGACGCTCTGGGCGCTGAGTGCCGCACTGCGCACCATCGAGGTCAGCATCGGCTACGCCGTCTGGGCCGGAATCGGGTCCGTCGGCGCGGCGCTGCTGGGCCCCGTCATCTTCGACGAGACCCTCACAGCCGTCCAGGCCGCGTGGCTGGCCGTCATCATCGCCGGGGTGATCTGGCTCAAGCTCGCCGACCGGCCGGCGAAGACCTCGCAGGACGCGGCCGCGCCGCTGGAGGCCCAGACCGTGGACGTCTGACGGGTGCCGCTGCGGGAAGCGCCGCCGGGCCGCTCGTGGGGCGCGCCGATCGAGCCGGGTCTCGATCGGGTGCTCGTGGAGCGGCCGGGGCGTCACGCACAGGGCCTCGTGGTGGCCCGACGGGTCTCCGCACCCGGCCGGGAGCCAGGAGGCCCTGCCTCCTGTCGCGCGGGGCGATCGCGCGGGCAATCGCGCGGAGCGATCGCGCGGGGCGAGAAGCCCCCGAGCCCCGGCTGGGCCCGTCCGTGAGCCGCGCGGACGGGCCCTTCGTACGCTCCGCGCAGGTGCGGGCGCGACCCGGACCGGACCGCGCCCCGGCCGGTGCGGGTCAGGCGCGGTCGGCGGTGACGACGTGGTAGTCGAGCAGGCCGTCACGCCAGGCGGTGAGGAAGTGGTGGGTCCAGTGGCCGGCCGGGATGGCGTCGGCGAGGTAGCGGTCGAAGCCCCGCCAGACGTCCGAACCGATCGATTCGGTGGCCACGGTGGCGAAGCCGGCCCCGGTGAGGCTCGCGACGAAGCCGTCGAGGGGATGGGCGACGTCCAGGCCGTCGGCGAAACTGGCGAGCAGGATCTTGAGGCGCTCGGCGGCCTCCGGCCCCGGGGCCGTGAAGAAGGTGGTGACCACCAGGCGGCCGCCGGGGCGCAGCACCCGGGCGGCCTCGGCGGCGAAGCCCGCGAGTTCACGGAAGTGCTGGGCGGCCTCCACGGAGTACAGGCCGTCCAGGGAGCCGTCGGCGAAGGGCAGCTCGTCGGCCGCGCCGATCGTGTAGGAGAGCCGGTCGGGATAGCTGGCCAGGGCCTTCGCGTTGACGGCGCGGGCGCGCTCGACCTGGTCCGGATGGATGTCCACACCCGTCACCGCCGCGAAACGGAACTCCCGTAGCGCCAGTGCAGCCCCCAGCCCGCGCCCGCAGCCGACCTCCGCCAGCCGCAGGGATTCGCGCGGCTCCGGGAAGGCCCGCAGGACCCGCCGGTACAACTGCTCCTGGCTGCGCACCCGGTCCTCGATGGTCGGAGCGGTGAGGTCGATGCCCTGCCAGTCGCCGAAGTTGATGAAGCCGCCGGCGAAACCGGCGGTCTGCGACAGATCGTCCCTGCCGTACGTCCGGCGCACCGTCGGTGGGATGTGGTTGTGGTCCATGGGCCGCTGGGTCTCCTGCTCGATGGGCGCCCGGCCGTCGGGCGTGCCGAGGTACGTACCCAAACCTGCGGTGTCGCGAACACGCTGGGTGACGGGCAGAACCGGGGCGTGCTCAAGGAGAAAACCCGATGTGCTGCGGGCGGCCGGTTCGCTACAGTCCGCCGGGACTTCCAGGCGATCACCGACGAACAGGAGTGACCAGAGATGAGCACCGACAACCGCCCCGTGCCCGGGCTGACCGATGGCGAGCGCGAGATGCTGCGCGGATTCCTCGACTACCACCGGGCGACCCTCGCCATGAAGTGCGAGGGCCTCACCGACGAGCAACTGCGGCAGCGGTCCAGCCCGCCGTCCACGCTCAGCCTGCTCGGGCTGGTCCGGCACATGGCCGAGGTCGAGCGCACCTGGTTCCGCAAGGTGATCAACGGCGAGGACCTCCCGCTGGTGTGGTCCGCCGACGGCGACTACCAGGTGGCGTACGACACCACCGACGCCACCGGCGCCGAGGCCTTCGCCGCCTGGCAGGCCGAGGTCGAGCACTCCCGCCGGATCGAACTCGCCGCACCCACCCTCGACGTCACCGGACACCAGCCCCGCTGGGAGGCCGATGTTTCGCTGCGCCTGGTGATGCTGCACCTGATCCACGAGTACGCCCGTCACAACGGGCACGCCGACTTCCTGCGCGAGGCCATCGACGGCGTGGTCGGCGCGTAGCGGCCGCCCGCGGTCCTACCAGCCGAGGAGGTGGGTGCGGGTGGTGAGGGCGGTGAGGACGGCCTTCACGGTGGCTTCGGAGGTGAGGGCGGACGTGCCGAGGGTGTGGCGGGCGTCCGGGGCGTTCTGGGGTTCCTGGGCGTCCTGAGGCTCCTGGGCCTCCGGGACTTCCTGGGCGTCGGGGGCCGAGGGGGCGGGCTCGAGGACGACGTAGTGGAGGGCGGCGCCGGTCGTGCGGCTCTCGCGGCGGAAGGTGGCGAGGGTGGCCGGGGGAGCCGGGCACTCGACGATGACCTGGTAGCCGCCGGTGGCGTAGGCGAAGGCGGCCTGGGCCGCGGCCGCGAGCGCCGTGGCGTTCTGCCGCCCGGCCTCGGGGAGGTGCGGCGCCAGCTGCCCGTTGCGGATGACCCGCAGGAAGTCGTCCGTCCGCAGGTGGACGCTCGGGCGCAGCTCCCGTGCGAGCAGCCCCGCGACCGGGCTGTGCCCGCCCCCGGTCGGGTCGACGAGGACCAGGACGCCCCCGGCACCCCGGCCGCCCCCGAGCTCCGGCCCACCTACGGTCGTACGGTTCACAGCTGCTGATCCCTTCGCGGGCCGGGGACGGGCGGATAGCCGGGGCGAGGCGGTCGGAGTGCGAAGGAGCCGGTCGGCCCGGATGCGGACAGCAGACCGCCTCATCCCTACGACTGATGGGTTTCGGGGATCAACCTAGTCCAAACGGGTGCCCCGAGTCGTCCCCCTCCCGGTCCGCGGGCGATCGGCGCGGGCCGTCAGCGTTCCTCGGCGCGCAGCACGATCGGGTTGGTCAGCGCCGCCATCGGGCCCCAGGGCAGCTCCCCGCCCATGGTGTTGCCCTTGCCCGGGGTGCCGTCCGCCCTCGGGTGGCGCACCTCGGCGCGGACGTACGCGGCGAGCGAGGCGGTGGTGCGCCAGACCACCGTCCCGGAGCCGTCGGCGGGCAGCGACTCCTGGTGCAGCTGCCCCTCGTCGGTGAGCAGCCGGACCGTGCCGCCGGGCACTCCGGAGACGGTGAGCCGGACGTCCAGCGGGGCGTCGGCCGGAACGGTCAGCTCCTCGCCGATGCCGGCCCGGCGTCCGTCGCCGGTGACGGTGAAGTCCAGGTGCACGGCGGCGGACTCGGCGAGCCAGCTGCGCCCGGCGCGCAGCCCGTCGAGGACCGCGTCCCGGGTGAGGTCCTCGGCGAGGACGACGTTGTGCGGGGAGCCGATCACCTGGGGCGCGCTGTGGGCGTCGCTGTTGCCCATCGCGGGCAGCCAGGAGCGGCCGCCGCGCAGGGCGACGGCGAGCTGGGAGTCCCAGGTGTCGACGGCCGACTCGTCGTCGTACGTCCAGGGGCCGTTCCACACCTCGACGGCGTCGGCGTGCTCGTAGCCGAACTTCCACTGGCAGGCGACGTACGGGCAGTACGGGTGCGCGGGCACCACCAGGCCGCCGGAGCGGTGGACCTGCCGGACGAAGCGCGGGTACTCCTCGTCGCGGGAGCGGTAGCGCCAGTCGACGAACTGGCCGGCCTCCAGGCCGAGGGCCAGCCAGTGGCCGTTGCGGGTGGTGATCTCCTCGCCCGGCAGGATCAACAGGTCCGGGCCGGCCAGCGGGCCCCAGACGGCGTGCGAGGAACTGGTGTTGTGGTCGGTGGAGACGATGAAGTCCAGGCCGGCCGCGCGGGCACCGGCCGCGACCTCCTCGGGCAGACGGCGCCCGTCGGAGTGGACGGTGTGCAGGTGGCAGTCGCCCCGGTACCAGGCGCGGCCGCGGCCGCGGGCCCGCTCCGGCGGGTAGTGCGGGGTGAACTCGGGGCCGGGGGCGCCGAAGCGCAGGGTGACCTGGACGTGGTAGTCCAGGCCCTGGGGGGCCACCTGGTAGGGGCCCAGGGCGATGTGCCAGGTGCCCGGGTTGATCGGGCCGGGGAGGTAGCCGGGGGTGGCGGTGTCCCGGGCGACCGTGAACTCGGTGCGGAACCCGCCCGACCAGCCGCGGAAGCCGGGGCCGCCGAGGTCGGTGCCGCGTTCGTCGAAGAGGCCGATGTCGCAGGAGTTGCCGGGGGTGCCGGTCGGGACCTGCGGCTTGTCGTAGCCGTAGGAGACGGCGATCTCGCGGACGTCGTCCGGGACTTCGACCGGGAGGTAGACGAAGTCGGGGGCACCGGTGGGGAGGTGGCCGGTGAGGGTGAGGGTCCGGTCGGCCCGCTGGGCGGCTTGCCGGCCGGTTTTCGGTGCGGCCGCGGCGGCCGGGCCGGTGGCGGCGGTGAGGCCGAGGGCGGTGGCGGCGCCGGTGACCAGACCGGTGCGGAGCAGGTCGCGGCGGGCGGGGTGCGGGGTGTCGGGCTGAGGGGCGGTCGGTCCGGGTGGGTCGGCGGGCATCGGGGCCTCCGGGCTGGCGTGGGCGGTGGTGCCGGCTGTCTCCCCTCGGGGGGTGAACCGGGGGTGAGGCGGGGCGCACCAGGGCGGGGCGGGCCGGTGAAAGGGGGTGCGGGCGGGGGCGGGGGCGAGTTGCGGGGAGTGACGATTGGTCGGTTCATAGTCATGTAGTCAGTTCATATGACCAGTGGCGATGGATCGGGAGGCCGGTGTGGCACTGAGTCGGCGGGCGCTGTTGACAGCGGCGGTGGCCGGTGGCGCGCTGGCGGGGTGCCGGACCAGGCGGGCCACCGAGGGGGCCCCGTCGCCCTCGGCTCCGGTCCCGCCGGCGGCGGCGCCCACCGCCACACCGTCCGGCACGCCGTCAGCCACGCCCACCGCCGTGCCGACCGCCACGCCGTCCGCCACGCCGTCCGCCGCTCCCTCGGCCCGCCGGGAGCCGACCCGGGCGGAGGTGGTCCAGCGGTACGGCGACGCGGCCCCCGGCGACTGGGGCCTGGACGTCGCCGGGGTGATCACCGAGCTGCCCGAGGGCGAGCGGGCGATGGCGCTGACCTTCGACGCCTGCGGCGGCCCCGGCGGGAACGGCTACGACGCCGACCTGATCGACTTCCTGCGCGCGAACGGCGTCCCGGCCACGCTCTTCCTGAATGCCCGCTGGATCGACGCCAACCCGGACGCGTTCGAGCAGCTCGCCGGCGACCCGCTGTTCGAGATCGGCAACCACGGCACCGTCCACCGGCCGCTCTCGGTGACCGGCCGGTCCGCCTACGGCATCGCCGGAACGGGCGACGTCGGCGAGGTGTACGACGAGGTCACGGGCAACGCCCGGAAGCTGGCCGAGCTGCTCGGGCGCCCGCCCCGGTTCTTCCGCTCCGGCACCGCGCACTACGACGACGTGGCCACCCGGGTGGTCGCCGAGCTGGGCGAACGCGTCGCGGGCTTCACCGTGAACGGGGACGGCGGGGCCACGCTCAGCGCGGCCGAGGTGCGCGCCGAGGTGGCCTCGGCGCCGCCCGGGGCGATCGTGATCGGCCACATGAACCACCCGGGCGGCGGCACCGCCCCCGGGATCGCGGCGGCGGTGCCGGGGCTGCTGGGGGCGGGGCGGCGGTTCGTCCGGCTGTCCGACGTGATGTGAGGCCGGGCCGGAGCGTTCCGGTGGACGGCCGAGGTGGGATCGGTCGGCGGCCCGGCGGCCCGGCGGCCCGGCGGCCCGGCGGCCCGGCGCCCCGCGCCGCGGCGGTGCTAGGCCAGGCCTCCCGGCATCGTGGCGGCGCTAGGCCAGACGGAGGCCGTCCGGGTGCTCCTCCTGGATGATCCGGACCAGCCAGTCGAACACCGTCGGCCCCTCGCCCGCCCGGGCGGCGGCCAGCTCGGCGGCGACCTGTTCCCGGTTGGCCGGATGGCAGCGCGTCAGTCGCTGCTCCAGCTGCCGGACCGTCTCCGGGTACCCGAGGTTGCGGCGGGAGACCTCGTGGTCGCGCCACTCGATGACGTAGTCGCCGTCCTCGGGCGTGCCGTAGCCGCCGCGCAGGCAGTCGGCGAAGGCGTCCAGGTTGCGGCCGAAGTAGCCGTCCGCGCCGATTTCCCGTCCGACCGCGTCCCAGAAGTCGTCCAGGTCGCCGATCCCGCTGCCGTCGATCACGTAGGTCACCGTCACACGCCCGAGGATATGCCCGGGAGGGCGAACGGGCCGTCGACGGGCGGTTACGGCTCGACGGCGATCGCCGTGGCGAGCAACCCGTCGCGCACCGCCCAGCGGCCGTCGAAGCCGTCGAGGCGGCGGCCGCCGAGCAGCGGGCCGGGTACCAGCAGCCGGGCCGAGAAGGTGCCGTCGGGGGAGAGGTCGAGCTCGGCCTCGTGGAAGTCCAGCCAGAGCGAGGTCAGCGGGAACCAGGCCTTGTAGACGGACTCCTTGGCGCTGAACAGGATGCGGTCCCAGGGCGTGTCCGGGCGCTCGGCGGCCAGCTTGGCCAGCCGCTGCTGCTCGACGGGCAGGGCGACGGCGTCCAGCACGCCCTCCGGCAGTGGCAGCGCGGGCTCGGCGTCGATGCCGACGGAGGCCAGGGCGCCGGCCCGGGCGACGGCGGCCGCGCGGAAGCCGTCGCAGTGGGTGAGGCTGCCGATCACGCCGTCCGGCCAGCTCGGGGCGCCGCGCAGGCCGGGGACGAGCGGTCGGTACGGGACGCCGAGGCGGGCCAGGGCGGCGCGGGCGCAGTGCCGGACGGTGGTGAACTCACGGCGGCGCTTGTCGACGGCGTTCGCGATGACCGCCTCCTCGGCCGGCTCCAGCCGCGCCAGGGGCGGATCGTCGTAGGCCACCTCGGTCACGACGGCGTCCGGCAGCAGGTCCCCGATCATGCGTTCCCCCCTCGGTCGGCCGCGCGAACGGGCTTCGCGCGGGACGAGCGTAACCCGGTGGGTGGCTCCGGTCGGTGCTCTTCGCCGACCTTCCCGCGTTCCTCGCCGGGCTGCGCCGAGCCGCGTCGCGCTACCGGCGGGCAGCCTCGGTCTACCGGTGGGGAACCCCGGTCACTGTCCGAGCAGTCGGGCGAAGTCCAGTCCGAGGCTGCCGAGGACGGGCAGCGCGCCGAGGTCGGTGATGCCCGCGACCGGGATGCTGTAGCCCTGGTTCACCTCGCGGGGCGCGGCCGCCGAGGGTGCGGCGAGCGCCGGGGTCAGGGCGAAGCCGAGGAGCAGGGCGGCGAGTGCGGTGCGCATGGGGCGGTCCTCCGGAGCAGGTGGGGGTGACGGGCTGTCAACCCCCGCCGGGCCGAGGCGGTCACGTATCTTCGCTCCTTCGGGCGCATTGGTAAAGCTTCCTGACTTGTGTTCATGACAACATCGGAGAGGTCTGGACCAGGTCGGGAAGAAGCGCATACGTTCCCCTCATCCCGGTGGTCGAGGGCGCGGCGCTTGCCGAACTGCGCGGTAGCTTCGGCGCGTTGTCATTGTCATGCCCATGGCCGCCGCACGCTTCATCGAACCGGAGGGAACGAACCATGCGCGCCATCGGCAAGAACCTCAGGATCCTCGCGGGCGCCCCGCTCGCCGCAGCCGCTCTCCTCGCCCTCACGGCCGGCTCCGCCAGTGCCGCGATACCGATCAACAAGCCCATGACCGGCAAGGCCACCTACTACAACGACGCCGGCTACGGCGCCTGCGGCACCCAGATCAACGCGGCCACCCAGCTGCTGGTCGCCGTCCCGCACAGCTGGTGGACCTCCGCCAACCCCAACAACGACCCGCTCTGCAAGGGCATCTCGGTCAAGGTGACGTACCAGGGCAAGACCATCACCGTCCCGGTGAAGGACCAGTGCCCCTCCTGCGACTCCACCCACATCGACCTCAGCCAGCCGGCCTTCGCCAAGCTGGCTCCGCTCGACAAGGGCGTCATCAACGGCCTCACCTGGCAGTTCGTCAAGGCCGGGCTGAACGGCAAGACGGTCGGACTCTCCGAACCCGTCACCGCCTCCACCATCGGCTGAGGCCGCTGACACTGCGCCGCCCGCCCCCACCCCTGCGCGCGGGGCCGGCGCGCCGCCGTCCGGGGCAGTGGCTAGCGTGGACGGGGCTCCGGGCCGACGCGAGGCGATGATCGCGCCCCGGGGCCCGGTGGTCCGGCGATGGCGAGAGGGGAGTGCCCGGGATGGCAGAGGCGAGGAGGCCCGTGCTCTACGTCGTGGTGTGCGCGGCGGGGGTCGCGGGCGGGGTCGGGGAGCTGATCTCCGCGGCGCAGGACCGGGGGTGGGACGTAGGCGTGGTGGCGACCCCGCTCGCCATGGGGTTCGTCGACGTCGGCGCGATCGAGGCGCAGACCGGCTACCCGGTCCGCTCCGCCTGGCGCAAACCGGGCGATCCCCGGCCGCTGCCGGACCCGGACGCCGTCGTCGTCGCGCCGGCGACCTTCAACACGATCAACAAGTGGGCCGCCGGGATCTCGGACACCCTCGCGCTGGGGATCCTCTGCGAGTCCTACGGGTGGGGAATCCCCGTCGCCGTGCAGCCGTGCCTCAGCGCCGCCCAGGCGGCGCACCCGGCGTACGGCGAGAGCCTCGCGAAGCTGCGGCGGATGGGCGTGCGGATCGCCGACTTCACACCCGGGGCCTACAGCTGGACGCGGGTGCTCGGGCTGTTGGAGAGCTGACAGGGTGGCTGGCCGGGCCCGGGGATCCTGGCAGTGTGAGGGGTGGTCCCCGGCGATCTCCCGGCGGTAGCGTCCGGGCAGGTCAGCGACGGTGCGGGAGGTCCCGGTGGCAGCGGTCAACGGCGAGGTGTCGTTCTGGTACGCGGCGAGCGGTGTCCCGGAGCCCGGGCCCGCGCTGCCGGGGGACCGGGACGTCGACGTGTGCATCGTCGGCGGCGGGTACACCGGGCTCTGGACGGCCTACTACCTGAAGAAGGCCGACCCGGCCCTGCGGATCGCCCTGCTGGAGCGCCGTTTCTGCGGGTACGGTGCCTCCGGCCGCAACGGCGGCTGGCTGTACAACGGCTTCGCCGGGCGCGGCGCCTTCGCCAAGCGCTACGGGCGGCCCGCCGCGGCGGCGATGCAGCGGGTGATGGACGAAGCGGTGGGCGAGGTCGCGGCCGTGGCCTCCGCGGAGCGGATCGACGCCGACCTCGTCCGCGGCGGGGTACTGGAAGTCGCCCGGAGCAAGCCGCAGTTGGAGCGGTTGAAAGCGCACGCGGCGGCGGAGCGCGGGTACGGCGAGGGCCGGGTGGAGGAGCTCACCGCCAAGGAGACCGCCGACCGAATCGCCGTCGCCGGCGCCCTGGGCGGCGCGTGGTCCCCGTACGGCGCCCGGATCCAGCCCGCCAAGCTGGTCCGCGGACTGGCGAGGACGGTGCGAGCACTGGGTGTCGAGCTCTACGAGGACACGGCGGTCACCGCCGTGCTGCCCGGTTCCGCCTACCGCAGGCCCCGCGCCGTCACCCCGTACGGCACCGTCACCGCCGACCGGGTCCTGCGCGCCACCGAGGGGTTCACCGCGGGACTGCGCGGCGAGCGGCGCACCTGGCTGCCGATGAACTCCGCGATGATCGCCACCGAGCCGCTCCCCGCCGAATTCTGGGAGCAGACCGGCTGGCACGACCGGGAGGTCCTCGGCGACTTCGCGCACGCCTACATGTACGCCCAGCGCACCGCCGACGACCGGATCGCGCTCGGCGGCCGCGGCGTCCCCTACCGGTTCGGCTCCCGGACGGACTCGGACGGCGGCACCCAGGTGGAGACCGTCCGCCAGCTGCGCGCGGTCCTGAACCGGTTCTTCCCGGCCGCCGCGCACTCCCGGATCGACCACGCCTGGGCGGGCGTGCTGGGTGTGCCCCGGGACTGGTGCGCCACGGTCGAACTGGACCGGGTGAGCGGACTCGGCTGGGCCGGCGGGTACGTCGGGAGCGGCGTGACCACGAGCAACCTGGCCGGCCGCACCCTGCGCGACCTGGTGCTCGAGCGCGACACCGAACTGACCGGGCTGCCCTGGGTGGGCCACACCGTGCGCCGCTGGGAGCCGGAGCCGCTGCGCTGGCTCGGGGTGCACGCGATGTACGCCGCGTACCACGCGGCCGACCGGCAGGAGGCGGCCGAACGAGCCGCCACCTCGCCGATCGCCAGGGTGGCGGACCTGATCTCCGGGCGAACCTGACGGCCCGTTCGGGCGGCGCGGGCGACCGCACCGCATGCTCTCCGCCGTGAACCGCGCACGGTAGGAGGCGTGCCGAGCCGAGCCCTCCCCGCCCTGTGCCTCGCCCTGCTGCTCTGCGCGTCCGCGAGCCACGCGTACGCGGCCTCGCCCGACGCGCAGGTGGTCGCCGTGGACCAGGCGTCCCGCCGCGTCCTCGTCCTGGAGCTGGGCGACGACCTGACGGGAAGTCAGAACTATGACGCGCCAAGGCCTACGTGGTCCTGGACGGCCGATCGGGCGCCCGACCTCGACGACCTCGACCCGGCGCGGAGCTGGACCAATCCGGACGAGGCCAAGAGTCGGACCCTGGGCGGCCACCGCTACCTGCTGACCACCGCCTCCGGCGGGCTCGCCGCCGTCGTCGACACCGCCACCGGCCGCAGCCGATGGGCGGCGAACCTCGGCAGGGGCGTCAATCCGCACAGCATCGAGCTGCTCCCGGACGGCAATGTCGCGGTCGCCGCGAGCGACGGCGGCTGGGTGCGGTTGTACGCCGCCTCGCAGGGCCCCCGGGCGACCGCTCACGCCACCTTCCGCCTCGCCGGTGCGCACGGGGTGTCCTGGGACGAACGGACCGGCCTGCTCTGGGTGCTCGGTGACGACGAGCTGACCGGGCTGCGGGTCGGCGGCACCCCGGACGAGCCCACCCTCGGTGCCGTCCGCAGCGCGCCGCTGCCCGACCAGGGCGGCCATGACCTCGCGCCGGTGCTGGGCGCGCCCGGCCGGTTCTGGGTGAGCTCACTGAACGGCCTCTGGCAGTACGACCCCGCCGGCGACGGCTTCACCGCCGTCCACCTGGCCGATCCGGCCGACGAGCGGGACGTCAAGAGCATCGGCGACGACCCGGGTGCCGGGCGGCTGCTCACGGTGCACCCCGATCACCTCGGCCCGTGCGGCTGGTGCGCCTCGGTGATCCGGCTGCACCGCCCGGAGGGGAGGCGGACGCTGCGCGGGGCGCAGCTGTACAAGGCGCGGTGGTGGGCGCCGCAGTAGCAGATGTGGGGCGGACCGTAGTTGATCTTGCTCGGCGGGTCGGCGATACCACTCGTTCTGCTTACCGCGTTCGGCTGATGGGGCATATTGTGTACCCCGGCAAACTACTCCAATAGAAGTCAGTTTCCCGTCACCGTCCGCAAACCATCCGCTGACCCGCGTCGACTGGGATAGCGTCGAAGCTGTCGGGGGGTTGGCACCGATCCGGTGTATTCGAACGTCAGTTACCGGGCCGTAATGGCTCGAATTCGCCCTGGAGAAAATCATGCGTAATTCGCCTGAGGAAAAGCGGTCGGACGCCATCGACGATCTGCAGCTCGCGGTCGACTCGTTGGCCGCGTTCCCGTCCGGGACCGCGGCCGGCGCGGCCGACGTCACGGAAAGGCTCTCGGCTGTCGCCTCACTCTGCCGCTCGGTCGACGCGGTGCTGGACAGCCTGGTCGTCCAGGCCGCCGCCGAGGCCGCCGAGGAGGGCTGGACCGCGGCCCGGATGGCGGCCGAACACTCCGGCTACTACGCCAGGTTGCAGCGGGCGCTGCTCCCCGTCGGTGTCGCGGCCGGGCTGACCCAGCAGTGAGCACGGTGTTCTCCCGCGCGCACGTGCTGTCCTGCCCCACCCGGTGGAGCGACGTCGACGAGAACGGGCACATCAACAACGCCCGGCTGGTCGGCTACATCCAGGAGGGGATTTACGACCTGTTCTGTCACCACGCGACGGCCGTCCGGGAATCGCTGTTCCCGTCCGGTTTCATTATCGCGCGGCACGAGATCGATTACCTGGAGCAGCTGCACCACCGGCCCGAGCCATTGTCGGTGCGGCTGACCGTCGAACGGATCGGGCGGAGTTCCGCCCACGTCGAGGTGAATGTCTGCCGGGACCCGCTCACCTTTATGCGGGCGCGGACCGTGGTGGTCGCGCGGGACCGGGAATCAGGTCGTTCGCGCAAACTGAGCCAGAACGAGCGGCGCTTTCTCTCGGCGTTTATGCCGGACACGGCGCGTGGCGAAGCCCTGGCCCCGGCTCCCCAGGCGGCCGCGTCGGCCCAGCGGGTCGCGGCCCGCTCCGGCCCCGTGGTGGGCGCACCGCGCGGCACACGCAGACGGTGCCGGGCCTCGGTGGGCTGACCCGTCGCCCGAACCGTGACCTCCCGTGCCGGTGACGGCGCGGGCCGGCGGCGTGATCGACAACGGCGTCGATCCGTTCGCCCGGCACCGGCACCGGCACCGGCACCGGCACCGGCACCGGCACCGGCACCGGCACCGGCGCACCCCTGTGGGCGGGCAGCGGGGCCGGGCTGACCTCCTCCTCCGGGGCCGGGAATCCGGCGCGAATCCACCGGCGTCGGTCCGCTCCGACCGCAGTACGCTGAGCAGCACGGGAACCGGTACGTCCCCCGGCGGTCACGGGCTGCGACGAGGCAGCCCCGGACCCTCGGCCGCCGGTCCGGCCGGAACCCGCGGACCGACCGGATGGAGGAAGCGATGACCATTTCCTGGCAGGAATTCCTCGCCCGCGTCGTGGAACGCGGCGAGTACCGAGGCGAGGCGGAGGCGGACCACGCCACCCGGGTCGTGCTCGCCCTGCTCGGCGAGCACCTGGTGGGTGCAGAACGCAGCGAACTCGCCGACGCGCTGCCCGCGACGTACGCCTCGCTGCTGCGTGACGCCGAGCCCGCCGACGAGCCACTGACCGCCGAGCGCTTCGTGTCGGCCGTGGTCGGCTGGATCGACGGGGCGACGCCGGCCACCGCGCAGTGGGACATCGGGGCGGTGCTCAGCACGGTGGCCGATCTGGTCCCGGGGGAACTGATCGAGCGGGTGATCGAGCAGCTCCCGGACGGGTACGACCTGCTCTTCGGCCACCCCTTGCCGGCCTGAGCGCCCCCTCGCCGCGGCGCGCGGGCCACGGCCGCGTGCCACGCCGGGCGGGTTACCGCCCCGTGGTGGCCCGGAACAGCTCCGCGCCCGGGCCGGTCACCTCGACCGGCCCGGCGCCCGGGCGCAGGTAGGCGGACGCGCCCGGGGGCAGCGCGAGGTCGGGGTGACCGGGGGCACGCAGCAGGGCGCGGCCCGCGACGCAGAGCAGGATCTGCGGGGCGGGCCGGTCGACGCGGACGGGGTGGTCGTCCGGGTGCACCAGGGAGAGCCGGAACTCCTCGGCCGGGGTGGGGAATTCGGCGGTCCGCAGGTCGGGGGTGAGGATCCGGGGCGGGGCCGCGCGGAAGGACGTCACCGCTAGCAGACCGTCGACGTCGATGTGCTTGTCGGTGAGCCCGCAGCGCAGCACGTTGTCCGAGTTGGCCATCAACTCCACTCCGGCGCCCCGCAGATAGGCGTGCGGCACCCCGGCGTCCAGGTACAGCGCCTGCCCCGCGGTGAGCCGGACGTGGTTGAGCAGCAGCGCGGCCGCCAGTCCCGGGTCGCCGGGGTACTGCCCGGCGACCCGGGCGTAGCCGGCGCACACCTCGGCGTACGGGCCGCCGGCCGCCGCCGTGCGGGTCACGGCCCCGGTGACGGCGGCCAGTTCGGCGGGGCCGCAGGCCAGGGCCCGGCGCAGCAGGACGGGCAGTGCCTCGGCGGCCGGCCGGGTGCGCAGGAGGGCCGCCCAGGGGGCGAACACGCCGAGGGCGTCCAGCAGCCGGGCGGTGCCGGGGGCCGGGCGGAAACCGCAGAGCGCCTCGAAGTCGCCCAATGCGCAGAGTAGTTCGGGCTTGGGGGAGCGGTCCTTGAACACCCGCCGCGGGGAGTCCGCGGGGATGCCCCGGGCCTCCTCCTCCGCGTATCCGGCCTCCGCCTGCGCACGGGAGGGGTGGACCTGGAGGGAGAGCGCCCGCTCGGCGGCCAGCACCTTGAACAGGAAGGGCAGCGTCGGGCCGAACCGCCGTACGGTCTCCGGCCCGAGCAGGCCGTCCGGGTCGGCGGCGATCAGCTCGTCGAGTGGCCGGCCGTCCAGCCGGGACGGCGCCGAGGGGTGTGCGCCCATCCACAGTTCGGCCTGCGGGGTGCCGTCGGGCTCGGTGCCGGTGAGTGCGGGGATTGCGGTGGTGGAACCCCAGGCGTAGTGGCGGACGGGGTTGTGCAGCAGGGCGTAGGGCGGCATGGCGCGGGTCTCCGAACAGCGGCCGGGGCGCGGGGCCGCCGCCGGTGGCGGCCTCCGGCGGCGAGCGGTCAGCGATGGCGGGTGGTCAGCCTTGACGGGTGGTCAGCCTTGGCGGGTCGTCAGCCTTGACGGGCGGTCAACGGCAGAGCGCGGCCGCGCCGACCAGCCCGGCGTCGGTGCCGAGTTCGGCGCGGCGCACGTCCAGCCCGCGGATGTAGGAGAGGGCGGCGTAGCGGTCCAGGTGCCGGGCGAGCGGGGCGAACAGCACCTCCCCGGCGGTGGCGACGCCGCCGCCGACCACCACCCGGTCGAGGTCGACCAGGGCGGCCGTGGCGGCGATCCCGGCGGCCAGCGCCTGGGCGGCGCGGTCGAAGGAGGCGACGGCGATCGGATCGCCCGCCGCGGCGCAGACGGCGACGGCCCGGGCGGTCCGGTCCTCGCCGGGGGGCCGCCAGCCGTCGGCGAGGGCCCGGCGGGCGATCGCGGTGCCACTGGCCAGGCCCTCCAGGCAGCCGCGCGAGCCGCACGGGCAGGGCTCGCCGTCCAGGTCGACGGTGATGTGGCCGAGGTGCCCGGCGTTGCCGCTGGGGCCCGGGCGGACGGCGCCGTCGAGGACCAGTCCGGCGCCGACGCCCGTGGACACCACCAGGCAGAGCGCGTTGGCGGCGCCGCGGGCGGCGCCCTGCCAGTGTTCGGCGGCGGCCATCGCGACGCCGTCCCCGGCCAGCCGGACGGGCAGCGCGCGGGCGGCCACCGCGGGGTGCGCGGCGATCTCGGCGACCAGCGGGAAGCCGCGCCAGCCCGGGATGTTGACCGGGCTGACGGTGCCGCCGGCGAGGTCCACCGGGCCGGCGCTGCCCACGCCGACGGCCGTCACGCCGGCCCAGTCGGCCGTACCGGCGAGCTGGTCCAGCACCTTGTGCACGGCGGCGAGCACGGCCGGGCCGGGCTCCTGGGCGGGGGTGGGCAGCTGGAGCCGGTGCCGCAGCCGTCCGTCGCCGTCGACCAGGGCGCCGGCGATCTTGGTGCCGCCGATGTCGACGGCGGCGAACAGGGGGGTGAGCGGCACGATGGGGCTCCAGGACAGGACAGGGCGGGGGCGGGGGCGGTGGTGCCCCGGCCGCGATGGCCGGGGCACCGGACAGCGTAGGCGGACCGGCGCTGCGCCGGCTCGGGCGGACCGGTCGGTCAGGCGGCCGCGCTGAGCCGGAGCGTGACCAGTTCGAACGGCCGCAGGGCCAGTCGCACCACGCCGTCCTCCACCGCGACCTCGCCGCGGGTGCCGCCCCAGGGCCGCTCCAGCAGGTCGCACGGGACGGCGTCGGCCAGCGGGAAGGAGGTGGTGAGCCGGCCCCGGGCGCGCCCGCCGCCCGCCTCGTAGACCCGGACGATCAGGTCCCCGCTGCGGTCGTCGGCGAGCTTGACCGCGCTGACCACCAGGGCGTCGTTGTCCAGCTCGACCAGCGGCGCGACCCGCTCGGCGCTGCCGGTGACCCGCCGCTCGGGCAGGCCGATCCGGTAGCCCTCGCGGACGGCGTCGGCGATCACCGCGCCCGGGACGAGGGCGTGCCGGAAGCGGTGCGGGCCCTGGTCGGTCTTCGGGTCGGGGAAGCGCGGGGCGCGCAGCAGCGAGAAGCGGACCGTGGTGGTGGTGCCGCCGTCGGCGGCGCGCACGGTGCGCGTGACGTCGTGGCCGTAGGTGGAGGCGGTCACCAGGGCGACGCCCCAGCCGGGCTCGTCCAGGTGGACGAAGCGGTGGTTGCAGGCCTCGAACTTGGCGGCGTCCCAGCTGGTGTTGGTGTGGGTGGGCCGGTAGAGGTGGCCGAACTGGGTCTCGGCGGCGTAGCGCTCGGCGTGGACGTCCAGCGGGAATGCGGCCTTGAGGAACTTCTCGGTCTCGTGCCAGTCCACTTCCGTGTCGATGTCGAGCCGCTGCTCGCCGGCCCGCAGGGTGAGCGTCTGGACGACGGTGGAGGAGCCGAAGGAGCGCGCGACCCGGACGCGGGCGCGGTCGGGCTCCACGGTGGCGGTGAGCTCGTCCACGCCGGTCAGGTCGGTGACGGTGTTGCGGTAGAACTGGTCGACGTCCCAGGCGTCCCACATGTTGGGGAAGTCCGGGTGCAACTGGAGCAGGTTGGCGCGGCTGCCGGGGGCGACGGTCTCCCGACCGCTCGCCGTCTCGACCACCGAGCTGATCAGGCCGTCCGCGTCGACCTCGACCTCCAGCAGCCCGTTGCGCAGCGTATAGCCGCCCTCGGGCCGCTCGACCGCCGTACAGGCCGTTCCGTCCCCGGCGGCACCGGCGACGGCGGCCGCCCCGCCCGCCGGGACGGCCGAGCGCGCGTGCGGCGCCGCGTTGAACACCAGCTCGCGGCCGCCCGAGGCCTCGCCGGCCAGCGCCTGCTGGGCCGCCCCGATCAGCTCCTCCAGCTCGCGGGCCAGCGCCGCGTACGTCGCCTCGGCCTCCCGGTGCACCCAGGCGATCGAGGAGCCGGGCAGGATGTCGTGGAACTGGTGCAGCAGCACGGTCTTCCAGATCCGGTCCAGTTGCTCGTACGGGTACTCGGCGCCGGTGCGCAACGCGGCGGTCGCGCACCAGAGTTCGGCCTCGCGCAGCAGGTTCTCGCTGCGCCGGTTGCCCTGCTTGGTCCGCGCCTGGCTGGTCAGGGTGGCCCGGTGCAGCTCCAGGTAGAGCTCGCCGACCCACACCGGCGGGTTCGGGTACTCCGCCTCGGCCTTGGCGAAGAACTCGGCGGGCTTCTCCCAGCGGACGGTGGCCGAGCCCTCCAGGTCCCGCATCCGGGCGGCCTTGGCGACCATCTCGCGGGTCGTCCCGCCGCCGCCGTCGCCCCAGCCGGTCGGGGCGAGCGAGTGCCTGGCCACCCCCTTGTCCTTGAAGTTCCGTGCAGCGTGGGCGATCTCGCTGCCCTTCATCGAGCAGTTGTACGTGTCCACGGGCGGGAAGTGGGTGAAGATGCGGGTGCCGTCGATGCCCTCCCAGAGGAAGGTGTGGTGCGGGAACGTGTTGACCTGGCTCCACGAGATCTTCTGGGTGAGCAACCACTTGGAGCCCGCGTTGCGGATGATCTGCGGCAGGCCGCCGGTGAAGCCGAAGGTGTCCGGCAGCCAGGCCTCCTGGTTCTCGACGCCGAACTCCTCCAGGAAGAACCGCTTGCCGTGGACGAACTGCCGGGCCATCGCCTCCGAACTCGGCATGTTGGTGTCGGACTCCACCCACATGCCGCCGGCCGGGACGAACCGCCCCTCGGCCACCGCCTTGCGGACCCGGGCGTAGACCTCGGGGCGGTGCTCCTTGATCCAGGCGTACTGCTGGGCCTGGGACATGGTGTAGAGGAATTCCGGCTCCTCCTCCAGCAGGGCGGTCATGTTGGCGGTGGTGCGGGCCACCTTGCGGACGGTCTCGCGCAGCGGCCACAGCCAGGCGGAGTCGATGTGGGCGTGGCCGATCGCGCTGATCCGGTGCGCGGACGGCACGGCGGGTGCGGCCAGGACGCCGGCCAGCTCCGAACGGGCCGCTGTGGCCGTGCCGTTGACGTCCTGGAGGTCGATCGCGTCGAGGCAGCGCTCGACGGCGCGCAGGATCTCCCAGCGGCGGGCGCCCTCCACCGGCAGCTCGGCCATCAGCTCGCCGAGCACCTCCAGGTCCAGCGAAAGCTGCCAGACGGTCTCGTCGAAGACCGCCAGGTCCATCCGGGCCAGCTTGTACTGCGGCTGGTCGCCCGCCGTCTCGCGGTCGCCCAACTCGGTGGGCAGGAAGGGGTGGTAGTCCAGGATCACCGGGTTGGCGGCGGCCTCGACGTGCAGCAGCACCTGCTCGCCGCCGGCTGCCGAAGCGGCGATCCGCACCCACTGGTTGCGCGGGTTGAGGCCCTTCACCGGGCTGCCGTCCGGGCGGTAGACCAGACCCTCGCACTGGAAGCCGGGCATGTTGGCGTCGAAGCCGAGGTCGATCAGCGCCTCTACGGTGCGCCCGGCCCAGGCCTCGGGGACGGTGCCGCTCACCGTCAGCCAACTGGTGCTCCACGGCGCGCCCCAGGCGTCCCCGACGGCGATCGGGGTGCGCGGCGCGGCCAGGCCCTCGGCGACCGGGACGGGCTCACCGGAGGCGGTCCAGATGCCGGCCTCCAGCGGGACGGACTCGGGGTAGACCGCCGGGAGGATGCGCTCCTCCAGGACGCGCTTGAGGCGGGACTCGACCAGGGTGCGGTCATCGTGCATGTCGGCAGGCTCCGTTGCGTGGCGGGGGTCGGCGGTGGCTAGAGAGAACGTACGTCGTCGGGGCGGACCACCTCGGTGATGCCCCGCGCGGCCAGGTGCGCCCGGTCCTCGGCGCGCTCGGCGAGCACGGTCGTCGGGCGGACGCCCTCCTCGGCGAGGCGCATGAACGCCTCGTACACCGGGCCGCCGGGGCCGCAGACCGAACGCCGGGGTGAGGTGACCTCGTCGCCGGTGGTCACCACCACGGCGGTGGCTCGGGGCTTGGGCGGCTGCCAGGAGCGGCGGGCCTCGGCTGCCGCCCCGGCGAGCCGGGCACCGGCCGGCTTGACCTGCCGGTCGGTGGTCAACAGGCCGAGGCTGTACTCCAGTTCGGGGAAGTCGGCGAGCGAGCGGTCCACGTCGTGCGAGCACCACCAGGTGACGCCCCACAGGTCCGGGCAGTCCAGCACGGCCGCCACGGTGGCGCCGGTGAACCGGGCCGCGTCCTCGGCGGTGATGTGCGGGGCGGGCGCGCCGACCTCCTGCAGCCAGACCGGGCGAGCCGGGTCGTCCGCCCAGGCCTTGGACAGCTCGACCAGGTAGGCGGCGTGCTGGGCGGTGGCGGTGGAGCGGGCCCCGTAGCGCTGGGCCGTGCCGTTGAACACCCAGGAGTGCACGGCCGTGGCGGCACCGATCCGGGCCGAGTGCCAGGGCGTGAACGGGTGCTCGTCCAGGTACCAGGCCGCATCGTACGAGGCGTGCAGGTGCAGCCGCCCCGGCGCGCCCTGCTCGCAGGCGGCGAGCATCCGGCGCAGCCAGGCCTGCGCCTCGGCGGGCGTGACGCGGTCCGGGTCGGGGTGCGGGGCGCCGGAGAACTGGTTGATCTCGTTGCCGAGCGTCATCCCGAGGAAGTTGGGCCGCTCGCGCAGCGCCGCGGCCAGGGTGCGCAGGTAGGCCTCCTGGCCGTCCAGGACCTCGGGGTCGGTGAAGAGGTTGCGCCGGTGCCAGGTCCGGGTCCAGGAGGGCAGGAAGTCGAAGCTCGACAGGTGGCCCTGCAAGCCGTCCACCGCGACGTCCAGGCCGCGCTCGCCGGCCGCGTCCACCAGGGCGGCGAGCTGCTCGACGGCGCGCGGGCGGATCAGGGTGCGGTTGGGCTGGAACACCGGCCACAGCGGGAAGACCCGGACGTGGTCCAGCCCGAGGGCGGCGATGGAGTCGAAGTCGGCGCGCACGGAGTCGAGGTCGAAGTCGAGCCAGTGGTGGAACCAGCCGTTGCTGGGGGTGTAGTTGACGCCGAAGCGCGGGGCGGTGGTCACGGAGGGCTTTCTCCCACGGGATTCGGGACGTACGGACGGCGAGCGGTCCTGCGGAGCGGGGCTCCGGGCGCCTCAGCCCTTCACGGCTCCCTCCTCGACGCCCTTGAAGAAGAAGCGCTGGCAGACGGCGAACACCACGACGATCGGCAGGAAGGCGATCATGGTGCCGGCCGCGATCAGCCGGGGGTTGGCGGAGAAGGTGCCGTTGAGGTACTGGAGGCCGACGGTGAGGGTGTACTTCTGCGGGTCATTGAGCACGATCAGTGGCCAGAGGAAGTCGTCCCAGGCGCCGATGAAGGTGAAGATGACGATCACACTGAGCATGCCGCGCACGTTCGGCAGGCCGATGTGCCACAGGCGCTGCCAGACGTTGGCGCCGTCGACCAGCGCGGCCTGGTCCAGCTCGGCCGGGACGGCGGCGAAGGCGGTGCGCATCAGCAGCACGTTGAGCATCGCGATCGCCCCCGGCAGGGCCACGCCGGCCAGGCTGTCGGCCAGGCCGAGGCCGCGCACCAGCACGTACTGGGAGACGATGGTGACCTCGCCGGGCAGCACCAGGGTGGCCAGGAAGAGGCCGAGGACCAGCTTGGCGCCGCGGAACCGCAGCCTGGCCAGCGCGTAGCCGGCCAGGGTGCAGCCGACCACGTTGCCGGTGATGCAGACGGCCGCCACGATCACCGAGTTGAGGGCGTAGGTCCACACCGGGATGGTCTCGGCGACCTTGCCGTAGTTGCCCAGGGTGGGCTGGTCGGGCAGGAAGGCCGGGGTGCTGGTGTAGACGTCCTCGGCAGGACCCTTGAGGGAGGTGGACAGCTGCCACAGGAACGGGCCGATGACCAGCAGCAGGACGAGGACCAGCAGCAGGTAGCGGGCGGCGGTCTGCGCGGGGGACGGCGTGTTGAAGCCGCGGGCCGTCTTCGGGCGGAGGGTGGTCACGGGCTCAGACCGCCTTCCGGTTCAGCCGCATCAGGAACAGCATCGGGCCGAGGGTGATGACGAACAGCAGCAGGCTGAGCGCGGAGGCGTAGCCCAGGTGGCCGTTGAAGCCGCGACTGTACATCTGGATCAGCATCACCACGGACATGTCCCGTCCGCCGGGGCCGCCCTGGCCGTTGGAGAGCACGTACAGCTCGGAGAAGACGCGCAGCGAGCTGACCGAGATCAGGGCCGAGATCAGCACCATGGTCGGGCGCACCCCGGGCAGGGTGACGTGCCAGAACCGGCGCAGCGAGGCCGCGCCGTCCACGGCGGCCGCCTCGTGCAGCTCGCGCGGGACGTTGGCGAGCGCGGACAGGTAGATGACCATGTAGTAGCCGAGGCCCTTCCAGACGGTGAGGGCGATCGCGCTGAACAGCAGCAGCCAGCGGTCGGTGAGGAACGAGACCGGGGTGTCGGCCAGCCCGGTCTGCCGGAGCAGTCCGTTGACCAGGCCGCGGTCGTCCAGCACCCAGCCCCAGATCAGCGCCACCACGACGGCGGAGGCGATCACCGGGGTGTAGAAGGCGGTGCGGAAGAAGGTGATGCCGGGGACGCGGCGCTGGACGAGCAGCGCCAGCAGCAGCGGCAGGACGGTCAGCAGGGGGAGGCAGACCAGCATGAAGACGATGCTGTTGAGCAGGGCGGCGGCCAGCTGGTCGTCGTCGAGCAGGCGGCCGTAGTTCTCCAGGCCGGTGAACCGCCCGCCGCCCAGGGGCTTGGCGTTGGTGAAGGACAGGATCACCGTGTTGACGGCCGGCCAGAGGTTGAAGACGGCCAGCCAGAGTATCGCGGGCCCGGCGAGCAGCCAGGGGGTGAACCAGCGCCGGTGGGTCATGCCGTTGCCTTCCTGGGGCTCGGCCCCGCCGGGGCCCGGGGTGGTGCGGGCGGCGCGGGGCCTGGGGGTGCGGGTCATTCCCGGGGCGGCGGGCCTGGGGGCGCCCGCCGCCTCTCCGGTACGGTCCTCGGGCGGGTGCTCAGCCCTTGAGCAGCTTGTCGCACTGTTCGACGGCGGCGTCCAGCGCCTGCTGGGAGCTGGTCTCGCCGCTGATGGCCAGGGCGAACTGCTGCTTGATGACGGTGGCCATCGCGTCATCCACCTCGACCGGCTGGATCAGCTTGGCCTTGGCGAGCGAGGTGAAGGCGATCACCTTGGCGTCGCCCGCGTTGGTGCCGTCGCTCTTGCTGAAGAAGGGGTCGTTCGCGGAGGCCTTGGTGGACGGGAAGACGCTGGTCAGGTGGGCGAAGGCGGCCTGGTTCTCGGGGCTGGTGACCCAGCGGGCGAGGGCGACCGCCGCGGCCGGGTTCTTGGTGCTCTTGGGGATGGACAGGCCCTGGACGTACAGCGGCGGGGTGGCCATCGCGGGGGAGGGGACGACCTTCGGCGCCAGCGTCGGGTTGTCGGTGGCGAGGCTGGTGATGAAGTTGCCGCCGCCGGTGGTCCAGGCGGCCGTGCCGGAGCTGAACAGCTTGGAGTTGCCGGCGTAGGTGTCGGTCAGCACGCCGTTGGGCATCAGGCCTTCCTTGAAGGCGTCGCGGTACTTGCCCAGCAGGGCGGCGGCCTCGGGGGTGTTGAAGGTGAAGGACTTGCCGTCGTCGGCCATGATCTTCACGCCGATGTTGTAGAGGTCGCCGAGGCCGGGCTTGCGGCTCATCAGGTAGGTCTGGCCGCCGGACCTCTCCTTCATCATCCGGGCCTGGGCGATCAGTTCGTCCAGGGTGGTCGGGGGCTTCTTCGGGTCCAGCCCGTTCTTCGTGAGGAGGTCGGAACTCCAGTAGTTCACATCGGTGTTGAGGTACCACGGGTAGCCGAAGGTGCCCTGGTAGCCGTGGTAGCGGTAGGCCTCGACGCCGCCGGCGACGTACTCGTCGGCGAGCTTGGGGTCGGCCTTGGCGACGTCCAGCAGGACGTCCTTCTTCGCGAGCGGGTAGGCGAAGTCCGGGGGGAGGTTGACCACGTCGGGCAGGGTGCCGGAGGCCGCCTGGCTGAGCACCTTGTCGGAGTAGCCCTCGCCGGGCTGGTCCAGCCAGTCGACCTCGACGCCGGGGTACTTCTTCTTGAAGCCGTCGATGACGCCCTGCATGTAGTCGGTGAACTTGGGCTTGAGCGCCCAGGTCTGGAGCGAGACCTTGCCCCTGACCTCACCGGTGGCGGCCGCACTCGCCACGCTGTCACTGCTCTTGCTGTCTCCGGAGCCGAGTCCGCAGCCGGTGAGGGCCGCCGCGGTGAAGGCCGTGGTCGTCAGTGCCGCCCAGATTCTTCGCATGAGGGTCTCCCGGTCCTGGGGGTGGGTGGGGATGGCGCGGATATCAGAACCTGACGAACTAAACCGGTCTAGCTATGGCAGGGACTATGCTCCCGCCTAAACTTGGCTGTCAAGAGAGGAGTCGGGTTCTGTGGGCAGACCGACGATCGCCGACATCGCGCGCCAGGCCGGTGTCTCCAAGGGCGCGGTGTCCTTCGCGCTCAACGGCCGCCCGGGGGTCAGCGAGGCGACCCGGGCCCGCATCCTGCGGGTCGCCGAGGAGATGAACTGGCGGCCGCACAGCGCCGCGCGCGCCCTCGGCGGAGCCAGGGCGGACGCCGTCGGCCTGGTCATCGCCCGCCCGGCCCGCACCATCGGCGTCGAGCCGTTCTTCAGCCAACTGCTCTCCGGCCTCCAGGCGGTGCTCTCGGCCAGCTCCGTCGCGCTCCACCTGATGGTGGTCGAGGACACCGCCGCCGAGATCGAGGTCTACCGGCGCTGGGCCTCCGAACACCGGGTGGACGGCTTCATCGTGGTCGACCTCCAGGTCAAGGACCCGCGCCTGCCGGTGCTGGACGAACTCGCGCTGCCCGCCGTCGTCCTGGGCGGCCCGGGCAAGGGCGGCGGGCAGCTGCGGATCTGGGCCGACGACCGGGCGGCGATGCTCTCCATCGTCGACTACCTCGCCGCCCTCGGGCACCGCCGGATCGCCCACCTCGCCGGGCTGCCGCACTTCCAGCACACCCAGCGGCGGATCCGCGCCCTGCGCGACGCCTCCCGCCGGCTCGGCCTGGAGGAGGCCCTGTCCGTGCCCACCGACTTCAGCGACGCCGAGGGTGCGGCGGCCACCCGTACCCTGCTCTCCCGGGCCAGGCGGCCCACCGCGATCGTCTACGACAGCGACGTGATGGCCGTCGCCGGGCTCGGTGTGGCGGGGGAGATGGGCGTCGCGGTGCCCGGCGAGCTGTCCATCGTGTCCTTCGACGACTCGGTGCTCGCCCGGATCGTCCACCCGCCGCTGACGGCGCTCAGCCGGGACACCTTCGCGCTCGGCGAGCAGGTCGCGCACAGCCTGCTGGAGGCGGTGGAGGAGGCCGGTCCCGGCCGGGACCTCCAGATGCCCACGCCCCGGCTGACCGTGCGGGAGTCCACCTCGCCGCCGGGTGTCACCGTTCCGAGTGCCATCGCCCCGGGTGTCACTGGCCCGGGTGTCACTGCCCCGGGCGGGCCGATCGGCGGTTGAGGCTCCGCTTCCCCCGGCGGGGTGGTTGCTGCGCGAGTCGTTGACAGCGGTCCTGAACCGGTTTAGCCTCGCTGCGCCGAGTGGCCACGCTCGACGCGTTCCCCCGCCGCCTCGCTCAGCCCCGCCTCGCCCAGCTCTCCCGCTGCGCCTGTACGTCCGCGTGTGTCTTGGTTCGTGAGCAGCGGCGCCGTTCCCACCGGATCCATGGGATCCGTGATCCGTCTGATCCGTGTGTACCGCCTGAACCGTCTGAGTCATCCGAATCAGCACCGGCACGCCCGCATGCATCCGGGCCCCCTTGCGCCACGGCGGGCCCGTCCCCACCCCCTCCGCTCGATCGGAGCCACCGCATGTCACGACGCCTCCCCCTGCTGCTCAGCGCCGCCCTCGCGACGGCCGCGCTGACCGCCACCCCCTCCGCCTCGGCCGAACCGAGACCGGCCCCGGCGCCCGCCGTCACCGCCGCCCCGGGCAGTCAGCCGTACGCCTCCTCCTGGTACCCCGGCACCATCCTGAACTGGGACCCGGCCACCGACCCCGACGCCCGGTTCAACCGCTCCCGCGTCCCGCTTCAGCCCCGCATCAGCGATCCGGCGCTCGCCGCGAACCCCAACGCCCGGGCGGGCGAAGGGAAGATCGCCTCGCTGGTCTCCTTCGCCCCCACCTCCAACAATCCCTCCCAGGGCTCCGCCGACCCCAACTACTACGCCTTCGGCTACTGGCAGTACGTCGACAAGCTGGTGTTCTGGGGCGGCTCGGCCGGCGAGGGCCTGATCCTCGCCCCCAACCCGACCGTGATCGACGCCGCCCACCGCAACGGCGTCAAGGTGTACGGCACCGTGTTCTTCCCGCCCGCCGCGTACGGCGGGCAGATCCAGTGGGTCCGCGACTTCGTCCGGAAGTCCGGCACCCGCTACCCCGTGGCCGACAAGCTGGCCCAGGCCGCCCAGTACTACGGCTTCGACGGCTGGTTCATCAACCAGGAGACCGGCGGCGGGGATTCGGGCCTCGCGACCGAGCTGCGCAACCTGATGCAGTACACCAAGGCGCAGAGCAGCACCGACTTCATGTGGTACGACGCGATGACCACCTCGGGCGCGGTGGACTGGCAAAACGCCCTCACGACCGCCAATTCGCCCTTCCTCCAGGACGGTTCCAAGCGCACCTCGGACTCGATGTTCCTCAACTTCGGCTGGACGACCGACGGACTGGACTCCTCCCGCACGCTCGCCCGACAACTCGGCCGCAGCCAGTACGAGCTGTACTCCGGCATCGACACCGAGGCCAACGGCTACAACACCTCCGTCGACTGGAACACCCTCTTCCCGCCCGGGCAGCCGCACACCACCTCGCTCGGCCTCTACCGGCCCGAGTGGACCTGGAAGTCCGCCACCGACCGAGCCGACTTCTACGCCAAGGACGCCCGCTACTGGGTCGGCGGCAACAACGACCCCTCGGAGATCGACCTCTCGTCCGGCTGGCCCGGCCTGGCCGGCTACGTCGCCGAGTCCTCGCCGATCACCGCCAAGCCCTTCGTCACCAGCTTCAACACCGGCCAGGGCGACTTCTACGACGCGGCCGGCACCCGGGTCGCCACCGGCGGCTGGAACAACCTCTCCCTCCAGGACGTCCCGCCGACCTACCGCTGGGTGGTCGACTCGACCGGCAGCAAGCTCAGCCCGACCATCGACTTCACCGACGCCTACCAGGGCGGCTCCTCGCTGCGACTGACCGGCACCCTCAACGCGACCAACACCGTCCGGCTGTACGAGACCAGCCTGCCGGTCGCGGCGAACACCAAGCTCGACCTGGTGGTCAAGACGCCGGCCGCCGGGCCGACCAAGCTCAGGGCGGCCGTCTCCTTCACCGACTCCCCGCGCAGTTTCACCACCGTGGGCGTCGGTTCCAACTCCGGCACCGGCTGGGAACGCCACACCCTCGACCTCTCACCGTACGCGGGCCGCACCATCTCCCAGCTCGCCCTCCAAGTGGTGGGCTCCGACCCGGCCTACGACCTCAAGGTCGGCCAAGTCGCCCTCTACGACGGGGCGGTGCAGACTCCGGCGGCACCGAGCGGGCTGACCGTCCTCGGCGCGAACGACGTGACGCCCGGCGCCAGCCAGTCGCTGCGCCTCTCCTGGACGGCCGCAGCCGGCGGCAACGTCCACCACTACGAGGTGTACCGGCGCAACGCGGACGGCAGCCGGACCCTCCTCGGCGCGACGCCCAATGACGCCTACTTCGTCGGTCGGCTCGACCGGGCCGGCACCGAACCGACCACCACCCTGGACGTGGAGGCGGTCTCCACCACCTACGGACGCTCCACCGCCGCCTCCACCACGGTGAGTTGGACCGCCACCCCGCCGACCTCGGCCAACCTGGCGCTGAATCGCCCGGCCACCGCCTCCGGCCAGTGCAACGCCAACGAGGGGCCCGCCAAGGCCGTCAACGGCAGCGTCAACGGCGGAACCAGCGACAAGTGGTGCACCCTCACCTCTGCCAAGTGGCTGGAGGTGGACCTCGGTTCGGCGAAGAAGCTGAACAAGTTCGTGGTCAAGCACGCCCAGGCGGGCGGCGAGAGCGCCTCGTACAACACCCGGGACTTCTCGATCCAGGTCCGCTCCGGCTCCTCCGACCCCTGGACGACCGTCAGCACGGTGACCGGCAACACCGCGGGCACCACCACCCACCAGGTCGACACCACCGCCCGCTACGTCCGCCTGGTCGTCACCAAACCCACGCAGACCACCGATCCGGCCGCCCGCATCTACGAGTTCGAGGCCTGGGGCGCGTAACCCCGCCGCTCCTGCGGATCTTCGGTTCGGCAAGGAAAGGAAGCCCCCGTGCCGGTCATCTCCATCACCGCCGTCGAGAGCACCGACCTGTTCGTCGGCCCCGAGGACGCCCCCCGCCAGATCCTGCGGGTGACGACCGAGGGCCCGGCCGCCCGGATCAGCGTCAGCGGCCCGGGCGTTCACGGCGAGGCGACCGGCACGGGGCTGGTCGACGTTCCGCTGGAGATCACCGGCGCGGCCGTCGGGGCGCGACTGCCCGTCACCGTACGTGCGGGCGCGGCCGCGGCGGAGGCGCTCGTGGAGGTCGCGGAGCCCGGCTGGACGATGTTCCTGGTCTCCCACTTCCACTACGACCCGGTCTGGTGGAACACCCAGGCCGCCTACACCTCCCCCTGGGAGCTGCTCTCCGCCGACGCCACCACCCGGCCGCTGTGGGAGCGCAACGGCTTCGCGCTGGTCGACGCACACCTGGACCTCGCGCTGCGGGATCCGGTCTACAGGTTCGTGCTCGCCGAAGTCGACTACCTGAAGCCGTACTTCGACCAGCACCCGGAACGCCGCGAGACCCTGCGCCTGCTCCTGGAACGCGGACAGGTCGAACTGGTCGGCGGCACCTACAACGAGCCCAACACCAACCTCACCGGCGCCGAGACGACCATCCGCAACATCGTCTACGGCATCGGCTACCAGCGCGACATCCTCGGCGGCGACCCGCAAACCGCCTGGCAGGTCGACGTGTTCGGGCACGATCCGCAGTTCCCCGGCCACCTCGCCGCGGCCGGCCTCACCGGCAGCGCCTGGGCGCGCGGGCCGTTCCACCAGTGGGGCCCGATCCAGAAGAACTTCGGCGAGGCCAAGGACGACGCCCGGGTGATGCAGTTCCCGAGCGAGTTCGAGTGGATCGCGCCCGGCGGCGACGGCGTCCTCACCCACTACATGCCGCACCACTACTCGGCCGGCTGGTGGATGGACTCCGCCCCGGACCTTGCCACCGCCGAGCAGGCCGTCTACGAGCTGTACCGGAAGCTCAAGCCGGTCGGCGCGACGAAGAACCTGCTGCTGCCCGTCGGCACCGACTACACCCCGCCGAACAAGTGGGTCACCGAGATCCACCGCTCCTGGGCCGCCAAGTACCTCTGGCCCCGGTTCGTCTGCGCCACCCCGCGCGACTTCCTCGACGCCGTCCGCGCCGAACTGGCCGCCACCGGCCGCCGGCCCAGCCCGCAGACCCGCGACATGAACCCGGTCTACACCGGCAAGGACGTCTCGTACATCGACACCAAGCAGGCCCAACGCGCGGGTGAGGTCGCGGCGGTGGATGCGGAGAAGCTCGCCACGCTGGCCGTCGTGAACGGACTCGGACGCTACCCCGGCGCCGCACTCGACAAGGTGTGGCGCCAACTCGCCTACGGCGCGCACCACGACGCCATCACCGGATCGGAGTCGGACCAGGTCTACCTGGACCTGCTCGGAGGCTGGCGGGAGGCGTACGACCTGGCGACCGCCGTCCGGGACGCGGCGCTGGACGCGCTCACGGCGCGGATCTCGACGGTGGGCGCCGGTGCGACGGTGGGCGCGGGTTCGGCGGTGGTGGTCACCAACACGTTGTCCTTCGACCGGACGGACCTGGTCGCGGTTCAACTCCCGCCCGGCGAACGCTCTGTTCGGGTACTGGACGATGCCGGCCGGCCCGTGCCCAGCGCCGTCGACCGGGGCGTGCTGCGCTTCCTGGCCGAGGACGTCCCCGCGCTCGGCTGGCGCACCTGGCGGCTGGTCGAGGGCGCGACTCACTCCGCGTGGTCGGCCGCCGAGGGCACCACGATCGCCAACGCCCGCTACCGTGTGACGGCCGATCCGGCGCGCGGCGGCGGGCTCGCCTCGGTCTACGACCAGCTGCACGGGCGGGAGTTGATCCAGAACGGCCGGATCGGCAATGAGCTGCGGGTGTACGAGGAGTACCCGCAGCACCCCGACTTCGGCGAGGGCCCGTGGCACCTGGTGCCGAGCGGGCCGGTGGTCGGCTCCGGGGCCTCTGCTGCTTCGGTCCGCCGGGAGACCGGGCCGCTCGGCGAGCGGCTGGTGATCGAGGGAACGGTCGACGGCGTCCGGTACGAACAGACCGTGACCTCGTGGCTCGGCCTCGACCGGGTCGACTGCCGCACCCGGGTCGTGGACTACTCCGGCGCCGACCGGTTGCTGCGGCTGCGCTTCCCGGTGGACGTGCCCGGCGGGCTGCCGGTCAGCGAGGTGGCGGGCGCCGTCATCGGGCGCGGCTTCGCGATGCCGGACGTCGACGCGGCGGAGGCGCCGTGGACCCTGGACAACCCGGCCAACACCTGGTTCGGCCTGGGCGCCACCGCACGGGTGGTGCTGACCGACCCGATCGGTACGGTGACCGGCTCGCGGGCCCTCGGCGTGGCGGAAGTCGTCGTGCCGACGCTGGACGACGCCGCCGATGCCCGGCCGCTGGTGGTCGCGCTCGCCCGGGTCGGGGTCACCGCGACCACCTCGGGGGCGGACTGGGCGCGGTACGGCTGGCTGGACGTCGACTCCAACCTGCCCGACTTCCGGATCGTGGTCGGAGGACCGGAAGTGAACGCAGCCGCGCGCGAGTTGACCGATCGGGCCGGCGAGGAGTACGCGGCCGCCCTGAAGGCGCACGGCGCGGTGTGGGTGCCGGCGCTGACGCCGCTCGCCGACGTCTGGCGGCCGGACGCGGACCTACGCGACCTTCGGGCGCTGCCCGCGCTGATCGTCGCCGACCCCGCCGCGCTGGAAGACGACCTCGCCGACGCCCGGATCACGGCCGTCTGCCCCGGCCCCGTATCCGATCAACTCGCGGACCACAGCGTCGCGTTGCTCACCTTCGGACTGCCCGGCTTCGCGGTGGACGCCACCGGCGCACTGCACCTGTCGCTGATGCGCTCGTGCACCGGCTGGCCGTCCGGCGTCTGGATCGACCCGCCCCGGCGCACCCTGCCGGACGGCGCGTCCTTCCAACTCCAACAGTGGACGCACGAGTTCACCTACGCACTGGTCGGCGGGAACGGCGACTGGCGGGAGCAGACGCTGCCCGCGCGCGGCCAGGAGTTCAACCACCCGCTGTACACGCGGATCGTGGCGGCCCAGGAGGGCCCGCTACCCGCCACCCTCTCCTGGCTACGGGTCGAACCGCAGCGCGAGGTGCTGCTCGGCGCCCTCAAGCCGGCCGGGAACCCGATCGCCCACGGCTCGACGTCGTCCGGCGGGAGCGACCTCACCGTCCGCCTCATCGAGTCCACGGGCCTCGGCCGGACGGCACAGCTCACCGGCGCGCTAGGACTGGCCGACGTCCGACCAGCCGACCTGCTGGAACGCCCCCTCGGCACCGCCGTCGACGCCCTGGACCTCCCCGGCTCGCGGATCGCCACCCTGCTCGCCGCCCCCGCCATCGCGGCCGTGCTCGACGGACCGGTCCTCGGCCCGACCGCCGAATCCGCCCAGCCCGTCCACGCCCGCTACTGGCTGCACAACCGCGGCCCCGCGCCGCTCGGCTACCTGCCGGTGTCGGTCGGCGCCTCGCCGGGACTGCTGCGGACGGAGGGTGAGGCGGTGACGCTGTCCGTCGCCCTCTCCTCCCAGCTCCGGGACACCGCCGTCGAGGGCACGGCCGTCGTCCTGCCCCCGGAGGGGTGGACGACCAGCCTCGCCAGCCGCCCGTACCGGCTGCCCGCCGGCGGGCATCTGCGGTTCCCGGTGACGCTGACACCGCCGCCGGACGTCGAACCCGGGCTCCACTTCGCCGCCGTCCGCATCGAGTACGAGGGCCAGCAGATCGAGGACGTGGTGACCATCGCCGTCGGCGACCTGCCCGACCTGCTGCCCGTCCCCGGGGACACCCCCGAGGACTGGACGGCGGCGCAGGGCACCAAAGCCGACACCGGCCGCGACACCGGCCTGTCCGTCACCGTCCCGCACGAGACCCTGCGCGTCACCCCCGGCGGCCGCGCCACCCTCAGTCTCACCCTCACCAACCGCACCCGCGGCGAGATCCGGGGCGAGCTGCAACTCGTCTCCCCGTGGGGCACCTGGGAAGCCATCGCCGACCCCGTCCGAGGCTTCACCGTCCCAGCCGGTACATCCGTAACCGTCGATTTGGCGATCACCGCCCCCGAATCCACCGACCCCGGCGCGTACTGGGCGCTCGCGAAGGTCATGTGGTTCGGCCGCTGCCAATACGCCCCGACCGTCGCCCTGGTGGTGGAGGCATGACTCTCGGGCTTCTCGACGAGGCCCGTGGAAAGCCGCCCTCCTCGACACCGCCACCATCCCGCAGGACCACGACCCCACCCCCGCCCTACGCGAAGCCGCCCGCCGCACCGCCTTCGTCCGCCGGCTCGACCGGCAACGGGCGAGACGCGTCACCCTGGTGGCAGGACTGGAACACCCCGGCGACCCTGCCCAACCGGACAACCGCCACCGCCACTGAGACGGGCCCCGGCAACGAGCCTACCCAGCCCCGCCCCGGGTCTGGCCCGGCGTCACCGCCAACGCGAAATCGTCCCGGGCGTTGAGGTGAGGTCCCACTCGCGGGGGAGCAGTCCCGCCTTTGCGGATGATCCCGTTGCGTCCCGCGCGGTGGCACGGTGAAACCGGCTGGTCCGCCTCGCTCAACCCTGGAGCCCGCAATGTCTCGTCAGATGCCCGCGCCACCATCGGATTCTCCGATCACGGCCCCTCGCTGGGCGGTGCGTGCGGCGTGGGCGACGGTGCTCTGCACAGTGCCTTCGTGTGTGTGGCGGCTCGCCCTCGGGTTCGGAGCGGATGTCGGTTTCACCGGACGACTCGGTTCTCTCTACACAGGGACCCCGATCATGGTCTACGTGCTGATCCTGTCGGTGGTCTCGCAGGCGGCCGCCTGCCTGACGCTGGGCCTGGTGAAGCCGTGGGGCGAACGGGTGCCGCGCTGGATTCCGCGGTTGGGCGGCCGCCGCATCCCGCCGCCGGCGGTGGCCGTACCCGCCACAGCGGGCGCCATTGCGGTGACGGGGCTGTGCGCCGCGGTCACCCTGGTGCCAGGAGGGCCGCTCGACAACCCCGACTTCCCGCACGACACGGCAGGCGTGATCATGGACGTCTGCTACGCACCCCTACTGGCCTGGGGGCCCCTGGTCGCTGCCCTCACCATCGCCTACATCCGACGCCGTCGGGCAGGCGAACAGGCCTGCTCATCCTGAGGGCGGAATCATCGCCTGGTGCTACTGCCGCTGGCGGGATACGCCTTCTGGGTGGCCCTTCGCTCCACGGAGCGAAGGGCCACCGGGTCAGATGGCGTGATAGTCGAACTCGCCCGCTTCGGCGGCTCGGAGGAACGTGGCGAATTCGGCGGGGGTGGTGCGAACTACGATTTAGGGGTTGTTCGGTCGATCACGTAAGTCGCTAAGCCTTTCGACCCTTGGCAGGTCTACCTCAGCCGACCTGCCCCGTCGGCCGCATCGTGATGTGGTTGATGTCCACGCCCGCGGGCTGGTTGATGGCGAACACGATCGTGTCCGCGATCTGCTCGGCGGTCATCGTGGCGGCTGCCTCGGGGGTGCCGCCGCGGGCGTGCCAGAAGGGGGTGTCCACGATGCCGGGGGCGACAACGGTGACGCCGACTCCGTCCTGGCCGACCAGGAGGCGGGTGTTCTCGGCGAGGGCGTGGGCGGCCCACTTGGTGACGGAGTAGAGGTTGCCGGGGGTGTGGCGGACACCGGCGACCGAGCCGATGATCACGATTCGGCCCTTGGAGGTCCTCAGGTGGGGCAGGGTCTCCTGGATCAGCAGGGCGGGGCCCAGGACGTTGGTGAGGATCATGGCGCGCATGTCCTCAGGGGCGTGGGTCTCCAGGTTGCCGGGCAGGGAGAAACCAGCGTTGGCTATGACGTTGTCCAGCTGGCCCCAGGTGTCCAGCACGTGGCGGACGGCGGCAGCGACGTCATCCGCTTCGCCGGCGTCGCCGGTGATCGTCAGCAGCCGCTCGCCCGCCCCCGCGGTGGTCGCGAAGGCGGCAAGCTTGCCCGCGTCGCGTCCGGTGACGGCCACGCGGTGGCCCTGCTTGAGCAGGGCGCGGGCGGTGGCGGCGCCGATTCCGGTCGAGCCACCGGTGATCAGCGTGACGGGGTCCATGGGACGGCCTCCTCGGCGATGGGGTCATCGGGGCAAAGCGCCTGCACTATACCCAGCGATCTTCAACGCTCGCTCCTGGCTTTCTCCGACGGCTCCGGTCCTGACTGCGGATCACGAGTTAGGCAGCGCCCTGTCTACCTGCGGAAACGAGGCATCGGCATGTCATCCCGGAGAAGGCCGACCAGCGGCCGGTCGCCGCAGGCGCGGCAGCGCCGGTGGCCGGCCGCCCGGCTTCGACAAGTAAGCCCGCGGCCCGTCACAGCTCGGTGAGTTCGCCCAGGCCGAGGCTGCGCAGCGTGTGGTTGGCCATCTGGAGGTGGCCGGCGGCGTTGGGGTGGGCGGGGTCGTCCAGCCAGCCGAGTGCCTCGCCGTCGGGGAAGTAGGCGAGCCAGTGGGCCTCGTGGTCGACGAGCTGGGCGCCGGTCTCCTCGGCGAGTTCGCGGACGGCCTGGCAGTAGGCGGGCTGTTCGGCGCGGAAGGCACGGCCGGCGTGGCTGACGACGAGGGGCGTGTGTAGCACGATCTGTGCGCCGGCGGAGCGGTCGATGATCTCGCGCATCGCGTCGCGGAACTCCTTGACGCCGTCCAGGCCGGCGCGGGCGTCGTTGGTGCCGAGCGACAGCGACAGCACGTCCGGGGCGAACCGTCCGATGACGAAGTCGTACGCCGCGAGCACGTCCGTGGCCTTCCAGGCCGAGACGCCCGAGTTGATCACGATGTCGGTCAGCCGCTCGAGCTGCCAGCACACGCGTTCCTGTACGTGCTCCACCCAGCCGCGGGCGCCGTGGGTGTGGTGGACGGCCTGGGTGATGCTGTCCCCGGCCATGACCCAGGTCATCGGCTCGTCCGAGAGTGCGATCATGCGTTCGTTCCCCTTGATCGTCGGTCCTGCGGTGCAGTTGCTTGATGCAACGCTCGGGACGGCGATCATATTCACGTGTGAGCGGCGCCGGAGGAATCGGTGGCACCTTGACCAGGCCTGATCCTTCGGTCTGCGGGTGCGAAGCGGTCGGGCCCGGGGGGGGGGGGGGGGGGGGGGGGGGGGGGGGGGGGGGGGGGGGGGGGGGGGGGGGGGGGGGGGGGGGGGGGGGGAGAAGGAACAACCCCACCACACCGTGCCCTACGTACACCACCCCCCCCCCCCTCCCCCCAACGGCACACGGGAGGCGGGGGGCGGCCCTCCCTCCCCCCCCCCCCCCCCCCCCCCCCCCCCCCCCCCGGGGTGGAGGGGTGGCGGGTCAGGCCCAGGGGTCGGTGAACGAACGCCCGGGGACGGGCTTGGCGATGAGCGCGATGGCGGTGAAGAAGTTCACCTGGCCGATGGCGATGATGAGCGTGGTGAGCGCCTTCTCGTCGTAGTGCTCGACGACCTCGGCGTACAGCTCGTCGCTGACGCGCTCGCCGTGCGGGTTGGGCTGGAGCGAGGCCTCGACGAGGGCGAGGGCGGCACGCTCCGATGCGGTGAAGTACGGGGAGTCCTGCCAGGTGGCGACCGAGGTGATGCGCTCCTCGGACTCGCCGGCCTTGCGCAGGAAGCCGGTGTGCAGGACGGTCAGGTAGGTGCTGCCGGCGATCTGGCCGGCCCGCAGCTGGACCAGGCTGATGGTGCTGCGGGGGACCGAGCGATTGCCGACGGCCTTGAACAACGCGGCGGACACCTCGGCGAGTTCGGGCACGAGCTCCCCGGGGTCGGTGGCGAGGCGGGGGCGCCGCGGGATCTCGGTGGTGATCGAACGGCCGGCGGTCGCGGGGGCGGTCATGGTCGGGTTCCTCTCGGGTGATCGGTGCTTTCACTGATCCGACGGATCCCGGCGCGGATGTGTGACGACCTCGCGCGGATCACTTTTCGGCGGCTCCACCCACCCGCCCCGGGGCGAACCGCGCCAGCCGCCCGCCAGGGCCGCCTGCAGCCGGACCGACGAGACCTCGGCAGGCTCCGTCCGGGGCGGTGGGGGAAGTCTGCGGGTTGTCCGCTCAGGCCTTGCCGTGCGCCGCGCGCCGCGAGGCGCACCGCGACCTCGATACGGCTGTATCCGGGAACGGGCGACCCGACGGCCGTCTCGCAGCGAAGCGCGTCGAGCTCCGCAGGTGTGTCTCGCGGCGCTGAGCCGCTGGGCCCACGCGTGCGGCCTCTTGCTCCCGTGGGGCGAGGGGGACCGGTGCCGGCGCGGTCAGGGCCGGGTCAGCAGGTGCGGACGCTGTAGACCGGAGCCGCCGACAGCGCCCCCGCCGTCGGTTCGTCCTCGGCCGTCGGATCGTCCCCTCGTCCCCGTCAGTTCGTCCCTGCCGTCCGTTCGTCCCCCGTGTCAGCTCGTCCCGGCCCGAACCGCTGCCGGTACACCGACGGCGAGATGCCCGTCTCGCGCCGCATCAGCGCGCGCAGGTTGGCTGCCGTGCCGAGCCCGCTGCGCCGCGCGACCGCCTCCAGCCGGGGTTCGCCGCGCTCGATCAGGCGGCAGGCCAGGGCGAGTCGTTCGCCGGTGAGCCAGGCCAGCGGCGTGGTGCCAAGCTGGGCGCGGAAGCGGCGGTGCAGGGTTGCCGGGCTGACGGCCGCGCGCGCCGCGAGGTCGGCGACGGTGAGGGGCGCGTCCAGCCGCCCCTGGGCCCAGGCCAGCAGCGGAGCCAGCGACTCGCCAGGCCGGTCGGGCACCGGGCGTTCCACGAACTGTCGCTGGCCGCCGTCCCGGTGGGCCGCGAACACCAGCCGCCGGCTCACCGCGTTGGCCACCTCCGCGCCGTGGTCGCGGCGCACCACGTGCAGCCCGAGATCGAGCGCGGCCGCACTGCCTGCGGCGGTCAGGATGTCGCCGTCGTCCACGAACAGCACGTCCGGTTCGAGCCGGACGGACGGGAACCTGGCCCGGAAGGAATCCGCCCACTGCCAGTGCGCGGTGGCCCGGCGCCCGTCCAGGACCCCGGCCTCCGCCAGGGTGAACGCGCCGCTGCAGAAGCCGACCAGGCGCGCGCCGCGCGCGTGCGCCCGCCGGACGGCGTCCAGTACGGCGGGCCGGCGGGGCACCTCGACGTCGGGGCGGTTGGGCACGATCAGGGTGTCGGCGGTGTCGGCAGCCTCCAGCCCGGCGACCCCGGTCAGGGTGAAGAAGCCGTCCCGCATCAGGATGCCCGGCTCGGGGGAGCAGAGCCGGAAGTCGTAGAGGTCACGGCCGACCTCCGGCCTGCGCAGCCCGAACACCTCAGTAGCGCAACCGAGTTCGAAGGGGTTCGAGTTCTCGTCGACGATCACGACGACCCGGTGCACGCCGCCCGCCGGGCGCGCCGACTGCGAGGATCCTTGCGGCATGTGCCATTTCTAGCACTCACACCGAGCGCCCGTCACGACCCAGGATGGACCCATGAGCAACCAACCCATCCTCCTCGCCCAGGCCCTGGCCACCTTCGACGCCCTGTGGAGCCCCCGCATCGTCACCCGCGTCAACGACTACGACGTCCGCATCGCCAAGGTCGAGGGCGAACACCTCTGGCACGCCCACGACGACACCGACGAGTTCTTCCTCGTCCTCGACGGCGAGCTGCGCATCTCCCTGCGCGAACCCGTCGGCGAACGCACCGTCGTGCTTCCCCAGGGCGCCGTCTTCACCGTGCCGCGCGGCACGGAGCACAAGCCCCATGCCCCGGCCGGCGCCGCGATCCTCATGTTCGAGCCCGCCGGCACCCCGACCGTCGGTGACCGCCACGACCCTGTCCCCGACCACGTCGACGCCACCACGGGGCACACCCTGAACACCTGAGGGCCCTCCGCCGTCCGAGATCAGCCGGGCCGGGTCATCCCGCCCAGGCACCCTTGATGGGACCAGGAAGGATGTCGCTTCGGATGACTCCGCCCGCCCTAGCGATTCCGAGTGACGGAGAACGGCAGCGGAGGCGTCCGATGCGGGGCGTGGGCGCGGGGTGTGCGACCACCGAGGCGCCGCCGCCCATCGTCGGCTCATGGAAGTCCAGCGTCGCCTCGATCGTGGCCGCGCCCCGGCATCGGGAACGGCCACGCCCGCGTTACGGCGCCCCGGCCTGTGCCCGGTCACCCGCCCGGGGGCGCGCGGTCAGGGGCTGAGGTCGCTGGAGCAGCGGCTCAGCGCAGCACCGCCGGGGTCGGGCCGTCGGGGCGGACGGTGATGCTGTAGGTCGCGCCGGTCGGGCGGGAGCGGAACTCCACGTGGCCCAGGGGGAGGAGGAGTTCCAGGAGCGCGGTGGTCTCCCGCAGGGCGAACTGGGTGCCGAGGCAGGCGCGGGCGCCGAGGCCGAAGGGCAGGTAGGCGCCCAACTGGCTGGGGCGGTCCGCGCCGGGGGCGAACCGCGCCGGGTCGAAGCGTTCCGGGTCGGGCCACAGATCGGGATCGCGGTGGGTGAGGTACGGGCAGACGAGCACGTCCGTACCCGCGGTGATCCGGTGGCCGGTGACCACGTCGTCCTCGACGGCGTGGCGGGGGAGCAGCCAGGCGGAGGGGTAGAGCCGGAGGGTCTCGCTGACCAGCGCCTGCGGGTCGGCGTCACGGGCGGCCGGGTTGTCGTCGAGCAGCAGGAACAGCCAGGTGAGCGTGGTGGCAGTGGTCTCGTGGCCGGCGACCAGCAGGGTGACCAGCTCGTCGCGGATCAACCGGTCGGTGTACTCGGGGTGTTGGGCGGTCGCATCGAGCAACGTCCGGAGGACGCCACCGCCCGGTTCCCCGGTGCCGTGGGCCGAGCGCGCGGCGTCGATGGCGGCCTGGGCGACGGCGTCGATCCGGGCGAGGTCCTCGGCGACCGCGTCCCGGGCGTCCGCCGCGTCGGTCGGCAGGGTCGGCATGGCGGCCACCACCCGTTCCACGGCTCGCAGTTCGCCATTCGTCCGGTCGTCCAGCGGCGCACCGGTGAGCGCCCGCCAGACCGTGTCCAGGGCGAAGCCGCGCATCTCCTCGGCCACGTCGAAGACCTCCCCGCTGCACCGGTACCCCTCCCAGCGCTCCGCGGTGCGGCGTGCGGCGGCGGCGATCCGCTGCTCGTAGCGGCGCATGCCCGGGCCGGTGAACTGGGACTGTAGGATCCGCCGTTGACGCTTCCAGGCGTCGCCGGTGGCGGAGAGCACACCGTCGCCGACCAGCATCCGGGCCCGGTGCGAGCGCTTGACGTACCGGTCGGGGTGCCGGCCGAGCACGTGCTGCACCGCGGCCGGATCGGTGACCAGCACCGTCGGAGTGGGGCCCAGCCGGAAGGCGGCGATGCCGCCGACCCGGCGCCGGGCGCGGGCCAGCAGATCGACCAACTGGGCCTCCTCGGCGCGCCACTGCTCCACGACGTCCGCTGGCAGTTCGGGGACGGGGTGTGCCTCCGTGGTCACGGATCCTCTTCTCCTGCTGCCTGCTGATGGGGCGTCCGGTCGACTCTATGCCAGGTGGGAGCGCGGCCGGGTTGCGTCGAACGAGTGGCGGGCCCGGCCGGGCCTGCGCGGCGCTCCGCCGTACCGTGTGCGAACGGCTACGGTGCCACGGGGCCGACCGGCCCCGGTTCGCTGCACGGATGGGAGAAGACATGCCCGGGACCCGGCACATCGGAAGCGGCGGGACTGGCCGGGCGGCCCGTCACCTGGCGGCCGCCTTGCTCGTACCGGCCCTGCTGTCCTGCTCGGGCGGCGGCGGTGGTTCCGGCACTGCCAACCAGGCCAACCAAGCCAATCAGGCTAACCAGGCCGACCAGAGCAACCAGGGCAGCCAGTCCGGCCAGGGCGGGAACGGCGGTCAAGGGCAGACAGGGGAGCAGCGGACCGAGGACACCGGGGACCAGGGCGGGTTCCGGACCGCCGGCGAGCCCTCGGCGAACGTCCAGGGCACGGACGAATTCGCCGACATCACATTGTCCTTCACCTCGAAGACCAGTTTCGTGGCCGTGATCAGCAAGGTGAGCGACTGCAACAGCACCGCGTACGCCAAGGACCCCGACTCGCGGCAGGTTCAGGTGACCGACGGCAGAAGCGAGACGGCCGGCTTCTCGCTGCCGGCACCGACACCGGGCACTATGAGCCGAACGATCTGCCTCACGGTCACCGTCGACGGCTCAAGCAAGCGGATCCAGACCCACGAGAACCTGCCCGTCTCCAGCCGGGCCGGCGGCCCCAAACCCAGCGGTGGGTCCAACCCCGGCAGCAGGGTCCCCGGCAGTGCCGGGAGCAACCACTGAGCACCGCCGAGGAGAGCCCCCGGGCACGCCGGAGCCGCCGCGGATCCACGCCTGGCCCGACTGGATCGCCAAGTTCGCGACCTGGATCGGCCCGACCACCTTCCTGACCGCGCTGCTCTTCTTCTTCCCCTTCTCCTTCTTCGGGCGCCCGCCACCGCACAAGACTGCGCCGCGGTCCGTCCCTCTCGACGGGCCGCGGCGCAGCCGGTTCACCGGGTATCAGTCAGCACCGGCCGGTCACACCGGCTGCCACAGCGCCGGGACGATCGGCGGTTCCCAGCCGACCTGGGCGGTGTGGCCCTGGACGCAGCGATAGGTGACACCGTTGTAGGTGACCAGGTCGCCCGTCCGGTACGTGGTGCCGGGTGTCCAGGTGCCGCCGGGGTCGGGATTCCCGTTGCCCACGACCAGGGTGAAGCTGGTGGTGTGGGTGGCCGAGCCGGCCCCGCTGACGGTGATGGTGTAGGTGCCGGCCGCGGTGGACGCCGCGGTGGCGACGGTCATGGTGGCGGAGGCACCGGACTGCACCGAGGCCGGGCTGAAGGAAACGGTCACCCCGGCCGGGACGCCGGTGGCGGTGAGATCGACCGTCTGGGCGGAGCCGGAGGTGGTCGTGGTGGCGACGGTCGTGGTGGCGGAGCCGCCGGGCTTGACGGTGGCGGTGGCCGGGTTCACCGCGAGGGAGAAGTCGTTGGCGGGGGTGGTGCCGCCGACCGAGGTCTTCCAGATGGTGTAGGCCACGCCGTCGGCGCTGCGGTTCAGCGCGGTGGGGTCGATGTTGGCCGTGGTGTCGCAGGACTGGTGGTAGCAGGAGTCGTACGAACGGCCCGCGGTTCCGCCCCACTTGGCGGCCTGGGCGGAGGTCTTCACGGCGTCCGCGCCGGCCGCGTAGCCCGAGGTCGGGATGCCGGCCTGCTGGAAGGAGTAGTCGTCCGAGCGGCCCTGGCCCTCGACGTTCTCCTCGGGCTGGAGGTTGAGGGAGTCCCAGTAGGCCTTCATCGGGGCGGAGGCGGCGGAGGTCAGGTTGTTGATGAAGTAGCCGGCGTTGGGGGAGCCGACCATGTCGAAGTTGTAGTAGGCCTTGATCGCCGAGCGCTGGGTGGAGCTCAGCCGGCCGACGTAGGACTGGGAGCCCTGGAGGCCCTGTTCCTCGCCGGTCCACCAGGCGAACCGGACGTGTCGGGTGAGGCTCGGGTTCTGCTGGGCGAGGACGAGTGCGTTCTCCAGCAGGACGGCCGAGCCGGAGCCGTTGTCGTTGATGCCGGGGCCGGCCGAGACACTGTCCAGGTGGGCGCCGAACATGGTGACCTGGTCGGAGGGGCCGCCGGGCCAGTCGGCGATCAGGTTGTCGGACTGGTAGGTGCAGGAGGTGCAGGTCTGCTCGCTGACGGTGTAGCCCGCGGCCTGCAGCTTGGCCTTGAGGTACGCCACCGACTGGCTGTGCCCGGCGCTGCCGGCCCGGCGGTTGCCGCCGTTCTGGTTGGCGACGGTGTTCAGCTGGGTCAGGTGGGCCTGGACCTTGGCCACGTCGATGTCCGGTGCCGGGCCGGGGGTGCCCCCGCCGCCGACGGTGAGGGTGTACTGGGCGGTGTGGGTGGCCGCGCCGGCGGTGCCGGTGACGGTGATCACGTACGTCCCGGCCGGGGCGCCGGAGGAGGCCGCCAGGGTGAGCGTCGCCGACGACCCCGCCTGCACGGAGGAGGGGTTGATCGTCGCGGTGACTCCGGCCGGGGCGCCCGAGGCGCTCAGGCTGACGGTCTGCGCGGTGCCCGAGGTGACGGAGGTGGAGATCGTCGCGGTGGTCGAGGCACCGGGCTGGACGGAGCCGGCGGCCGGGCCGAGCGCGAGCGAGAAGTCGTTGGTGCCGGACGGCGTGCAGGTCGGGTCGCCGGGCTGGGCGGGCAGGTTGATCGCGTCCCAGGCGGCCTTGGCCCGGGTGTAGGAGGTGCAGGTCGGGTCGAGGTTCTTGGCCGCGGTCAGGGTGGTGGTGCGGTAGCGCTTGTAGGTCATGCCGCTGGTCTTGAGCAGCATGCCGCCGTAGAAGACCTGGCCGGCCTGCTTGACGCCGATGCCGGTGACGGAGGAGCCGTTGCAGGTCGGGCTGGTGGGCTTGTCGCCGCCCGGGTTGGAGCCCATGGCCAGCAGGTAGAACCAGTGGTTCAGCGGGCCGGCCGCCGCGTGGACCTCGGTGCTGGGGATGGCGGAGGAGTAGCAGTCCGGGTCGTTGTTGACCAGCGAGGGCTGGTAGAGGCTGCGGATCGGGCCCTGGCCGACCAGGTTGACCTCGCGGCCGACCTGGTAGTCGGGGTAGTCGTAGGGCGCTGGCTGGTTGGCGTACTCCTTGGTGAGCGCGCCGAAGATGTCGCCGGTGCCTTCGCCGAGGCCGTTCTCGTTGTCGGCGCCGCCGGGGGTGTACTGGTCGATGCCGTGGCCGAACTCGTGGCCGACGACGTCCTGGGCGGCGATCCACTCGCCGTTCTGGTTGTGGCCGATGGAGACGGAGCTGCCGTCCCAGTAGGCGTTGACGTCGTTCAGGCCGACCTTGACCGGCCAGCTGCCGCCGTTGCCGTCGTGCCCGTTGCGGCCGAGCCAGTCGCGGAGCATGTTCCACTCCTGCTGGGCCGCCCACACGGCGTCGCCGCAGCCGGTCTCCTTGCTGGACGGGTTACCGGTGCCCCAGGAGTCGGAGGACTTCGTGAACACCTGGCCGGTGCTGTAGTCGGAGCAGCTCAGGCCGGGCCGGCTGGGGTCGCGCAGCGCGTACGAGCCACCCGAGCCGGTGGTGTTGATGGTGAGCGGGCCGGGGCCGTTCCACTTGCTGTTCAGGCTGCCGGCCCGGACGTCGTCGTAGCTGTCGACGACCTCACCGGTGGCGGCGTCGACGAACACGTGCAGCCTGCTCGGCGCACTCTCGGTGCGGCCGTTCAGCACCGTCTCCCAGGCGAGCCGGCTCGTGCCGGCCTTGACCCGGACGACCAGGCGGTGCGATTGCACCGTGTCCACCACGGGCAGCTCGGTCCGTGCGGTCCGCTCCGCGTCGCCGGCGCTGACCCGCGGGGCCGTCGATCCGCCGACCGGGCCGGGGGAGGCCGACTGCAGGCCGCGGACCTTGCCCTGGCCGTCGGCGAGGACGACGGCGTCGCCGCCGACCACCGGGAGGCCGTGGTAGCTGCGCTCGTAGGAGACGGAGTAGAGGCCGCCGAGCCAGGGGGTGACGGAGCGGCGTTCGTAGGTCTCGTCGGGGCCCTTGGCGAGTGCGTCCAGTCCGGCCGCCGCGGCGGCGTCGGCGGCGTTGACGGCGGCGGCCAGGGCGCTCGGCGGCGCGGGGGTGGGGGAGGGCGCGGGCGCGGCGCCGGCCGGTCCCGCGGTCGTGATGACCAGGCCGGCCAGTACGGTCAGGGTGGTCGCCGTGGTGAGCAACCGTCCTGGGGAAACTCTGCGTTGCATCGAGGCTCCTCGGATGTGGGGGTCCTCGACCGCGGACGGCTTGGCTGGCGGCACACCGCGGGCCGGGTCCGGGGGACGGCCGGGCGGGCCGTCCGCGCTCGGGTGCCCGAACCCTCACATGGCGGCATGCCCGGGTCAACGGCTGGTGCAGGCCGGGCAAGGGGTTGGCAAATTCCGTCAAGCCGCAGCCGCCGTTCCCCGTCAAGCTGGGCGTGTCTCCAAGTGGTTGAGACCACGTCATGTACGCGACGGGCACCATCGAGTACCGTCCTCAACGTCGGACTCGTCGCAGGGCCCCGCGCCAGGGCCTGTCTCCCGGGAGGCAGCCGTGCACCGGAACCGTTCGGACTCGGCAGCGCGGGTGTCGGCGCAGAGCGGCGCTCCGGCGCCCTCGGACGCCCAGGACCGCGACCGCTGGCGGGAGTTCGGTGCCCGGCTGCGGCACTGGCGGCGCCGGGCCGGGCTCACCCAGGCGCAATTGGGCGCCGGGATCGGCTACGACCACACCGCGGTCAGCAAGATCGAGCACGGGGCCCGCCGGGTCGCCCCCAGGACGGCCGACCGGATGGATGAACTGCTGGGTGCGGGCGGGGACTTGCGGGACGCCTGCCTGCGGGCCGAGGCCGCCGGACAGCCGCCGCTCGCGCCCTACCCGCCCTTCCCGCCAGGGCTGGTCCGGCCGCCGCTGCCGGGCGGGGCGCCGACCTGGCCGCTCCCCGCCCCGGCCGCCGGATCCGCGCCGGCACCGACCCGGCTGCCCGACTACGGACTGCTCTGCCCGCTGCACGGAGCCGAGGGCTGCCGGGTGCCCGGAGCGGCCGAACTGTCCGCCCTGCACGCGGAGTTCTGCGACACCGGCCGCACCGTCGAGTCGCTCGGTGCGCCGCCGCTGGACGCCGCCACCGCCCATGCCCTGACCGGCCTGCTCGCCGCCCAGCTGCGCTCCGGCGAGACCGGGGGCCTCCCAGGCCTGACCGTCGCCGTCGAGCGCACCCTGCACGCGGTGCTGGTCCGGTTGGCCACCGCGTCCGACGCCCAACGCCGGCCGCTCGCCCGGCTGGCCGCGGAACACGCCCACGCCGCCGGGGCGCTGCGGATGCAGGGCGGCCGCAACGCCACCGCGATGGCCTGCTTCGACCGCGCGCTCACCTGGGCCGAACTGGCCGGGGACCAGCCCACCCTGGTGGGCACGCTCAGCGACCTGAGCATCCTGGCCCGGCTGGACGGCGATCCGGTCGCCGCGCTGGGCTACGCCCGGGCGATCGACGAGGTCGCCCCCGGCCGGCACTGGGCCGGGGCGATGGGGCGGATCAGCCGGGCCCGCGCGCACGCCCTCACCGGCGACGTCCGGACCACCGTCCGGCAGATCGGCCTGGCCCGGGCGCACCTGGACCGGATGGACGACCGGGACGAGGCGGACGTGCCCTGGCTGTCCATCGCCTCGATGCGGCTGCGGGTGGAGTCCGCCGCGGCTGCCGCCCTGCGCGACCTCTCCGCCGCCGTGGACGACCCGGGGCTGGCCCGCCGGGCACTGGCCGCCACCGAGACGGCGCTCGGCCTGCTCGGCCCGGGCCAGCTGCCGTCCAGCCGACTGCTGTTCACCGTTCGGGCGGCCGACTGCCACGCCTGCGCGCACGATCCGCGCACGGCCGTCGACCTGCTCGGGGCCGCTCTTGAGTCCGCCCCGGCCGCCCTGCCGGCGCTGGTCGACCACGAGCTGCGCGGGCTGCGCGCCCGCCTGGCGGCACACGCGCCGCAGGCCGCCCACCGGCTCGCGGAGCTGGTCGGGCGCTGACCCGATCGGCGGGGCGCGCGACGGTGCCCAGCTCGGGTCTGCGTGGTCCGCGCTCCGTGCTCGCACAGTTCGCCCCCGAGTACGCCCCCTTCGCGCCGTCCGTGCGTCAACTTCGTGCGCGGATCTTCCGCCGATCGAGTCATTTATGGCGTTAACACGTCGAATGACTGCCCCGGCCTTCCGGTCCCGCTAGAGTCTCTGACGTTTCCAGTCATTGGTCCGCGAAGAACAAGGGGGCGCGTGCTGTCCGCCATCGCACGCCGGCTCGCCCGGCCGCTTCCGCACCGGGGAGTGCGGTGCGCGGTCGCCACCAGACCGCATTTGCGGCGGGCGCCCGACCGGGCCTTCCCACTCGTGTCGTTGGCCGTGCCCGACGGCCAGGTCAGCCCGGCGGGGCCGCCCGCGGCGCAGGCCCCGCCGGCCTGCCCGCCCCGCCGACCGGACCGCTCGGCGGCCGCCCCGGGAATTCCGCGAACAATGCCGGGAATGATTTCTCCGCCGCCTCCGAAGCGCAGTTCCGGGTCCAACTCCCGTCGTCCCCGATCGGCTTCTCGGCGTATTCAGGGTTCGTGGTCGGATTACTCATTCCCGTGGATGGGTATTCGCTCCGGCATCGACGTCCACCCCGGCCGGCTCGGCCGCGCCCCGGCCGCGTTCCCGACCGCCGGTGAGCTCCCCGCCACCCCGTCGCACCCCCGGCGCCGGACCAGGGCCGCCGAGCAGCCCGCCTGACCCCGGCCCCAGAAGCCGCCCCAGCCACCCGCGCCGTCCCGCCACCGACCCCGGATTGGACCATGACCACCTCGCCCTTCGCCGTGCCCAGCGACCGGATCGCGATCACCGGGATCGGCTGCCGCCTGCCGGGACACGCCAACGACCACCGGACCTACTGGCGAAACCTGATCGAGGGTCGGGACTGCCTCACCGACACCCCCGCCGACCGCTACGACACCCGCACCCTGGGCAGCCGGGACCGCGCCAAGCCGGGGCGGCTGATCGGCGGCCGGGGCGGCTACATCGACGGCTTCGACACCTTCGACCCGGACTTCTTCGGCATCAGCCCGCGCGAGGCCGAGCACATGGACCCGCAGCAGCGCAAGCTCCTGGAGGTCAGCTGGGAGGCGCTGGAGGACGGCGGGCTGCGCCCCGGCGAGCTGGCCGGGCGGGACGTCGGCGTCTACATGGGCGCCTTCACCCTGGACTGGAAGATCCTCCAGTTCGCCGACCTCGACTTCGCCACCATCGCCGCGCACACCGCCACCGGCACCATGATGACCATGGTGTCGAACCGGATCTCGCACTGCTTCGACTTCCGCGGCCCCAGCGTCTCGATCGACACCGCCTGCAGCTCCTCGCTGGTCGCCGTCCACCTGGCCTGTCAGAGCCTGCTCCGCGGCGAGACCGAACTCGCCCTGGCCGGCGGCGCGTTGCTGCACATGGCCCCGCAGTACACGATCGCCGAGACCAAGGGCGGCTTCCTCTCCGCGGACGGCCGCTCACGGGCCTTCGACGCCTCCGCCGACGGTTACGTCCGGGCCGAGGGCGTCGGCGTGGTGGTGCTCAAGCGGCTCTCCGACGCGCTGCGCGACGGCGACCCGGTGCACGCCGTGATCCTCGGCAGCGGCGTCAACCAGGACGGCCGCACCAACGGCATCACCGTTCCCAGCGCCGACGCCCAGGTAGCCCTGATCGAGCGGGTCTGCGCCGAGGCCGGGGTGCTGCCCGGCAGCCTGCAGTACGTCGAGGCGCACGGCACCTCCACTCCGGTCGGCGACCCGATCGAGGCCGCCGCGCTCGGCCGGGTGCTGGGCATCGGCCGCCGCTCCGGGGACCGCTGCTACGTCGGCTCGGTCAAGACCAACATCGGGCACACCGAGGCCGCCGCCGGCGTCGCCGGACTGATCAAGACCGCGCTCGCCCTCAAGCACCGCCGCATCCCCCCGCACCTCAACCTGGAACGGCCCAACCCCGGCATCGACCTCGCCGCGCTGCCCTTCGAGATCCCGACCGCCCCCGTCGACTGGCCCGAGCACGAGGGGCCGGCCCGCGCGGGCGTCAACTCCTTCGGCTTCGGCGGCACCAACGCCCATGTGCTCCTGGAGGAGCCGCCGCCGCCCGCCCCGGCCGCCGCCGAGATGCCCCAGCCCGCCCGCACGGTGCTTCCGCTGAGCACCCGGGACGCCGCCGGACTGCCCGAGCTGGCCGCAGCCGTCCGCGCCGAGCTCGCCGCCGGAACGGCGCTCGCCGACCTCGGCCACACCCTGGCGCACCGCCGCCAGCACCTGCCCGAGCGGCTCGCCGTGGTCTACTCCGGGCCGCAGGACCTCGACGAGGCGCTGGCCGCCTGCGAGCGCGGCGAGAGCCACCCCCGGGTGGTCCAGGGCAGCGCCCGGGAGCGCCGCCAGCGGCGGCTGGCCTGGGTCTTCACCGGTATGGGCCCCCAGTGGTGGGGGATGGGCCGCGGCCTCTACGAGAGCGAGCCGGTCTACCGCGAGGCCGTCCAGGCGGTCGACCGGGAGATCCGCGAGCAGGCCGGCTGGTCACTGCTGGAGGAACTGGGCCGCGACGAGGCGGACTCCCGGATGGCCGAGACCTGGCTCGCCCAGCCCGCCAACTTCGCGCTCCAGGTGGGGCTTTCGGCGCTCTGGCGCAGCCACGGCCTGGTGCCGGACGCGGTGGTCGGGCACAGCACCGGCGAGGTCGCCGCCTTCCACGAGGCCGGGGTGTACGACCTGCCCGACGCCGTCCGGGTGGTGCTCGCCCGCAGCGGACTGCAGCACCGCCTGGCCGGGACGGGCTCGATGCTCGCGGTCGGCCTGCCGGAGGCCGAGGCGGAACGCCGGATCCGCCCGTACTCGGCCCGGATCTCGCTCGGCGCCGTCAACAGCCCCTCCGCCGTGACCCTCGCCGGGGACACCGACGCGCTGCGCGACCTCGCCGGGGAACTCGAACAGCAGGGCGTGTTCGCCCGCCTCCTGGACGTCGAAGTCCCGTACCACAGCGTGCGGATGGACCCGATCCGGGACGAGCTGATCGCCGCACTCGCCGGGATCAAGCCGCGCGAGGCGCAGCTGCCGCTCTACCTGACCGCCCACGAGGGGCTCGCCCGGGGCCCGGAGCTGGACGGCGAGTACTGGTGGCGCAACGTCCGCAACCCGGTCCGGTTCCGCTCCGCCGTCGAGCGGATGGCCGAGGACGGCCACCGGCTCTTCCTGGAGGTCGGCCCGCACCCGGTCCTCGGGCACGCGATCCGCGAGTGCGCCGAGCAGGCGCACACCCTGCCCTCGATCCGCCGCCAGCAGGACGAGCCCGAGCGCTTCACCCGCACCCTGGCCGAACTGCACACACTCGGAGTCGAGTTCAGCTGGGACGCGCTGCACCCGGCGGGGCGCCCGGTGCCGCTGCCCGGCTACCCGTGGCGGCGCGACCGGTACTGGGTCGAGCCCAAGCCGGTGGAGCAGGTCCGGCTCGGGCGGGTCGACCACCCGCTGCTCGGCCGCCGCACCGCGAGCGCCCAGCCCGGCTGGACCACCGCGCTGGACCCCGAGCGGCTGCCCTACCTGGACGACCACCGGATCGACGGACAGGTGGTCTTCCCGGCCGCAGGCTACCTGGAGATGGCCGCCCAGGCCGTCCGGGCGCTCACCGGCGGCACCGAGGTGGTGCTGGCCGAGGTCGAGCTCAACCGCGCGCTGTTCCTCTCCGAGTCCGAGCCGGTGCCCGTCCAGCTCGGCTACGCGCCCGAGGACGCCCGCTTCACCATCGCCTCCACCCCGGCCGGCGGCGAGCCCGCCGTACACGCGAGCGGCCGGGTCCGCACCGGCCAGCGCCGCGCCCACCCGCCCGCACCGGACTTCGACGCGCTGCGCGCCCGGGGGCAGCGCCTCGACGGCCCCGACTGCTACCGGCGCCTCGCCGAGCGCGGCTACCACTACGGGCCCGCCTTCCAGGCCATCACCGAGGTGTGGGCCGGCCCCGGCGAGGCGCTCGCCCTGATCCGCCCCACGCCGCAGCTCGGCCCCGGGGCGGCCGACCACCACCTCCACCCCGTCCTGCTGGACGCCTGCTTCCAGACCCTGCTGACCACCCGGCTGCACGCCCCCGAGGACGGCAGCGTCCGGCTGCCGGTCTCGATCGAGGAGGTCCGGCTCGACGAAGCCGGTGCCCGGCCGCTGTGGGCGCACGCCACCGTCGTCCGGGAGGACGGCGAGGAACTCGTCGGTGACCTCGCCCTCTACGGCGAGGACGGCACCCCGCTGGGGCGGATCACCGGCTTCCGGGTCGCCGACGTCGCCCGGGCCTCCGCCTCGGTGGGCCTGGCCACCATCGACGGCTGGCTCACCGAACTCGCCTGGATGCCGGCCCCCGCGGCGCCGACCGACCAGCCCACCGGCGACCTGCTGCTGTTCGCCGACGGCGGCGGCCTCGCCGAACGGCTGGCCGCCCTCGCCGCCGAGCGCGGCACCCGCTGCCACCTCGTCCGGCCCGGCGACTCCTTCCGGCTCGGCGACGGCGAGGCGACGGTGCGGCCCGACTCCGCCGAGGACCTCCAGCGGCTGTTCGCCGCATTGGACCCGGAGTACCGCACCGTCGTCCACCTCTGGAACCTCGACCTGCCCGCCCTCGACGCCGTCGAGGCCGGGCAACTGGACGGGCTCGCCACGCTCGGCGCCTACTCGCTGATCGCCCTCGCCCAGGCACTGCCCGCCGCCCGACCGGACGGCCGGCTGCACATCGTCACCCGGGGCACCCAGGCCGCCGCGCCGCACGACCCGGTCGAACCGCTCGGCGCTCCCGCCTGGGGCATCGGACGGGTGCTGTGGCAGCAGGAACTCGTCGCCCAGCGCGGCAGCCTGATCGACCTCGACCCGGCCGCCCCGGCCACCGACCAAGCCGAGGCGCTGCTCGCCGAACTCGCCGCCGACGGCGAGCAGGAGATCGCCCTGCGCGGCGGCGACCGGCTCACCAGCCGACTGCGCCGCGCCGAGGGCCTCACCCGTCCGCTGCCGCCGGTCCTGCGCCCCGACGGCAGCTACCTGGTCACCGGCGCCTTCGGCGCGCTCGGCCGACTGCTCTGCCGCACCCTGGTCAAGCGCGGCGCCCGACGGCTGATCCTGGTCGGCCGCACCGCCCTGCCCGACCGCACCGAGTGGCAGGCCGTCGACCCGGCGAGCCCCGCCGGGGAGCGGATCGCCTTCCTGCGCGAACTCGAGGCCCTCGGCGCCGAACCGCTGCTCGCCCCGGTGGACGTCACCGACGAATCCGCCCTCGCCGCCTGGCTCGCCGACTACCGAAAGCGCGAACTCCCGCCGATCCGAGGGGTGTTCCACCTCGCCGGGCAGGTCCGGGACACCCTGCTGGCACAGATGGACCGCCCGGCCTTCGACGCCGGGTACAGCCCCAAGGTCATCGGCGGCCACCTGCTGCACCGGCTGCTGAGCGCCGAACCGCTCGACCACTTCGTGCTGTTCGCCTCCGTCGCCTCGCTGCTCACCACCGCCGGACAGACCAACTACGCGGCCGGGAACGCCTTCCTGGACGCCCTGGCCCACCACCGCCGGGCCGCCGGCCTGCCCGCCCTCAGCCTCGACTGGGGCCCCTGGGCCACCGGCATGATCGAGGAACTCGGCCTGGTCGCCCACTACCGCAACGCGCGCGGCATGAGCTCGCTGCCGCCGGAGGCCGGAACCGCCGTACTGGAGCGCGTCCTCGGGCAGGACCGGGCGCAGCTGCTGGTCGCCACCGTGGTCGACTGGCCGACCTTCCTCGCCTGGTACCCCGCCCCGCCGCCGCTGGTCGCCGACCTCGCGGCGAGCGCCGCCGAGCAGGCCCCGGCCGAGACCGGCGGCTTCTTGGACGCCTACCGCGCGGCCGACCCCGAGGCCCGCCGGCACCTGGTCGCCGAGCGGTTCACCGCGGCCGCCGCGGCCGTGCTGCGGACCGCCACCGAACGGATCACCCAGGACACCAAGCTCGGCGCCCACGGCCTCGACTCGCTGCTGGCGATGGAGCTGCGGGCCCGGGTGCACGGCGAACTCGGCGTCGCCCTGCCGGTGGTGGCGCTGCTCAGCAACGGCACCGTCGGCGACCTGGTCGACCTGCTCACCGAGGGCCTCGCCGAGCGGCTGGCCGCCGAGGGCGGCCCGGAGCAGGCCGAGATCGAGCTCCACACCGACGAAGCCCGCTACCCGCTCACCCACAACCAGCAGGCGCTGTGGTTCCTGCGCCAGCTGCACCCGGACGGCTTCGCGTACAACATCGGCGGCGCCGTCGAGGTGCGCGCCGAACTCGATCCGGACCTGGTGTTCGCGGCCTTCGCCTTCCTGGTCGACCGGCACCCCGGGCTGCGCGCCGCCTTCACCGCCGAGGAGGGCCGCCCCGTCCAGCGGATCCGCGGCGACGTCGTCCCCGACACCGGCCTGTTCGACGTCGAGGGGCGCCCCTGGGAGGAGATCCACGAGCTGATCGTCCGCGAGTACCGGCGACCGTACGACCTGGCCGAGGACCAGCTGGTGCGGCTGCGGCTGTTCCGGCGCGGGCCGGACCGCTGGGTGCTGATGAAGGCCGTCCACCACATCGTCTCGGACGCGATCTCCACCTTCACCTTCATCGAGGAGCTGTTCGAGGTCTACGAGGCGCTGCGCCGGGGCCTGACCCCCGAACTGCCCCCGGTGGCCGCCCGCTACCTGGACTTCCTCAACCACCAGAACCGCTTCCTGGCCGGGCCGCAGGCGCAGCGGATGCTCGACTACTGGCGCGGGCACCTGCCGGCCGAGATCCCGGTGCTGGCGCTGCCCACCGACAAGCCGCGCCCGGCGGTGCAGACCCACAACGGCGCCTCCGAGTTCTTCCAGCTGGACGCCGAGCTGACCGCCCGGGTCCACGAGTTGGCCCGCGCGCACGGTGCCACCCCGTTCATGGTGCTGCTCAGCGCCTACTACCTGCTGCTGCACCGGTGGTCCGGGCAGCCGGACATCGTGGTCGGCAGCCCCGTCACCGGCCGCACCCAGGAGGAGTTCGCCTCCGTCTACGGCTACTTCGTCAACCCGCTGCCGCTGCACGTGAGCCTGGCGGGCGAGCCGACGGTGGCCGAGCTGCTGGCCCGGGTACGCGAGAGCGTGCTCGGCGGTCTGGACAACCAGGAGTACCCCTTCCCACTGCTGGTCGAGCAGTTGGGGCTGCAGCACGACCCGAGCCGCTCCGCGGTGTTCCAGGCGATGTTCATCCTGCTCACCCACAAGGTCGCCGTGGAACGCTTCGGGTACCGCCTGGAGTACATCGAACTCCCGGAGGAGGAGGGGCAGTTCGATCTCACCCTGTCCGCCTACGAGGACCGCTCGGACGGCTGCTTCCACTGCGTCTTCAAGTACAACTCCGATCTCTTCGAGCCCGCCACCGTCCAGCGGCTGGCCGCGCACTACCGCAACCTGCTGGACGCCATGACCCGGGCCGCCGAGGGTGAGCCGGTCGGCCGGCTGCGGATGCTGGACGCGGCCGAACGCCGACGGATCCTCACCGAGTTCAGCGGCGCCGAGCGGTGCATCGACCACCCGGTGCCGCTGCCCGAGCTGATCGCCAAGGCCGCCGCCGAGCACCCGGAGGCCGTCGCGGTGGCCGCCCCCGGCCGCGGTGAGGTCCGGCGGCTGACCTACGGCGAACTGGACCGGAACTCCCAGCGCACCGCCGCCCGGCTGGGCGAACTGGGCGTCGGCGAGGGCTCGGTGGTCGCGGTCTGTCTGGACAAGTCGCCCGAGCTGATCACCACCCTGCTGGCGATCTGGCGGGCCGGCGCCGCCTACCTGCCGCTCGACCCCGGCCACCCGGCCGACCGACTGGCCTACCAGGTGGCCGACGCCGGGGCGGCCCTGGTCGTGGTGGACGAACGGCGCCCGCCGGCGGCCGAACTGCCCGCCCCGCTGGTCACCCTGGAGGAGTTGGGCCGGCCGGCCACCGCCACCGGGCCGCTGCCCGCCGCGGACCCGGACCGGGCGGCGTACGTCATCCACACCTCGGGCTCCACCGGGCGCCCCAAGGCCGTCCGGGTCGACCACCGCAACCTGGCCGCGGTCACGGCCGGCTGGCGGGAGGAGTACCGGCTGGACACCGAGGTGCGGGTGCACCTGCAGATGGCCGGCACCGCCTTCGACGTGTTCTCCGGCGACCTCGCCCGGGCGCTCGGCACCGGCGGCACCCTCGTCCTGGTCGACCGCGACCTGCTCTTCGACACCGCCCGGCTGTACCGGGTGATGCGCGAGGAGGCCGTGGACTGCGGCGAGTTCGTGCCCGCAGTGGCCCGAGCCCTGCTGGCCTACTGCGAACGCGGGGACCTGCGGCTGGACTTCCTGCGGCTGCTGATCGTCGGATCCGACTCCTGGAAGGCCGCCGAGCACCGACGGCTGCACGCCTTGTGCGGGCCGCAGACCAGGCTGGTCAACTCCTACGGCCTGACCGAGGCCACCGTCGACAGCAGCTACTACGAGGGCACCGCCGAGGACCTGGAGCCGGGCCGGATGGTCCCGATCGGCCGGCCCTTCCCGAACAGCGCGCTCTACGTCCTCGACCGCTACGGCGAGCCCGTCCCGGCCGGGGTCCCCGGCGAGCTGTGGATCGGCGGTGCCGGTGTGGCGGCCGGCTACCCGAACGACCCCGAGCAGACCGAACGGCGCTTCGCCACCCTGGACCTCGACGGCACACCGCTGCGGCTCTACCGCACCGGCGACCTCGGCCACTGGGACACCGGCGGCACCGCGCACCTGCTCGGCCGGATCGACAACCAGGTCAAGGTGCGCGGGCACCGGATCGAACCGGGCGAGATCGAGGCCCACCTGACCGCGCTGCCCGAACTCGCCCAAGCCTGCGTGGCGGTCCGGCCGGACGCCTCGGGCGAATCCGTGCTGGTCGCCTACCTGGTGCCCGCCGAGGGCGTCCAGCTGGACCGCCGCGAACTGCGCCGCCACCTCGCCGAGCACCTGCCCACCGTGATGATCCCCTCCTACCTCATCGAACTGCCGGCCCTGCCGCTCACCCCGAACGGCAAGGTCGACCTCGCCGCCCTGCCCGAGCCCAAGGCCGACACCGGTGGCGAGCGGCACGAACCACCCGTCACCCTCTACGAGGTCAGCGTCGCCGCGCACTGGAAGAACCTGCTCGGCCTGGACGACGTCGGACTCCAGCACGACTTCTTCGAACTCGGCGGAAGCTCGATCCGGCTGATCGAGCTGATCCACCACCTGCAGACCGAGTTCAACATCAGCATCCCGGTCGGCCTGCTGTTCAAGGTCACCACCCTGCACGGCATGGCCCGCACGGTCGAGCAGATCATCACCGGCGAGGTGGCCGGCGGCGAGCCCTACCTGTGGTTCAACCCCGGGGCGCCGGAGGCGCGCACGGTCTTCTGCTTCCCGCCGGCGGGCGGCCACGGCCTGGTCTACCGGCAGCTGGCCACCCACCTGCCCGAGCACCGGATCGCCGCCTTCAACTACCTCACCGGCGACGACAAGACCGCCCGCTACGCGGACCTGGTCGAGGAACTGCACGCGCCGGGACCGTACGTCCTGCTCGGCTACTCGCTCGGCGGAAACCTCGCCTTCGAGGTGGCCAAGGAACTGGAGCGGCGCGGCCGCACCGTCGCCTCCGTCCTGCTGGTGGACGCCTACCGGACCCTGGAGGCGTTCGACCTGGGCGAGGAGCACGTGGCCGTCTTCGAACGGGAACTGCGCGAGCACCTGCACCGGCACACCGGCTCGCGGATCGTCGCCCAGGAGACCCTGGAGCAGGCCCGGGACTACCTGGAGTTCTGCAGCCGCACCCCCAACACGGGCACGGTGAACGCCCAAGTCGACGTGGTCTGCGAGCGCGAGCGCCTCGGCATCCACGTCGGCGGCGAAAGCGGCTCCTGGCACGGCGCCTCCACCACCGGCACCGCCGTGTACGCCGGTCACGGCAGCCACGCCGAGATGCTCGACGGCGGGTTCGCCGCCCGCAACGCCGAACTCGCGGGCGCCATCCTGGCCGGAGGCACCGCCGATGGCCGAGGTTGACCGCGGGCCGGACTGGTCCGCCAGGGAGCGGGCCGGCGGCGGCCCGCCCCGGGTGATCGTGATCGGGGCCGGCCTGGCCGGCCTCGCCACCGGCTGCTACGCCCAGATGAGCGGGCTGGAGACCCGGATCTTCGAGAAGCACGTCCTCCCCGGGGGCTGCTGCACCGCGTGGTCCCGGCACGGCTACCTGTTCGACTACTGCATCGACTGGCTGATCGGCACCGCCGAGGGCACCGGCGCCCACCAGGTCTGGCAGGAACTCGGCGCCCTGGACGGCAAGTCGGTGGCGCACTTCGACACCTTCAACCGGGTCGTCGACGAACACGGCCGGTCCGTCACCTTCCACACCGACCCGGACCGGCTGGAGGCCCACCTGCTGGCCCTCGCCCCCGGCGATGCCGCGCCGATCCGGGCCTTCTGCAAGGACCTGCGCCGCTTCGCCGCGATCGACCTGCCCTGGGACCTCACCCCGCCACCGCTGCGCACCACGGCCGAACGGCTGCGCACCCTGCGCGCCGTGCTGCCCGCCTTCCGGCTGTTCTGGCGCACCGCGACCACCCCGATGAGCGGCTTCGCGGAGCGCTTCCAGGACCCGCTGCTGCGCCGGGCCTTTCCGAACATGTTCCTCCAGGAGCCGGCCGGCTTCCCGCTGCTGCCGTATCTGTACACCCTGGCCGCCGCCCACACCGGCAACGCGGGCTTCCCGCAGGGCGGCTCGCTGGGCCTGGCCCGCTCGGTGGAGGAGCGGTACACCTCCCTCGGCGGGGTGATCGGCTACCGCTGCCGGGTGGAACGGATCCTGGTCGAGGAAGGCCGTGCCGTCGGTGTCGAACTGCGCGACGGCTCACGGCACTTCGCCGACCACGTGGTGGCCGCCTGCGACGGCCCGACGGTGCTCGAGCGGCTGCTCGAGGGCCGCTACTCCAGCCCCGCCACCGACCGGCTGTACGGCGAACTCCTGGACAAGCCCGGCAACCTCTACCCGGCGGTGGTCTCCGCCTTCGTCGGCGTCGACGGCCCGCTGCCGGCCGGCGAACCGCACAGCACCACCTACCTGCTCCCGCCCGAGCAGGGCGCCCGGCTCCCCGGCTCGCTCCAGCACAGCCTGGTGGTGCAGCTGCGCTCCCAGTACGCGGAGGGCTTCGCGCCGCCCGGCAAGTCGGTCCTGCACTGCACCTACTTCAGCGACTACCGCTCCTGGAAGGAGCTACGGGTGCGCGACCGCCGGGCCTACCGGGCCCGCAAGCAGGAAGTGGCCTCGTTCGTCCGGGAGTTCCTGGTGCGGACCCACCCGGAGCTCGCCGGGCGGATCGAACTGGTCGACGTCGCCTCACCGGTGACCACCGAGCGGTTCACCGGCAACACCTACGGCAGCATCCTCGCGTGGCAGGCCTTCTCGGAGGCCGAGGACGCCGCCAACCGCCTGGTCAACCGGGACCGGATGCGACTGCCCGGCCTCAGCGGCTTCTCCATGGCCGGCCAGTGGACCTCGCTCGGCGGCCTCATCCGGGCCGCCACCAGCGGCCGGTACGCCGCCCAGTACCTCTGCCGGGAACTCGGCCGGCCCTTCCGGGCCAGGCCCAGCGACAACCAGGAACCCTGGCACGCGGGCAAGTGGGGCCGCCTGCCGCAACTCGACCGGGCCACCGTGGGCCGGATGGCCGTCGGAGGGCCGGAATGACGGGGACCAGCAGCAGCCGGCAGAGCATGGTCATCATCGGCGGCGGGCTCGGCGGCCTGTCCACCGGCTGCTACGCGCAGATGAACGGCTACCGCACGCAGATCCTGGAGATGCACGAACTGCCCGGCGGCTGCTGCACGGCCTGGGACCGCGGCGAGTTCACCTTCGACTGCTGCGTCAGCTGGCTGCTCGGCAGCGGGCCGGGCAATGAGATGCACCAGATCTGGCTGGAGCTCGGGGCCCTCCAGGGCAAGCGGATGCGCAACTTCGACGTCTTCAACGTGGTGCGCACCCGGGGCGGGCAGGCGGTCTACTTCTACTCCGACCCGGACCGGCTGGAGGCCCACCTGCTGGACCTCTCGCCCCAGGACGCCCGGCAGATCCGGCAGTTCTGCGACGGCCTGCGCAAGTTCCGTCTGGCACTGACCCGTTACCCCTTCCTCAAGCCGGTCGGGCTGATGGGCCGGTGGGAGCGCTGGCGGATGCTGGCCTCCTTCCTGCCGTACTTCAACGTGATCCGGCGCTCCATCTCGGTGCTGATGAGCGACTACTCGGCGCGGTTCCGCAGTCCGCTGCTGCGCGAGGCGTTCAACTTCGTGCTCTACGAGAAGCACCCCAACTTCCCGGTGCTGCCGACCTACTTCCAACTCGCCTCGCATGCCGGGCAGTCGGCGGGCGTGCCGGAGGGCGGCTCGCTCGGGCTGGCCCGCTCGATCGAGCAGCGCTACCGGCGGCTGGGCGGCGAGATCACGTACAACGCCAAGGTGACGGAGATCCTGGTCGAGCGGGACACCGCGGTCGGGGTGCGGCTGAGCGACGGCCGGGAGGTGCGCGCCGACATCGTGGTGGCGGCCTGCGACGGGCGGACCACGATGATCGACCTGCTCAAGGGCCGCTACCTGAACGACACCTACCGGCGGCTGTACACCGAGACCCTCACCGAGCCGGGCATGGTGTTCCCCGGCTACCTGACCGTCTTCCTCGGCCTGCGCCGGCCCTTCCCGGCGGGGGACCCGTGCACCACGTACCTCCTCGACGAGGAGTTCGCGGCGCGGCTCACCGGCATCCGGCACCCGAGCATCAACATCCAGTTCCGCAGCCGCCACTATCCGGAGCTGTCCCCCGAGTCGACCACCGTCGTCTACGCCAGCTACTTCTGCGACATCGCCCCCTGGCGGGAGTTGAGCACCGGGCCGGAGCAGGCGCCCCGGCTGCGGCGCGGCGAGGAACTGCACACCCTGCCCGTCGGCCGGGGCCGGGAGTACCAGCGGGAGAAGCGCCGGGTGCGGGACGCCGTCATCGAGTTCCTGGACGGGCACCACCCGGGGCTGAAGGAGGCGGTATCCGTCAAGGACGTCTCCACCCCCCTCACCCAGGTCCGCTACACCGGCAACTACGACGGCACCGTGCTGGGCTGGCAGCCGTTCGTGGAGAGCGGGGAGACCTTGGAGGAGGAGATCAAGCGTAATGGCCCGGGGCTGCCGGGGCTCGCCAACTTCTACCTCTCCGGGGTCTGGGCGACCACCGGGGGCCTGATCCGCGCGGCCGCCGCCGGCCGGCACGTCGTCCAGTTCATCTGCCGTGACGACCACAAGCGCTTCACCGCGGCGGTCGACGACAGCGCGCCGCCGCCCATCCTGATCACCGAAGCCGTCGGGCCGGGCGCCCGGGAGTTTGGAGTCACCTCGTGAAGATCGAGAAATGGGTCGTCCAGGAGCACGTGGACGGTGTACCGGAGGTCGACCGGGTGTACCGGAAGGTCGTGGAGGAGGTGGACGTCCGGCTCGCCCCGGACGAGATGCTGCTGCGCACCCGCTACGTGTCCGTGGACCCGTACCTCCAGGGCATCGCGCTGGACACACCGCTCGGCGACCACATGGGCGCCGACGCGATCATGGAGGTGGTGGAAGCCGGCCCGGACGCGCGCTTCGCGGTGGGCGACCTGGTCCAGGGCTTCGGCGGCTGGTGCAGCCACGTGATCAGCGACGGCGAGCCGCGCCTCTGGCAGACCGGCACCTTTCCGATGGTCTTCCCGGCCTACCGGCGCCTCGACCCCTCGCACTACGACCAGCAGCTGCCGATCACCACGGCGCTCGGTCTGCTCGGCGGCCCGGGGATGACGGCCTGGGGGACGGTGGAGAAGTTCCTCGACATCCGGCCCGCTATGACGGTGCTGGTCAGCGGGGCGAGCGGGGCCGTCGGCTCGGTCGTCGGACAGCTCGCCAAGCACCGCGGCGCGCGGGTGATCGGCACCACGGCGACCCCGGCGAAGGCGGACTGGCTGCGGGAGCTGGGCTTCGACGAGGTGCTGAACTACCGCGACGGCGACGATCGGGAGCAGGTGGCCAAGGAGCTGGCCGGCCTCGTCCCGGACGGCGTCGACCGCTACTTCGACAGCCTGGGCGGCACGCTGACCGACGTGGTGTTCGAGATGCTCGCGGTGGACAGCCGGGTGGCGGTCTGCTGGCAGTGGGGGAGCCAGGTCGGCGGAGAGTGGACGGGGCCGCGGCTGCTGCCGATGATCATGTTCCCGCGCACCCTGATCCGCGGGATCTTCTCGCTGGAGTGGTTCACCGAGGAGAACTGGGCGGCGCTGCGACGGGACCTCGGCGCCCTGGTCCGCGACGGGCGGCTGCAGTACCGGCAGACCGTGCACCACGGGTTCGACAGCATCCCGGCGGCGTACCGGAGCCTCTACGTCGACCGCTCGGCGAGCCGGGGGAAGGTGCTGGTCGAGCTCTGAGGCCCGCGGAAACTGCCGGAGTCCGGGGCGGCCCAGGCTGAGGGCGGGAACGGGCGGGAACGGGCGGGGACGGGGTGGGGCGGGACCCCTCGGCCTGGCGGAGTCGAGGGGCCCCGGCTCGAGGTCAGCCCAGGGTGAACCAGGTGCTGCGGGACTTCTTCCACTCGGGGTGGGTGAGGTCCTTGGCGTCGGTGCCGTCGCCGTACAGGTCGGTGGAGCCGTTGTCGGTGATCAGCTGGGCGCGGGCGCCCGGGGCGCTCAGGTCCGGCACGTCCGGGACGGCCTCCCAGGCGCCGGCGTCGCTGGTCGGCAGGTCGACCAGCTTGACCGGCTCGGAGGTCGGCCGGCCGTCCCAGCGGTACAGCGCGTACGGGGCGGAGTTGTCCTCGGCCGCCCAGGAGCCGGCCACGATCAGGTACTGGCCGAGGTCGTTGCGGCGCAGGTCGCGGATCGACAGGCCGCCGAGGTCCAGCTCGATCGGGTCACCGAAGGTCGCGTGCGCGGCCGAACCGTCGAGCAGGGCGGGGAAGTCGGTGACCGGCACGAGCAGCGCCCGGCCGCCGGTGACCGCCGGGGCGAGCGGGGCGCGGAAGCCCACGTAGGCGGTGGTGGTGCTGCCGGGGGCGAACTCCAGGCCCTCGACGTTGAACCCGTCGATCTGCTTGGGCGCCTGCCCGTCGGCGGCGCCGGCGGCGAAGCCGTAGCGGTCGCCGTTGGCGGTGTCCCAGTCGATCAGGTCGTCGCGCAGGCCGTGGAACGAACCCGCCAGGGACAGCTGGGTGGTGGCCCCGGAGCCGGTCACCTTGGTGGCGAACACGGTCTGCCGGTCCGGCTTCACGACGCCGTCCTTGTTGTTGCCCAGCGAGCCCGTCCAGTAGATCGTGTCGCCGACCCGGGTGGCGGCCTCGATGTCGATCTCCTTGGAGACGCCGAGCGCCGAGCTGAAGTCCCAGGTGCGGACCGGCGCGCCGGAGTTGTTGCGGTCGTAGAGCCGCAGGGTGTTGGACTCGTCGTCGCCGACCAGGATGTAGCCGCCGCCCGCGTCCACGGCGGCGGAGGCGTCGCTGGAGCCGGTCAGGTAGCGGGTGGCGGCGGAGTCCCGGACGGCGGCCGAGGCGGCGTAGTGCAGGGTGCGGGTGGCGGTCTTGCCGCCCAGGCCGGTGACCTTGACGGTCAGGTCGGTGTAGCCGACGCCCTGGGCCGCGACCGCCAGCGTCCGGGTGCCGCCGGTGCCGGCCACTGTCACGTCGCCGGTGCGCGCCACCGCGCTGCGGGTGCTGGCCGAGGCGGCGACCGTCAGGGCGGAGGCGGCGGCGCCGCTCTGCGCCACCGTCACGGTGACCGTCGGGTCGCCGGTGGCACCGACCGCGCCGGACAGATAGCCGGCGGAGAAGGTGATCGTCGGGGTGCCGTACGAGACCGCGGATGCCGGGACGGCCGGCAGGGCGAGCACGGGCACTGCGGCGACGGCGACGGCCGGCGGGAGCAGACGGCGGCGGGAACGGAACACGGCGACAGCTCTTCGTCACGGGGAAATCGGGCGGAGCCAAGCTTGGCGTGCCCGGGCCAACGCCTTCCTTACGCCAGCGGACGAGCGGACGAACAGCAGGCTGCCGCGCCGGTCGGGTGCGAGCGGTTGCCGGTGGGGCGTCGGGTGTGGCGGCGCGGAACGCGGTGGATGGTCACTGGTCGGCGCGGGCGGCGAGGAGGGGGCCGAGCAGCCGGGTGCCGGGGCCGGTCCGGCCGCCGGGGCCGGGGAGCGCGGTGGTGTCGGCGGCCGTGAGGGGCTCGCCGCAGTGGCCGCAGGCCGTCACGGGGGTGGTGTCGTGCCCGCAGGGCTGGTGGCGGATCCGGGCCGGTGGGCCGGCCTCGCCCGCGTACCAGCGATCGCCCCAGGCCATCACCGCCAGCAGGACGGCGTGCAGTTCGGCGCCCTTCTCGGTGGCCCGGTAGTGCTCGCGCGGTGGGTGCTCCTGGTAGCGCTCGCGGACGAGGACGCCCTCCTCGACAAGTCGTGCCAGCCGGGCGGCCAGGACCTTGCGGGAGATGCCCAGGTCCTCGGCCAGGTCGTCGAAGCGGTGGATGCCGGTCAGGACGTCCCGCATGATCAGCATCGTCCAGGCGTCGCCCACCAGGTCGGTGGCGCGGGCGATGGAGCAGGCGACGTCGGCCAGCGAGGTGCGGGTCATGGGGCATAGCCTAGACGGGTTTCCCGAGGAAACCCGTCCCTGATAGGTTTCCTCAGGGAACCTGACCGTTCGGGTCGGTCCTGAGGGGAGTTCAGCCATGGGCAGCCATCCGCGCATCGAGCTCGACGCACCGTCTCCGGAGGCCGTCGACGGGCGGCACATCCGGGCGCTCGCCTTCCAGGCCGTCCGGATGGCCTACCTGGCCGAGATCGCCCCGGACGGCGACGGACGCCCCGCCCTGGTGGTGGGCGGCGGACGGGGACTGGTCGCCGCGGGGCTGGCCGGGCTCGGCTACCGGGTGACGGCCGTCGACCCGTCCCCGGTGGCCACCGAAGCCGCCCGGGCGGCCCACCGGCGGGACGGGCTCGCCGTCACGGACCTGGTGGCGGACGCCGGACGACTGCCCTTCGCGAGTGCCGGTTTCGAACTCGTCTACGCCGCCGACACCTTCGAGGTGACGGACGACCTGAACGGCGCCCTCGGCGAGGCCGCCCGGGTGCTCGCCCCCGGCGGCACCCTCGTCTACGACACCGTCAGCCGTACGGTGCTCTCCCGGCTGGTCTACCTCGGAGCGTTCCAGGCCGTACCGATGACCCGGATCATGCCGCCCGGCCGCTACGCCGCCGCCCGGCTGCGCACCCCGGAGGAGATGGTGGACGGTCTCGCCCGGCACGGCCTGCGCAACCGGGACATCCGGGAGTTCAAGCCCCGCGATCCGCTCAGCCTGGTCCGGGCCGTCCTGGCGCGCCGCAGCGGCCGGATCGCCGACGAGCAGATCCCGCCGCTGGTCGACTTCACGCTGTCAGCGGCTGCCCGGCCGGCGGTGACCTACCTGGGCTACGCCGAGAAGAGCTAGCCGGTCAGGCCCGCGGCACGCAGGCGGCGTTCGACCTCCGCCCACTCCGGGGTGACCGGGGCGGTCCGGTGGGTGCCGGTGCCCTTGTCCTTGAAGCCGCTGGAGGTGGACACGCAGACCACCGGGCCGTCGTCCGGGGCCTGCGCGCCGAGGCTGCGCAGGCCGGCCAGGCCGGCGGCCGCGGAGAGCTCCGTCCACAGGCCGGCTCGGGCCAGCTCGCGCTGGGCGTCGGCGAGTTGGGCGTCGCTCACGGTCAGCGCCCGGCCGCCGCTCGCGCGCACCGCGACCACGCCCCGGTAACCGCTGACCGGGGAGGCGATCGAGTAGGCGTCGCTCGGGCCGACCGTCACCCGGGCGGCCGGCACGCCCCGGTCGAGCGCCCGGCGCAGCGGGCCGGAGGCCGCGGACTCGAAGGAGAACACCCGCGGCACGCGGTCTGACAGGCCGAGACGGCACAGCTCGGCGAAACCCTTCCAGACGCCGAACAGCAGCTCGCCGTACCCGGTCGGCACGAACACCGCGCTCGGTACGCCCACGTCCTGGAAGATCTCGTAGGCCACGGTCTTGTAGCCCTCTGGCCCGTACGGGTGGCCGGTGTGGGTGATGGTCAGGTTGCTGACGGGGTGCAGGCCCAGCCGCTCGACCACCTGCCGCAGCATCGGCCAGCGGGCCTCCCACGGCACCGGCAGCACCACCGCGCCGTACGCGTTGAGGAAGGCGTCCGCGGCGGGCGGCGCGTCGGGGCCGGTGAAGACGACGCAGGGCAGGCCGGCGCGGGCGGCGTGGCCGGTGGCGAGGGAGTCGCCTGTTGCCGTGGTCGCGGTAGGTGCCGTTGTCGCCATGTAAGCACCATAGCCGGGTAACGGGTGCTACCGGAGGGGGTTTGTGATGCTGCTGCGAAAGGGCACACTCAGCGGGACATCGGGTGACCGGACAGGAACGGGGTCGGCATGGACAGCGGAATCCGGGCGACAGCCGACGCGGTGGACGAGGCGCGGCGGCAGCTGCGGGAGAACGCCGTGGCGAAGGCGCGAGAGCTGAGGGATCCGGTCGCCGTGGGCGGTGAGCATCACCTGCTGGGCGCGGTGGCCGATCTGGTGGATGTGGTGGCGGAGCTGCTCGGAACCATCGAGCCGAGGCTCACCTCCTCGGAGGCGCACCACGCGCACTTCGAGGCGGCGAAGCGGCTGCGGGAGCAGGCGGACTACCTGCGCGGCAGGGAGAAGGACGTCAAGGGCATGGCAGTGTGAGCCGCCGACGCCCCGGTGGTGGGGCGCCGGCGGCCGTTTCGGCTGCTCAGCGGTGGTTCGCGAACTGCACCACCTGCTGATACGTCGGGCGGTTCTGCCAGGTGGTCCTGGCGTCCGTCACCCCGCCCAGCGGCCGCTGGATGATGGTGTCGGCGCACCACTGGTCACCGGCCGAGCAGTCGCCGTCGCCCGGGTAGACCTGGGAGGCCGACTGGGCGGCGGCCTGCTTGAGGGTGGTCAGCAGGACGTTCCGGCAGGCCGTCAGATCGCCTCCGCCGCAGAACGGGCGGGCCAGCGGGCCGGCGACCTGGTCCCCCAGGACGGACCGCAGGTCCTTGTCCAGGTAGCTCCACCAGCCGTACTGGAAGGCCGAACCCTTGTGGGGGATGGACTCGTTGGCGCTCACCGGGCCGCCGGCGGCGGTGCCGGTCTGGCCGCCGGAGGGCGATTCGTTGATCTGCAGGGCGCCGGTCAGCGCCGTGAAGAGCTGGTCGCCGAGCCCGGGCCGCATGACGCCGTCCGAGACCAGCGGCCACCAGGCGTCCAGCACCCGGATCGCGGCGGCGTCCGCGTAGCTGTGGCTGCCCGGTGAGGTCTCCTTGCGCTGTCCGCCGTCGGCGAGCCAGGCTTCCAGCTGCTGGAGCGCCGTCAGCGTCGCCGGGTCGGTGACCGGGCCGCTGCGCAGCACCCGGATGAGGTCGGGCAGCACGTCCTCGGCCCGCAGGTCGGCCAGGGCTGCGCCCTCCATGGCCCGGGTGAGCGAGACCCGGCTGACCTTGCCGCCGTTCCCGAGCAGCGCCTTGACCCGGTCGTCGAGCAGGTTCGCCCGGTGCACCGAGCCGTTGCCGAAGCCGGCGGCGGTGTAGCCGGCGGCCTGTTTGTTGTTCCAGGAGACGTAGTAGTCCTGGTTCACGGACTGCGGGTGCTCGGCCGCCGGGGTGTACCGGGCGGTGTTGGTTGCCGGGTCGAAGTCCGCCCACTCGTAGGAGGGTTGGGCGAGGACGGGCAGTCCGGCGTCGACCCCGGCGGCGCGCACCGGGTTGCTGCCGGAGTTGTAGTACGCGATGTCGCGGGAGTCGGCGTAGAACCAGTTGAAGGTGTAGTTGATGTCCTGCGCGGCGCGCTGGAAGCTCGGAGCGTCGTGCACGGCGCCGGGGTCGTTCAGCTCCTGGAAGCCGATGATGGAGTCGGCCTCGTGCCGGTAGGTGGAGCGCAGTGAGGTGAACGCGACGGGCTTTCCGCCGACGCTGCCGCGGGCGGTCACCAGGCCGTAGTTCGAGCGGTGCATCACCAGGGTGTACGAGCCGGCGGCGGTGGAGTCGGCGGTGGTCGGGCTCCACGCGTTCTTGCGTTCCAGCCGGTCGAAGGGCAGGCACTGGCCGTGCCAGAGGTAGGCGTTGGCGGCGGTGGTGACGGGTGAGCCGTCGGTGGTGCAGAGCGGGACGGCGTAGGTGTCGGTGATGTCCTGGCCGGCCGAGGTGGCGCTCCAGGCGTAGTCCTGGCCGCGGCCGAGCTGCACGTAGAAGCTCAGCCCGGCGAACGCCGCGCCGCGGGCGCTGATGCCGGGGCCCTGGAGCTCCTCGAGCATCAGCAACTGCGGGGCGAAGTAGCCGGTTTGCGGGCCGAACACGGCCACCGGGTGGCCGTCGTCGGTGTGCGCGCCGGAGACCACCAGGGCGTTGGACATGCCGTGCTTGGCGGTGAGCAGGTTGCCGGGGAGCACGCCGTCGGCCTTGGTGGTCGCCGTGTTGGCGGAGCCGGTGGCGTCGTAGATCATCCGCTCGGGCACCACCGAGCCGGGGTCGGGCAGGGCCTCGCCCTGCGGCTGGTCGGGCACGGTGGCGTACGGGAAGCTCTGGCCGTCGTGCAGGGTCCGGACCGCCTCGGGGTCGTCGGCCTCGCGCAGCGACTTCCAGACCGCGTCCCCGGCGTCCTTGCCGTAGCGGGCCTCGGCGGCCGACTTGACCTGGGCGGAGGCGAGTTCGCCGCCGCCGCCGGCGCCGAACAGCGCGCCGACCACGGAGGCCAGGGCGACCAGGTCGGTCAGCTTGAACGGCTCGATCGAACCGGCGTTGGTGATCGGGTCGATGTGACCGGTGAGGTCGTACTCGCCGGGGAACGTGCGGCCGTCGTACGCCTCCTTGACGTACTGGTTGACGCCGTCGAGGTAGGCGTTCGCGTCGGTGAGCGCCTGGGCGGCCCGGCCGCCGCGGGTGGCGAGCGCGTCGATCTGCTGCTGCAACTCGGTCTCGGTGTACGGCGCGGCTTGCCAGAAGCTCTGCTCCAGCTGGCGGTTGGCGGCGGCGCCGCCGGCGAAGCCGGACAGCTGGCCGCGACCGACGTGCCGGAACAGGTCCATCACCCAGAGCCGGTCCTGCGCGGCGGCGTAGCCGGCGCCGAACTCGGTGCCGTAGCGGGTGGTGCCGGTGATGTGCGGTATGCCGGCGGCCTTGTCGCGCACGATGGTGACGTCCGGGCGCGGGCTGGTGGTACTGGCGACCTGGTCGGCGGGGACGCCGAAGGATGCGTCGTTGAAGAAGCCGCGCAGCCCGGCCTCGGTGAGCCCGGGGTAGCCGGAGGCGAGGGCCGCGTACGGGCCGAGCTGGTCGTCGGTGTGTGCGGGGCGGCTCCCGAACATCCGGTTGAGCAGGATCTCGGCGAGCGTCGCGTTGCCGTTCTCGCCGGGCGGGAGGATGTCGGCGCAGTGGCCGCCGCAGTAGTCGTTGGCGGCGGCCGTGGTCGCGGCCACCGTGGTGGGGACGGCGGCCGCGCCGGTGGGGGTGGTCAGGGCGGCGGTGAGGAACAGGGCGGACGCGAGGGCGGCGACCGCCGGGAATCGGAGGGGGTGTCGGAGACGGTTTCGGAGAGGGTTTCGGAGGGGGTGGGGGCGTGGGCGCAAGGCGAGCTCCTCCGTCGAGGCCACGGGGAGTCGACGGTAGGGGTGTTACTGGACAGTTGGCTAGTGGCGTGCATGCCATTTCCGTCTGCAGTAGGGGAGTTGACGGCAGTGCGGGTGCCGTGCGCGGGCAGTGCCGTCGATGCGGTCAGCGGGGTAGGCGCGGTGCCGGGTCGGAAGGGCTGACGGCGCTCAACAGGTGGGCCAGCAAGGGGTTGCGCTCGTTCCGGCGCCAGGCCACGGCCACCCGGGTGCGGTCGGTGCCGGGGTCGATCCGGCGGAAGGCGACGCCCTTGAGCCGGATGCGGCGGATGCTCGCCGGGGCGAGCGATACGCCGAGGCCGGCCCCCACCAGCGCGCACACCGTCTGCCACTCCACCGCGTGCTGGCCGATCCGCGGGGAGAACCCGGCGGCGCGGCACAGGCCGGTGATCCGGTCGTACAGCTGCGGGCCCTCGGCGCGGGGCAGCAGGACGAACGGCGAGTCCGCCAAGTCGGCCACGCAGACGGCTCGTTGGGCGCTGAGCGGATGGGCGGAGGGGAGCACCGCGACGAAGGGCTCGCTGAGGACGGTGCGGAAGCGCAGTCCCTCCTCGGCCCCCGGCGGTTCGCGCAGCAGTCCGACGTCGATGGCCCGGTCGTGCAGGGCTGCGAGCTGCGGCGCGGCGGTCATCTCGCGGATCTCCAGGTGAGCGCCCGGGTGCCGCTCCCGGAAGATGTGCAGCAGGCCGGGCAGGACGGTGAGCGCGAGTGAGGCCGAGAAGCCGATGCGCAGCCGGCCCGCCTCGCCGCTGCCGACGGCGCGGGCCGCGGCCAGGCCGTCCGCCAGATCGGTCAGGACCCGGCGGGCGGCCGGCAGGAGTTCCCGGCCGGCCGCCGTGAGCGTCACGCCACCGGGCTCGCGGTGGAACAACGGGTGCCCGACCTTCTCCTCCAGGCGCCGGATCTGCTGGCTCAGCGGGGGCTGGGCGATGCCCAGTCGGGCGGCCGTGCGGCCGAAGTGCAGTTCCTCGGCGAGGACGGTGAAGGCGTACAGCTGGGGGAGGGGGAGTTCGGGGCGGTGCTCCATACGCCCAGGGATATCACGCGGTGCCGAGAGGTGTATTGGACGTATCGACGGCGGGCCGCCTAGCGTTCCGCGCATGACAGAGCGACGCGCGATCCTCAGCGGTTCGACCTTCGAGGAGCAGATCGGTTATGCCCGTGCCGTGGTGGACGGCGAGTGGGTGCACGTGTCCGGGACGACCGGGTTCGACTACGCCGCCATGACGATCTCCGAGGACGTGGTGGAGCAGGCCGAGCAGTGCCTGCGCAACATCGGCGCCGCGCTGGCCGAGGCGGGCTGCGGCTTCGCCGACGTGGTCCGGGTGCGCTACCTGTTGCCCGATCGTGCGGACTTCGAACCCTGCTGGCCGGTGCTGCGGCGCTGCTTCGGTGACGTCCGGCCGGCCGCCACCATGATGGTCTGCGGTCTCGCCGATCCCCGGATGCGGATCGAGATCGAGGTGTACGCGCGGCGGGCCGTCTGACGGCGGCCCCGGTTCCGCCGGGGCGCCGCGGCGGGCCCCGGGCCGACGGTCGGCTTCGGCTCCGGGCCCGCCGGCGGTGGGGGCTCCGGCGTTGCTCAGGCGCGGGACGCCAGGCGGCCCGTGAGGGCCTCGGTGTCGGGGAGGAACCAGATGTGGGCGCCGGTGTTGGACTCGTGGACCAGCGAGCGCAAGGCCGAACTGGCCTCCAGGTGGCGCGAGATGTCGCCGAGGACGGCCAGCGGGACCTGGTAGTTGACGAACTTCTGCATCACCTCGCCGGCGAACCCGGTGCTCAGCACGAAGAACTCGTCGCTCAGCCGGTCGGCCGGCACGGCGACGACCTCGGCGCCGTGGTAGGTCGCGCCGATGAGATCCAGTGCGTCCTGCACGGTGGTGATCGCGGGCCCGGCGGAATCGCACACGAGCACCTTCACACCGCTCAGTTCCTGCACCGTGTCTGCCATGGCGGTCTCCTGCCGGTCGGTCGCGATGACCCGGGTGTGATCATCCGCGTACGCCTCAATCTAGGTCAGGCGGGGCAGTGCCCGGAATCGAATTTGCGGCTGAGCCGACCGGCTCGAGGGAGGAGCCGCTGTCTCCTGACCCGAGCGGCACCCATCCTCACCCGATGCATTACCGAGTAAGGAGCTTTACCGAGTTAAGTTACGATGGTCTCGGAACGACAGCCGAGCGACCTCCGGGGGAGCGATGACGTCCGAGAACACGGGACTGGACAGCGAGCTGGCGCGCGAGCGGGCCTACGTGGCGGCCTGCCGGGCGGCGACGGCCCGGCAGGTGGCGGACGCCGGCTACCAGGTCGTCGCCGGCGAGGACGTCTCCGGCGACGGCGCGAGCGCGGAGGCGCTGGGCCGCTACCTGCGGACCCGCGCCAAGCGGATGCGCGAACTGCCGGACAGCCCCTCCTTCTTCGGCCGGCTCGACTTCGACGACGCGCCCGAGGCCGGGGGCCACCGCCGGCAGCGCTACTACGTGGGCCGTCGGCGCATCTCCGAGGACCCGACCGTGCCGCCGCTGGTGGTCGACTGGCGGGCCCCGGTCTCCCGGGCGTTCTACCGGGCGAGCGCCCACGAGCCGCTCGGGCTCGCGCGCCGCCGCCGGTTCGGCTGGGCGCCCGGCAGCTCCGGCGCACCGGAGGACCTGACCGGGCTGGAGGACGAACGGCTCGACCGTGCCCAGGAAGGCGGCCCGGCCCCCGGCAACCTCCTGGCCGCCGAGATCGAGCGCCCCCGCACCGGGCCGATGCGCGACATCGTCGCGACCATCCAGCCCGAGCAGGACGAACTGGTCCGCAGCGAGTTGAGCGAGTCGGTCTGCGTCCAGGGCGCGCCCGGCAGCGGCAAGACCGCCGTCGGCCTGCACCGCGCCGCGTACCTGCTGTACAGCTTCCCGCAGCGCATCCAGCGCAGTGGCCTGCTGGTCATCGGCCCCAACCGGGCCTTCCTGCGCTACATCGCCGAGGTGCTCCCGGCGCTCGGCGAACTGGACGTCTCCCAGCGCACCGTGGAGGACCTGGTCGCCGCTGGGCGCGTCGTCTCCGCGGTGGACGACCAGCGGGCCGCCGCGGTCAAACAGGACGTACGGATGGCGGAGGTGCTGCGCCGGGCGCTCAACCGCCGGATCCGGGTCAGCGGATCCGAAGCGCTGGTCGTCCCGGACGGCTCCTACCGCTGGCGGGTGCCGGCGGAGCGGCTCGACCGGATGGTCGCCGAGATCCGGGACCAGGCGCTGCCGTACGCCGTCGGCCGGGAGAAGGTGCGCACCCGGGTGGTGGCGGCGCTCCAGTACCAGGCCGAGCGGCGGGCCGGTGTCCAGAACGCCGCCTGGCAGCGGAAGGTCGGCCGCTGCAGGCCGGTCGCGGCCTTCCTGGAGGCCGCCTGGCCCGCGCAGCGCCCGGAAGCCGTGGTGGCCGCCCTGCTCGGGGACCCGGCCGTGCTGGCCGAGGCGGCCGACGGCCTGCTCTCGCCCGAGGAGCAGGCGGCGATCCGGTGGCGCAGGCCTCCGCGCTCGGAACGGAGCGCCACGTGGTCCGAGCACGACCTCGTCCTCCTCGACGAGGTCGCCGGGCTGATCGAGCGCCCGGCGAGCTTCGGCCACGTGGTGGTGGACGAGGCCCAGGACCTGTCCCCGATGCAGTGCCGGGCGATCGCCCGTCGCAGTGCCTTCGGCTCCCTCACCGTCCTCGGTGATCTCGCCCAGGCCACCGCGCCCTGGGCCGCCCGCAGTTGGGCGGAGCAGCTGGCCCACCTGGGCAAGCCGCAGGCCGCCCTGGTGTCGCTGACCACCGGCTTCCGCGTCCCGGCGGCCGTCATGGCGCTGGCCAACCGGCTGTTGGAGTCCCTCGACGTGGATGTGCCGTCGGCGGTGTCGCTGCGCCGGGACGGCGAGGTGGCGATCCGGGAGGCGGACGACCCGGCCGGGGCGGTGGTGGTCGCGGTGCGCGCCGCGCTGGAGCGGGAGGGCTCCATCGCGGTGATCGCCGCCGACGGCTCGGTGGCGGCGGTCGCCGCCGCGCTGGGAGCCGCCGCGATCCCGAGCGCCTCGGCCGAGGAGATCGGCAGCACCGCCCGGGTGACGGTGCTGCCGGCCTCCCTGGCCAAGGGTCTCGAGTACGACCACGTGATCGTGCTGGAGCCGGCCGCCATCGTCGAGGCGGAGCCGCGCGGACTCCACAGGCTCTACGTGGTGCTGACCCGGGCGGTCTCCCGGCTGGACATCCTGCACTCCCGGCCGCTGCCGGCCGCATTGACGGCGGGCTGAGGGGTTGGAATGAGCTGACTCGCCGTCAAATGCGATGCCGAATAGCGCGCTTGAGCGGTACGAGGCAGCGCAGTGGCTCGCGGTCAGAGCCGCTCGGGGACCGGGTTGCCGACGGCCTCGATGGCCCGGCGCAGCGGCACCTTCACCAGCACCGCGAAGCCGATCACGAAGAACACCAGCAGCGAGATGATCGCCGAGCGGTAGCTGCCGGTGATCTGGTAGGCGAGGCCGAAGACCAGCGGACCCATCCAACTGGTGCCCCGGTCGCTGACCTTGTACAGGCTGAAGTACTCCGCCTCCCGGCCTGCCGGGATCAGGTGGGAGAACAGCGACCGGGAGAGTGCCTGGCTGCCGCCGAGCACCAGGCCGATCATGCAGGCCAGGACGTAGAACCAGACCGGCTGGTGGGCGGGCATGACGTACCCGAGCGCGAGGGTGACGACCCAGCCGACCAGCGAGCCGAGGATGGTCCGCTTGGCGCCGTGCCGCTGGGCGATCCGGCCGAGCAGCAGCGCGCCGCCGATCGCCACGACCTGGACCATCAGCACGGCGGTGACCAGCGAGGTCTGGTCCATGCCGAGTTCCTCGCTGCCGTACAGCGACGCCTGCGAGACGACGGTCTGGATGCCGTCGTTGTAGCAGAGGAAGGCGGCGAGGTAGAGCAGCGTCAGCGGGTGCCGGCGCATGTTGGCGAGGGTCCGGCCGAGTTCGCGCAGGCTGCCGCCGGTGGGCCGGCCGGCCGCGGCCGCCGGGCGGTCGGGCGCGACGCCCGCCCGGGAGGGCAGCCGCAGCAGCGGGACGAGGGTGAACAGCGCCCACCAGAGTCCGGCCGAGGCCAGGCAGATCCGCACCGCGGTGCCGGAGGCGAGGCCGAGCGCGTCATGGCCCTCGAACAGCGCCAGGTTGGCGATCAGCAGCAGTCCGCCGCCCGCGTAGCCGTAGGCCCAGCCCTTGGAGGAGACCTTGTCGCGCTCGTCGGGGGAGGCCAGGCCCGGCAGGTAGGCGTAGGAGAGCGCGACCGACACCGCGTACGAGATGTTGGCGACCACCAGCAGGGCGCCGCCGAGCAGGTAGCGGTCGCCCTGGAGGAAGAACATCCCCATCGTGGCGACCGCCCCGACGTACGCGAAGCCGCACATCAGCTCCTTGTGCCGCCCGGTGCGGTCGGCGACCGAGCCGGTGATCAGCATCACCGCGACCGAGATCAGCACGGAGAAGGAGACGGTGTACGGGAAGAACGACCCCGCGCGGATCGACAGGCCGAGCGGGTGCACGTCGCCGGACGCGTCGGCGGCGTTCTTGGCCACCTCGGTCAGGAACGGGCCGAGGAAGACCGTCAGGACGGTGGCCGAGAAGGCCGCGTTGGCCCAGTCGTTGACGTACCAGCCGAACTGCGCCCGGCGCAGGGCGCGGCCGTCGTCGGTGGTCCGCGGCGGATCGTCCGCCACGTGGTCCCGCAGGTGGTCCGTGGTGCTCATACGGCTCCTATCCCCGTGCTGGAGCCGGTGCTGCCGTCCGTCCAGCAGCCGCGCTCGCTGAGGACGTCCCGAAGGACGTCGATGCGATCGGCCATGATGCCATCCACACCGAGGTCGAGGAGAGCCCTGATCCGTGTGGGATCGTCCACAGTCCAGACGTGGACCTGCAGGCCGAGCCGATGCGCGGCCCGCACGAAGGCCCGGTCGACCACCCGCACGCCCCGGTGCCGCTCCGGCACCTGGGCGCACAGCCCGGCGTACGGCGCCCCCCGACCCGCCCGGGACGGCAGCAGGCCGCCCAGCGAGCGCAGCCGCAGCCGGGCCACCTCGCGCGGGCCGAGCGAGGTGGCCAGCCGGGGCCCGCCGGCGGCCCGGACGGCGGCCAGGCGGCTGTCGGAGAAGCCGCCGACGCAGACCCGGTCCCAGGCGTTGGTCCGGCGGATCGTCTCGACCAGCGGTCCGACGGCCGGTGCCGCCTTGACGTCGATGTTGAACCGGGCGCCCGGGAAGGCCCCGAGCAGGTCCTCCAGCAGCGGCACCGGCTCCGTGCCGCCGATCCGGGCCCGCCGGACGGCCTCCCAGGGCAGCTCGGCCACCGCCCCGCTCCGGTCGGTGACCCGGTCGAGCCGGGAGTCGTGGAAGGCCACCAGCACGCCGTCGGCGGTGGCGTGCACGTCCGTTTCGAGGTAGCGGTAGCCGAGTGCCACAGCGGCCTCGAACGCGGCGAGCGAGTTCTCGGGGTGCCCGAGCTCACCGCCCCGGTGCGCGAAGGCGAGCGGCCCCGGGTGGTCGAGGAAGGGGTGCATGTGGGTGCTCCGAGCTGCGGGGACAGGGGGCGGCGCTGCCCGTTCGCGGCCGTCCCGGATCGCGCGCGTTACAGTATTACGCACCGCGTCAAGCAGTAACGTCGGCCGGCATGGATGGGCTGCGGCGGCCCGTGGTCTGGGCGGCCGGGTCGAAAGCGATTTCGTGTTCGCCGGAATCTCGCCTATGGTTGGTCTCACCGACGCGGGGTGGAGCAGCTCGGTAGCTCGCTGGGCTCATAACCCAGAGGTCGCAGGTTCAAATCCTGTCCCCGCTACCAATCCGAGGCCGGGGTCGACGCGTGATCGCGTCGGCCCCGGCCTCGTTGGTGCGCGCCCCCGATGCCCAGGGCGCCCACAACGTTCGCGACGCCTGGGACGCCTGAGACGCCAACGCCTCCACCGCGACACACCGGCCGGCGTCCTCCCCGGCGCCGCCGTCCGGTCGGCCTAGGCTCGTCGGATGAAACGATTGGGGACCTCACGACTCGACGCCATCGACCGGGCCCTGTTCGACCGCATCGCCGCCGCCCCGCTGCACGGCACCCGCCCCTGGCTGCGGGCACTGAGCAGGGCCGCCGACCACGGACTGTTGTGGACGGGCACCGCCGCCGTCCTCGGCGTGTTCGGCGGGCGCAGCGGGCGACGCGCGGCCCTTCGCGGACTCGGCTCGCTCGCCATCGCCTCGGCCACCGCCAACACCGTCGCCAAACACGCCACCCGCCGGCCCCGCCCCGCGCTGGAGGGCGTTCCGTCCCTGCGCCGGCTGCTGCGCCAGCCCGTCACCACGTCGTTCCCCTCGGGCCACTCCGCCTCGGCGGCCGCCTTCGCCACCGGCGTGGCCATCGAGTCCCCGCTGCTGGGCGCGGCCGTCGCGCCGCTCGCGGCGGCGGTGGCGTTCTCCCGCGTCTACACCGGCGTGCACTACCCGGGCGACGTCCTCGCCGGTGCGGCGCTGGGTGCGGCCGCGGCCGGCACCACCCTGCGGTGGTGGCCGCGTTCGTCGGACGCGCCGCCGTCCGCCGCCCCCGCGGCCTGCCCGGCCCCGGCCCTGCCGCGCGGCCAGGGGCTGTCCGTGGTGGTCAACTCCGGCTCCGGCAACGGCTCTCCGATAGCCGCCGGCCCCGAGGACACGGCGGAGGAACTGCGCGCCCTGCTGCCCGAGGCGGACGTCCGGGTGTGCGGGCCGCAGGACGACCTGGCCAAGATGCTGGCCGAGGCCGCCGACCGGGCCGCCGCTATCAACGGCGCGCTCGGGGTGTGCGGCGGCGACGGGAGCGTCAACCTGGCCGCCGCCCTGGCCGTCGAGCGCGCACTGCCGCTGGCCGTCTTCCCCGGCGGCACCCTCAACCACTTCGCCCTCGATCTCGGCGCCACCACCCACCGGGCCACCGCCGAGGCCGTGGAGGCCGGCACCGCGGTCGGCGTGGACCTCGGAGTGGCCGCCGACGCCGACGGCGCCCGGACCTTCGTCAACACCTTCAGCCTCGGCATCTACCCCGAACTCGTGCACCAGCGCGAGAAGTTGGAGGAGCGCATCGGCAAGTGGCCGGCCCTGGCGGTGGCCGTGGCCAAGCTGCTGCCGAGCGCCGAACCGGTCACCGTCCACGCCGACGGCCGGCCCCACCGGCTGTGGCTGCTGTTCGCCGGCAACGGCGCGTACGAGCCGGCGGGCCTCGCCCCCACCCGGCGCGCCGCCCTGGCCGACGGACAGCTCGACATCCGGGTCGTCGACGGCGGCAGGCCCTTCGCCCGCACCCGGCTGGCCGCCGCGTTCCTGTCCGGCACCCTGGACCGCTCCCGGGTGTACCGGACCGCCCGGCTGCGCGCCCTGGAGCTGGACTTCCTCGGCGACGCCGACCGCATCGCGGTCGACGGCGAGAGCGTCCCCGCGCGCGGTGCGCTGCGGCTGTCCAAGGCGCCCGCCGCGCTCACCGTCTACCGCCCGCCGGTCACGGGCTGAACGTCCCGAGCCGGGCCCGTCCTGACACCCCGGTAGGCGGGGTGCGGGGACGGGCCCGTGGCCCGGTCAGCGGACGGCCACCCCCACCAGGCAGGTGTCGTCGTCGGTGTCGGCGCTGCTGTACTGCAGCAGGTGGTCCAGGTGCCCTTCGAGGCCGTCCGCGCTGGTGGCCGACTGGCGGTGGGCCCGCTCCGAGAGGGTCATCAGGTTGGTCAGGGACGCCTGGAGGGACTCGTCTCGGCGCTCGATCAGCCCGTCGGTGTACATCACCAGGGTGTCGCCGGCCTGGAGGACGAAGTCGTGCTCCTCGTACTCCGCCTGGTCCAGGGCGCCGAGCAGGATGCCGCCGACCTGCGGGAGCGTCCTCGCCCGGCCCTCGCGCAGCAGGACCGGCGGCGGGTGGCCCGCGCGGGCCCAGCGCAGCCGGCGGGTGGCGGGTTCGTAGAGCCCGCAGACCGCGGTGGCCGTGACGTTGTCGGTGAGGTGGTGGGTGACACTGTTGAGCCAGCTCAGCAGCTGGGCCGGGCCGGCGCCGGTGGCGGCCAGGCCGCGCAGGGCGTTGCGCAGCGCGACCATGCCGGTGGCGGCCTCGATGCCGTGCCCGGCGACGTCGCCCACGCACAGCAGGACGTCACCGGTCGGCAGGGCGAGGGCGTCGTACCAGTCGCCCCCGACCAGGTGGTCCTTCTCGGCCGGGCGGTAGCGGACGGCGACGTGCAGGCCGCTCAGGTCCAGCGGCCCCCTGGCCGGCGGCATGATGGCGTGCTGGAGCTGGAGGGCGAGGCGGCTGCGCTCGGCGGCCTGCTGCTCGCTCTGCGCCAGCTGGTCGCGGGTGGCGGCCAGCGCCACCTCCGTCCAGTGCTGGGCCGAGATGTCCTGGTAGGCGCCGCGGACGATGCGCAGCCCGCTGTCCGGATCGCGCACCGGCTCGGCCACCACGCGGATGTGCCGGGTGACCCCGTCGGGGCGCTGCAGCCGGAAGGCGGTGGAGGCCGGACGCCGGTGGTGCAGGAGGGTGCGAAGGAAGCGGCCGATGGTGTGCCGGTCGTCCGGGTGGGCGTGCTCGGCCAGCTGGTCGAGGGCGATCGGCCGCGCGGTGGGCGGCAGCCCGTGCAGCTCGAACAGGGTGTCGTTCCACACGATCTGACGGGTCCGCAGGTTCTCCTCGAAGCCGCCGATCCGGCCCAGGCGCTGGGCGTGCTGGAGCAGGCGCGCGACCCTCGGCGTGCCGTCGTCGAGCCGCCAGACCACCACCAGGTGGGTGCCGTGCCGGCTGATGCTCACCTGCGCCCGGGCGCTCAGCGGCACCCCGTCGACCAGCGCGGCGAGCCGCAGGCCCTGGGCGCGGAAGGGCTCCCCGGTGGCGAAGACGTGCTCGACCTTCTCGGCCAGCCCTCCCGGTTCGGCCGCCAGCGGGTACGCCTCCAGCAGGCGGGTGCCGACGATGGCGGCGGTGGGCCGGCCGGCGAAGTCGACGAAGGACGGGTTGACGTGCCGGATCACGAACCGCGGCGGGAGCTCGTTGTCCTCCGGGGCCACCCGCAGGACCAGGCAGGGGTCGAGGAGGCCGTCCGTCAGCTGCCGCAACTCGTCGAACTGCGCGTCGGCCGGGTCCCCGACGGCGTACTGCCGGCTGTCCCAGGACTCCAGGGTGGCGGCCGCCACCTCGGCGAGCGCCTCGAACTGCCGCTGCAGCGGTTGGGACTGCTCGGGCAGCGCCTCGCGCCAGCAGACCTCCAGCACGCCGATCAGCCGGCCGCCGACCCCGGCCGGGACGGCGAGGCGCCCGCCGTTGATCTCGTGCTGGCCGATCGAGGGCAGCGAGGCGTCGGCGAGGGTGTGGTAGGCGACCGCGGCGCGTTCGTCCAGGGCCCGGCGGGCCGGCGTCGGGACGCCCGGCGGGACGTGCCGCCAGCGGCGCGCCTCCTCCGGCTGGAAGCCGGCGCTGCCCGCCAGGGACAGCGAGAGGTCGGGGTGGGCCGCCCAGACGGCCACCGCGGCCACCCCGAGCGGACGCAGGGCGTGCTCCAGCATGGAGCGTGCGGCCGTCGCGGCGTCACCACCCGCGATGGTGTCCGCCTCGGTGCTGCGCAGCCGGAGTGCGACCGGGTCCTCGGGCCGGACGGCCGCACCGGCGACGAACTCGCGGGCGAGCGCCGAGATCTGGTCCGCCGCCACCTGGTTGACCAGGTCGGCGGCCAGCGCCAGCGTCGTCACCCCCGCCTGCTCGGCCAGGCTCTCCAACTGCCGGGCCGCCTCGGTGGGGCCGCAGCGAAGCCGCTCCACCAGGACGCCGACGGCCATCTCGACCACGGCGCGGCCGGCCGCGTCGGCCTGTGCCTGGTCCAGCTCCTGGCGCAGCCGCTCCACCGTGGTGGCGAGCCTGCCGACGGCCGTCGCGGCGCCTTCCGGCTCCTGGGCGGCCGGCGCCTCCTGGTCGGTCGGGGTCCGCTGCGCGCCGACCCTGGGGGCCTCGACGCCCGGCTCGGCCGCGGCGGGGCGGCCGGTGGCGAGTCGCTCCTGAGGGTGCTGCACGGTGGTGGCTCCTGGGGGTCTCGACTGCTGCTCCGGCGGTGGTCACCGCGTGAGGTGGTGCGTGATCCGGCTGATCACCTCGTCCGCGTCGACCGGCTTGGTGATGTAGTCGCTCGCTCCGGCCGCCAGGCTCTTCTCCCGGTCGCCGATCATCGCCTTGGCGGTGACGGCGATGATCGGCAGGCCCTCGTGCTCGGGCATGGCGCGGATCGCCGCGGTGGCCGTGTACCCGTCCATCTCGGGCATCATCACGTCCATCAGGATGACGTCGATCCCGGGGTGGGCGGTGAGGGACTCCAGGGCGGCGCGGCCGTTCTCGGCCTGGAGGACGCGCATGCCGTGGAGCTCCAGGATGCTGGTGATCGCGTACAGGTTGCGGTCGTCGTCGTCGACCACCAGCGCCGTCCGGCCGGCGAGGGCCGGTTCGGCGTCGGAGTTCCAGGACGTGACGCGGTCCGAGCCGCGCACCGGAGGCAGGGCGCCGCCGGGGCGGTCGGCGCTCATGTGGAGGGCGATCCGCTCGCGGAGCTCGTCCAGGCTGGCGATCAGCTCCAGCGGCCGCTCGTCCTGCCGCAGGAGCGCGCCGGCCTGCTCGCCGGTGACGCCCCGGTTGTTGTGGGCCAGCACCGGGACGGTGTGCAGGGCCGGGTCGACCCCCATCTCGGCGAGGAGCGTCGCGGCCGTCCCGTCCGGCAGGTCCAGTTCCAGGACGACGCAGTGGCAGGGGGCGGTGGCGAGGGCGGTGGCGGCCTCCTGGGCGCCGACAGCGGTGACGATCTCGACCTGCCGGTGCCCGGCGGAGTAGCGGGCGAGGTCGGCGACGGCGTTCTCCGCCACCAGGGTCAGCAGGCCGTTGGGCCGGCTCTCTACCACCAGGAGGCGCCGCGGCCGCTCGGGGGAGGCGTGGTCGGCCGCGTCGTGCACCCGGTCCGCGGACGGCCGTGCGGTGGTGCCGTCCAGCGCCCGGGAGACCGTCGACGGCTCGGCCGCGGGCACCTCGGAGTGCTCGACGGGGAGGTAGAGGGTGAAGACGCTGCCCCGGCCCAAGGTGCTCTCCACGGTGATCGCGCCGCCGAGCAGGTAGGCGATCTCGCGGCTGATGGACAGCCCGAGGCCGGTGCCGCCGTACTTACGGCTGGTGGTGCCGTCGGCCTGCTGGAAGGCGCCGAAGACGGTCTCCAGGTGCTGGGGCGCGATGCCGATGCCGGTGTCGGTGACGCGGAAGGCGAGCACCGGGCCGCCGCGCCGCACGCCGTCGGGCAGTTCGGTCTCGGCGGCGGGCTCGATGCGCAGCTCGACCCGGCCGTGCTCGGTGAACTTGACGGCGTTGGACAGCAGGTTGCGCAGCACCTGGCGCAGCCGGTAGTCGTCGGTGCGCAGTTCGCCGGGCACCCCGGGCGCCGTCCGGACGGCGAAGGCGAGGTTCTTCTGCCCGGTCATCGGGCGGAAGGTGGCTTCGACGTAGTCGAGCAGCGTGTGCAGCGGCACCGCGTCGACGCTCAGGTCCATTTTGCCGGCCTCGACCTTGGACAGGTCGAGGATGTCGTTGATGAGCTGGAGCAGGTCGGAGCCGGCGGAGTGGATGATGCCGGCGTACTCGACCTGCTTGGCGGTCAGGTTCCGGGTGGGGTTCTGGGCGAGCAGCTGGGCGAGGATCAGCAGGCTGTTGAGCGGGGTGCGCAGCTCGTGGCTCATGTTGGCCAGGAACTCCGACTTGTACTTCGAGGCGAGGGTCAACTGGTGGGCGCGCTCCTCGAGTTCCTGGCGGGCCTGTTCGATCTCCAGGTTCTTGGTCTCGATGTCGCGGTTCTGCGCCGCCAGCAGCTCCGCCTTGTCCTCCAACTCGGCGTTGGAGAACTGGAGCTCCTCCTGGCGCGCCTGCAACTCCTCGGACCTCGCCTGGAGTTCGGCGGTGAGTCGCTGGGACTCGCCGAGCAGCTCGTCGGTCCGGGCGTTGGCGATGATCGTGTTCAGGTTGACGCCGATGGTCTCCATCAGCTGGTCCAGGAAGTCCCGGTGAACCTGTGTGAACGGCTTCACGGAGGCCAGTTCGATGACGCCGAGGACCTGCTCCTCGACGACGATCGGCAGCACGATCAGCGACAGCGACTCGGTGCGGCCGAGGCCGGAGGCGGCGGCCAGGTAGCCCGGGGGGAGGGTGTCGACGCCGATGGTCCGCCGGCTGCGGGCCGCCTGGCCGACGAAGGACTCGCCGAGGCGGAAGCGGGTGGGGCGCTCGCCGTCGGGGAAGGCGTAGGAGCCGACGAGTTGGAGCGTCGTCCCACCGGGGCCGTCCTCGGCGAGGTAGAAGGCGCCGCACTGGGCGCCGACCAGCGGGGCGAGTTCGTCCATCACGGACGCGGCGACGACGCCGAGGTCGCGTCGGCCCTGCATCAGGGCGGAGAAGCGGGCGAGGTTGGTCTTCAGCCAGTCCTGTTCCTCGTTGGCCCGGGTGGTCTCGCGCAGTGACTCCACCATGAAGTTGATGTTGTCCTTGAGGTCGGCGACCTCGCCGGAGGCGTCCACGGTGATCGAGCGGGTCAGGTCTCCGGCCGCGACGGCGCTGGTGACCTCGGCGATCGCCCGGACCTGCCGGGTGAGGTTGCCGGCCAGCTCGTTCACGTTCTCGGTCAACCGCTTCCAGGTGCCGGAGACGCCCTCGACCTTGGCCTGGCCGCCGAGGCGCCCCTCGGTGCCGACCTCGCGGGCGACCCGGGTCACCTCGTCGGCGAAGGAGGAGAGTTGGTCGACCATCGTGTTGATGGTCTCCTTCAGCTCCAGGATCTCGCCCCGGGCCGTGACGGTGATCTTCTGCGAGAGGTCGCCCTCGGCCACCGCGGTGGCCACCTGGGCGATCGCGCGGACCTGGCCGGTGAGGTTGCCGGCCATGGAGTTCACCGAGTCGGTGAGGTCACGCCAGGTCCCCGAGACACCGACCACCCGGGCCTGGCCGCCGAGGATGCCCTCGGTGCCGACCTCGCGGGCGACCCGGGTCACCTCCCCGGCGAAGGAGGAGAGTTGGTCGACCATCGTGTTGACGGTGTTCTTCAGCTCCAGGATCTCGCCCCGCGCGTCGACCTCGATCTTCTGGGTGAGGTCGCCGCGGGCCACCGCCGTGGTCACCTGGGCGATGCCGCGCACCTGCCAGGTGAGGTTGCCGGCCATCGCGTTGACCGAGTCGGTGAGGTCCGCCCAGGTGCCCGACACTCCGGGCACCTGCGCCTGGCCGCCGAGGCGGCCGTCGGTGCCGACCTCGCGGGCGACCCGGGTCACCTCCGAGGTGAAGTGCGACAGTTGGTCGACCATCCCGTTGAACACCGAGGCGATCTCGCCCAGCAGGCCGTTCGCGTCGTCGGGCAGCTTGGTGCTGAAGTCGCCGTCGCGCACGGCCGTGAGGCCCGCCAGCAACTGCCGGAGCTCGGGCTCGTTCCCCAGCGCGCCGTCCGGCCCGTCCTGCGGGCGGAGCTGCGAACCGTTGGACGTAAGCGGGCCAGCCATCGAACGTCGCCTCCGTAGAACGCCGGGCCGGAGCCCGCATCCGGTCGTGCGCACCAAGGCACCGGCCGGATGGCTCAGGTCGCCTTTCCGGGGTGCGGTGGGTACCGTCAACGGAGGCTACCCCAGGGCCCGTGGCACCGGAAAACTCCCGCCACCGGCGTGGAAGGGGGAACCGCACCGCGGATCCGGCTCCGACACGGGCTTCACAAAACCTTTACGGTGGGTGACTGCATCGATCGGCGGACCCGGGGTAGCAGGGCCCCCGTCGAGCCGTCTCGGGAAAGGACTTGCATGCCCACGCCCACCGGTGAACTGCTCGTCTCCGCAGCCGCACCCGGCGGAAAGCTCCGGGAGCCGCTCGCAGTGGAGCTGCCCGCAGAAGTGGATCCGAAGGAGATCGCACCCGCCGACGCGCGGGAGCTCACCCGGGTCCTGCTACGACGCCTCGCCACCCTGGAGGAGGGGACGAGGGAATACTCGTACGTCCGCAACACCCTGGTGGAGATGAACCTCTCCCTGGTGAGGTTCGCCATCCGCCGGTTCACCTCGCACCGCGAGCCGCAGGAGGACCTGCTGCAGGTCGGTGCGGTCGGCCTGATCAAGGCCATCGACCGCTTCGACCCGGAACTCGGTGTGGAATTCACCACATTCGCCATGCCGACCGTCCTCGGTGAGATCAGGCGCCACTTCCGCGACACCACCTGGGCCGTGCACGTGCCCCGCCGCCTCCAGGAGCTGCGCATCCTGCTGGCCAAGGCCCAGGACAAGCTGTTCCAGGAGCTGGACCGCGCGCCCACGCCGGCCGAACTCGCCGAGCACCTCTCGCTGCCCGTCGAGGAGGTGATCCAGGGGCTGGCCGCCGCCAACGGGCACACCGCGGGCTCGCTGGACCTCGGAAGTTCGGAGGACGAGGACGGCCCCGGCGCCCTGGCCGACCGTCTCGGTCACGAGGACCGGGACCTCGCCCGCGTCGAGGACCTGGTGGCGCTCAAGCCGCTCGTCGCCGCGCTGCCGGAGCGGGAACGGCTCATCCTCTCGATGCGGTTCTGCGAGGACATGACGCAGTCCCAGATCGGGGAGCGCCTCGGCCTCTCCCAGATGCACGTCTCCCGGCTGCTCACCCGCACGCTGCGGCAGCTGCGGCAGGGCCTCGAGGACGACTGAGGCACCTCACGGGTCCGCTGTTTGGCTGACGGGCCCGAGCCTACGTATGGTCGGAGGGCACGGACGATGGAGGGGACGACGATGATGCCATCCGACAACGGCCGGGGCGACACGGCCCTGGCGCCCGCGGCACCCAGGCCGGGCCTGGCGGTGCGCAGCCGTGCCACGGAGAGCGGCGCCGTGGTCTGCACGCTCGTGGGCGACCTCGACGTCGAGACGCTGGACTCGGCCGCCGAGACGCTCGCCGAGCTGGTCGCGCAACGCCCGGCCGGCGTGGTCATCGACCTGCGGGAAGTCGCCTTCTGTGACTCCTCCGGGTTGAACCTGCTGCTCAGGACCCGCATCGCGGCGGAGCGGGAAGGGCTGGAGCTGAGTCTCGCGGCGGTCGCGCCGACGGTGATGCGGGTCCTCGAACTGACCGGCGCGCGAACGGTGTTCACCATCCACGAGTCGGTCGAGGCGGCCCTGCCCGACTGAGCGGCGGGCGGCCCGACCGCCTCCATCCGGGTGCCGCGTCGGCACCGGGCAGGCATAATCCCGGAGCTGCCGGGAAACCGAGCTGCGAAAGCGTCGTCGATCCGAAGGGGTGCCCTCACATGACGATGAGCCGGGGAGCCCTGGACGGCGACCCGCACGGGGTCGAGCTCGTCCTGCCCGTCGGCGGTCAGCGGAGGCGGTTGCCCCTCGCGGGGCTCCCCAAGCCGGTCGCCCGAGCCAGGGCCCACGCCGTCCAGGTGCTGGGCGACTGGTGTCCGCCGTCCCGGGAGCCGGGGGCCGGTGAGGGGATCACCGAGGACATCGTCCTGGTGATCGCCGAGCTGGTCGGCAACGCCATGCTGCACGGCGACGGCCCGCTGGAGCTGGTCCTCGACCTCACCCCGGCCCGGCTGCGGATCGAGGTCAGCGACCGGAGCCCGGACCTGCCGGCCCCGCGGCAGCCCCACCACCCGGCGCTGCCCGGCGGCCACGGGCTGTTCATCGTGCAGCGGCTGGCCGACCGCTGGGGCGCCGTGCCGCACGCCCTGGGCAAGACGATCTGGGCCGAGTTCGACCCGGCGCGCCTGCGGGGCGTGTGAAGGGGGCCCGGGCCGTCGGACCCGGGCCCGGGCGACCTCACGCCGATGGGTCGACCCGCAGCGCGAGTACGGCCGTGTCGTCGTCGCTCTCGGCGCCGAGGGCGATGACCAGTTCGTCGCAGAAGACGTCGAGGGGCGCGCGGGCGAGCGCGGCCGTGTGCCGGCGCAGCCGGGCCATGGCATCGTCGAGGGACTGCCCCCGGCGTTCGATCAGGCCGTCGGTGTACAGCAGCAGCGTGGAGCCGGGCGGCAGCAGGTCGCGGGCCGTGGTGCGGGGCAGATCGGGCTCCATGCCGATCAGCAGGCCCGCGCCCGCCTCCAGGTACCGGGTGTCGCCGTCCCAGGTGGTGAGCAGCGGCGGCAGGTGCCCGGCCGAGGCGTAGTCCAGCTCCCGGGGCCCGCCGTCGCCCCCCTTGACCAAGGCGTAGACGCAGGTCGCGGTGGAGTGGGGGTTCAGGGTGTGGTTCGCCCGGTCCAACTGGCGCAGGACCTCCCCGGGCGGCTCCCCGCGGTCGACGGCGATGCCCCGCAGCATGTTGCGCAGGGCGCTCATCGCGACGGCGGCCCGCAGGTCGTGTCCCGCGACGTCGCCGATGACCAGCACCGTCTCGCCGGAGGGCAGCGCGAAGGCGTCGTACCAGTCCCCGCCGACCTCGGCGGTGGTGCTGGAAGGGACGTAGCGGGCGACCAGCTCCAGGCGGTCGACCAGCGGCAGCTCGGGCAGCAGGGCGCGCTGGAGGCGCTCGGCGGTCTGCTGGGTGCGCAGGTGCAGGCGGGCGTTGTCCACTCCGAGGGAGATCGCGCGGACCAGCTCCGCGACCAGCGCGATGTCCTCGGCCGTGAACGGGTGCTCGTCCCGGGTGCGCACCAGGGTGAGCGCGCCGAGGACCTCCCGGCGGGCCCGCAGCGGGGCCAGCACCGCGCTGCTCGCCCCCAGCTCCGCGAACAGCTCCGCCTGCCGGGCGTCCAGCGGGCTCGGGGCGTCCTCGGGCCGGGGGAAGTCGGTGACCAGCAGCGGGCCGGCGCCGCGCACCACCCGGGGCAGCGACCCCTGGGCGTCCTCGGACAGCGGAGGGAGCCGGCCCAGCAGCTCATCCGGGACGCGGACCCGGGGATCGCGGTGGACGAGGCACATCCGCTCCACCCGGCCCTGCTCGTCCACGAGGTCCACCGCGCACCAGTCGGCCAGCTGGTGGGCCATGACCTGGCACACCCGGCGCATCCGCTCGCCCAGGTCCAGGGTGCTGGACAGCGCGCTCCCGGTGTCCGCCAGCAGGGCGAGGCGCTCCAGCGTCGCCCGGTCGACGCTGGCCCTGCGCGACTTCGTCGTGGTGGTGGGGAAGCGCAGCGGGCCCGGCTCCGGCCGCGTCGGGTACCCGCCGTCCGCCGCCGTGGACGGCGGGGTGGGCGGGGCTGTCCTGGGCATCAGGTGGGCGACGAACACGGTGCGTCCGTCGATCGCCTCCTGCGTCTGGACGTGCAGCCGGATCGGGATCAGCCGGCCGTCCCGGTGCAGGGCCGGGACCGGGATGGGACGGCCCAGGATGCGGGGCTGCCCGGTGAGCAGCAGGGAGGTGAAGGCGGCCCGGTGGCGCTTGCGCAGGTGCTCGGGGATCAGCGCGGTCAGCGGCTGCCCGATGAGGTCGCGCGCCGACCAGCCCAGCAGGTTCGCCGCCGAGGGGCTCACCGCGATGATCCGGTTGAGGTCGTCGGCCGCGACGGTCGGCACGGTGGCGGCCTCCACCTCGCCGGCGTCCCAGGGGGCCAGCTCGCTGGGGGTGCTGCTCGGGACGCCGGGGGCCAGCGTCCAGGCGGTGGGGTTCTCGCCGGAGAGCTGGCCGACGACCTGGTCGAACAGCCAGTCGCGGAACGCGCGGATCTGCGGAAGGGCCGGAAGGGTGAGCAGGGTGCCCTGCTGGGCCGCGTCCTCGGCTTCGTCGAGCACCCGGCGCAGGTCCGCCACCGCGGGGGCGGCGTCCGCGGGGACGGCCACCAGCACGGAGAGCGTCGAACTGTCCGGGGTCTCCCGCCGCACCGAGGCCGTCATGCAGGCGCAGATCACGTTGCTGGCGTCCTGGGCGACGGCCAGATCCTCCGACGCCACGCCCGCGCGGTCCTCGACGTCCTCGGTCAGGTACAGCTCCCGCAGCATCCCCTCCCACTGCTGCTGCGCCGCCCAGTACAGGGCGTACGGCATGTCGATCAGCGTCACGTTCACGGTGGGGCCGCAGGATGCGACGGTCTCCCACGCGGAGGCCGGCGGCGCCGGCGGGGCGGGCCACAGCTCGAACCAGACCGTCTTGCGGTCCTCGCCGCTGTGGACGCCGTGGCTGGGCGCGAGTTCCTCCACCAGGGCCAGGCCCCGGCCGGTGCACGCGTACGGGTGCTGGTCGTGCGGCACCAGTCCGCGTTCCGGCCTCCGGTCGGTGACCCGCACGCCGATGCGGCCGTCGTCGACCCAGGCCCGCACCTCGAACTCGGTGCCCGCGTGCAGCACGGCGTTGGCCGCCAGCTCGCCGGTCAGCAGCTCGGCGGTGTCCGCCGCCTCGGGCGCGGCGCCGTCCAGCACCGACCGTACGAACCGGCGGGCCGACGCGACGCTCCTCGGTTCCGGCGGGAGCCGCAGCGACGCCGCCCCGGGTGGAATGGGGATGCCCATGTCTGGCCACTGCCCAGAAACCCGGGCGCCAAAAGGGCGCCCGGGCTCCGGGTCGGACACGCTCTAGCGGCTGCCGGCCGCCGAGGGCGGCGGGAAGCGGTCCCACACCCGGTGGGCGGCGAGCAGGGGGATGAGGCGTTCCACCGCCGCGTCGGGCCGGACGTCGGTGAGGACGCCCGGTCCGTCGGCGGTGATGCCCGCGGCCCGCAGGGCGTCCTGGCCGCCGGCGACGGCGAGCAGGGGCTTGGCGTGGCGGTAGGCCTCGGTCAGCATCAGGACGAGCCGGGGGTCGACGGGGGAGGCGGCCGGCAGCGGGTTGCCCGCCTTGGCGTCCCGGGCGGCCTGCGCGTCCGGGGCCGGGCCGGCGGCGCCGACCAGCACCAGCGCGTCGTACTCCACCGAGCGGGCGGTGGCGAACGTCCGCTGTGCGGCGACCGGGTCGCCGTCGCCGTCCGCCGGGAGGCCGGCGCCGGTCGCGGCGATCACCAGCGGGACCAGACCGGCGTCCAGCACGGCCCGGCGCACCGTGGTCAGCGCGCCGTGGTCGGAGCCCGCGACGAGGCCGATGACCCGGCCGTCCGCCGGCCAGATCCGCCCCAGCTGGGACAGGGCCGGGCTCGGCCGGACGTCCCCGAACGGCTCGGTGGGCTCGGGGGCGGGCAGGCCCAGCCCGGCGGCCACCTGGGCGCACAGGTAGCCGTCGATGTTGGCCAGCACCCGCAGGCCGCGCTCCTTGATCGCCTGCTCGTGGCACTTGCCGAGCTCGAAGGTGTACGCGGCGATGATGTGCTCGCGCTCGACCGGGCTCATGCTCGCCCAGAACAGGCGCGGCTGGCTGAAGTGGTCCGCGAACGAGGCGGGCGCCTCGCGCACCTTCGTCGCGGGGGCCACCGGGGTCGGGTACTCGATGTAGGCGCGCTCCGCGGCTCCGGCGAAGAACGGGCAGCCGCCGTCGAGCGAGTTCGGCTTGTAGGGCGCCACGCCGGAGTGGACGGCGTGCTGGTGGAACCCGTCCCGCAGCATGTCGTTGACGGGGGCGTGGGTGCGGTTGACCGGGATCTGCGCGAAGTTCGGCCCGCCCAGCCGGGTGATCTGGGTGTCGAGGTAGGAGAACAGGCGCCCGGACAGCAGCGGGTCGTCGGTGATGTCAATCCCCGGCACCAGGTGCCCGGGGTGGAAGGCGACCTGCTCCGTCTCGGCGAAGAAGTTGGTCGGGTTGGCGTTCAGGGTGAGCAGCCCCACCGGGCGCACCGGCGCCAGCTCCTCCGGAACGATCTTGGTGGGGTCGAGCAGGTCGATCCCCTCGAAGGTCTGCTCGGGAGTGTCGGGGAAGGTCTGGATGCCCAGTTCCCACTGGGGGAACGCGCCGGCCTCGATCGCGTCCGCGAGGTCCCGGCGGTGGAAGTCCGGGTCCGTCCCGGCGACCAGCTGCGCCTCCTCCCAGACCATGGAGTGCACGCCCAGCTTGGGCTTCCAGTGCCACTTGACAAGGGTGCTCGCGCCGTCGGCGTTGACCAGCCGGAAGGTGTGGACGCCGAAGCCCTCCATGGTGCGGTAGGAGCGCGGGATGCCGCGGTCGGACATGTTCCACAGGGTGTGGTGGGTGGCCTCGGTGTGCAGGGTGACGAAGTCCCAGAACGTGTCGTGCGCGGACTGGGCCTGCGGGATCTCCCGGTCGGGGTGGGGCTTTCCGGCGTGGATGACGTCGGGGAACTTGATCGCGTCCTGGATGAAGAAGACCGGGATGTTGTTGCCGACGAGGTCGAACACGCCCTCGGAGGTGTAGAACTTCGTCGCAAAGCCGCGGGTGTCGCGGACGGTGTCCGCCGAGCCGCGGGAGCCGAGCACCGTCGAGAAGCGCACGAACACCGGCGTCTCGACGTCCTCGGCGAGGAACGCGGCCTTGCAGACGGCCGCGGCGGTGCCGTACCCGCGGAAGACGCCGTGCGCGGCGGCCCCCCGGGCATGCACCACGCGCTCGGGGATCCGCTCGTGGTCGAAGTGGGTGATCTTCTCCCGCAGGTGGTGGTCCTGCAGCAGCACCGGGCCCCGTGGGCCGGCCTTGAGCGAGTGGTCGCTGTCGGGCAGGCGGGCGCCCTGAGCGGTGGTCAGGAACGCGCCGTCCTGCGACCGGACCGTGGCGCCGGCGCCCGTGTCGCGGCCGGTCGCGGTCACCGGGCGCGGCGCCGCCTGGTCGGGCTTGGGCGGCAGCGGGCCGCGGACCTCGGTGGGCTCCTGGACGCTCGGCGACTCCGGGCCGGGCGCGCCGGGGAGTTCGGGGCGCTCGGTCGGAACGACGTTCTGGACGACGTCGGTGACCTTGTCGACGATCTTCTTCACCGGTTCGGACGCTTCCATGAATCGACTCCTGGTAGAGGGGACTGCCTTTCGCGGGTAACCCCGGCAGTGCGTCCGGAAACGGATCCGGGCGCCGGGAACCCGGCTGCGCGGCTGCTTCCCGCGACCGACGGCGACCGTTCGGATGACGCGCATGACGCGCGGCCCGGACACGGGCACGGGGGGGGGGGGGGGGGGGGGGGGGGGGGGGGGGGGGGGGGGGGGGGGGGGTGGTGGGGGGGGGGGGGGGGGGGGTAGCCGCCCCCCCCCCCCCCCCCCCCCCCCCCCTCCCCTCCCCTCCCCCCCCCCCCCCCCCCCCCCCCCCCCCCCCGCGCCGGTTCCCCGGGCGGGGCTACCAGCGGTACCAGCGGCTCCGTCCGCCGGCCGCCGTCGAACCCCGGGCGATGAAGCCGAGCAGCCACACGACCAGCACGATGACGGCTGCCCACCACAGCACCTTCAACGCGAATCCGGCGCCGAACAGGATCAGAGCGAGCAGAAGGACCAGCAGGAGCGGGACCATGGTTCGACCTCCTCGGTTGGCGGTGTGGTCGCCCTTCTGCCCCCGGTCCGCGAAGTCATGCCGGGACCCGCTGCTCCCGCGGGAGGCGGGACGCACGGGCGGAGGGGGTCAGAAGGCCTCCCGCAGGGCCGGCAGCAGGGTGTTCTCGGCCCACTCCAGGAAGGCGGGCTGGCTGTCCCCGCCCACCTGGACCAGGGCCACCTCGCCGAACCCGGCGTCGACGAACGGCCGCACGGCCTTGACGAAGTCCTCGATGTGGTCGCCGCAGGGGATGGCCTCGGCGACGTCCTCGGGCCGCACGAAGCCGCTGGCGGCCGCGAAGCCGGCGGTACCCGGCAGTTCGGCGTTGACCTTCCAGCCGCCGCCGAACCAGCGGAACTGCTCGTGCGCCCGGCGCACGGCCGCGTCCCGGTCACGGTCCCAGCACACCGGCAGCTGGCCCACGGCGGGCTTCCCGGCGCCGCCGTGCTCGGCGAAGCCCGCGACCAGGTCCGCTTCCGGCTCCACGGCGATCGCCAGGTCTGCGAGCCGCCCGGCCAGCGCGCACGACACCGGCCCGGACACCGCCATCCCGATCGGCGGCGGCCGGTCCGGCAGGTCCCACAGCCGGGCGCCGACCACGTCGAAGTGCTTGCCGTGCCGCGTCACGTACCCGCCCTCGAACAGCGCCCGGATGATCTCCACGGCCTCGGCGAACATCTCCAGCCGCACCGACGCCGCCGGCCAGCCCCGGCCGACCACGTGCTCGTTGAGGTTCTCCCCGCTGCCGAGCCCCAGCCGGAACCGGCCCTCGGACAGCAGCTGTAACGTCGCCGCCTTCTGCGCCACCACCACGGGGTGGTAGCGGAAGGTCGGGCAGGTCACGTACGTCATCAGCGGGATCCGGGTGGTGGCCTGTGCCGCCGCTCCCAGCACCGCCCAGGCGTACGAGGCGTGCCCCTGCTCGTCCAGCCACGGAAAGTAGTGGTCCGAGGTGACCGAGAAGTCGAAGCCCGCCCGTTCGGCGAGCACCAGGTCGGAGACGAGCTCCCGGGGGCCGCGTTGCTCCGTCATCATCGTGTATCCGATCTGCACCATGCTCCGCGCCTGCCCATTCGGCGGCGGCGCGAACGGTCCGGCCGCACTCCTGACGTGACGTTCACGAAACGATGGCCGAGGGTAGTCGAGTGGATGCGAACAGTAGCCACGAGGGGGGTGATGCAGGGAGCGAAGATGCCGGAACACGAGCCGTTCGGCGCGGGGGCCGAGGCGGAGGGTGCGCGACGTTCGACGGGATCGGAGGAATCGCAGCACAGGCGCGTGCCGCCGCAGGGGTGGCCGGAGAAGGGCGGCACGGCCGATCCGCTCCGCGGTAGGCCGGCCGCGAGACCGGTGCCGCCCAGGGAGGGCGCCGGCCGCGCCGCGGCGCCGGGGGAGGGCGCCGACGTCGATGGAACGGTGCCCTGGCCGGACCGGATGCTGCCGTTGCTGCGCACCCCGTCCATCTCCCGGCCGCTGGTCGGCGAGGCCCACGACGGCGGCGCGGACGAGCCGGGGCCCGCCGAGGTGGCCGCCGTCCTGGACCTCGCCCTGCTGGTGGGCGAGCTGATGCTGGCCTGCGGCGAGGCCGCGGAGGACGTGGAGGCGGCCATGCTCGCCGTCGCCCGGACCTACCGGGCCCAGCCCTGCGATCCCCGGGTCACCTTCACCCGGGTGGCGATCTCCTACCGGCCGGGCCCCGGCGAGCCGCCGGTGACGGCCGAGCGGTCCGTGCGCCACCCGGACGGCGACTACGCGGGGCTGGCGGTGCTCTTCCGGTTGGTCACCGAGATCACCGTCGGCGGACTCGCCGTGGCGGACGCCCACCGGCGGCTGCGGGCGGTGCGCCCGCACTACCGCCGCTACCCCGCCTGGGCCCTGGTGCTGTCCCCCGGCCTGCTGGCCGGCGCCGCGACGCTGCTGGTCGGCGGCCGGTCCGACGCCCGGGCCTGGCTGGTGTTCGTCCTGGCCGTCGTCGCGGCCATGGCCGGCGACCGGCTCTCCGCGCTGGTCGGACGCCACGACCTGCCGGAGTTCTACCGGATCGCGACGGCCGCGACCCCGGCCGCGGTGGTCGGCATCCTGATGTCCTTCAACCAGCTGCACCTGCGCGGGTCCGTGGTGATCACCGGCGGGCTGTACGCGCTGCTGCCCGGATGGCCCATGGTGGCGGCGGTCCAGGACGGCCTGGCGGGCTTCTACCTCACCGCCGCCGCGCGGCTGCTGAAGGTCCTGTACCTGATGGCCGGTGTGGTCGTCGGCGTGATGACCGTGCTCTACGTCGGCGTCAACAACGGCGCCGACCTGGCGGCCCAGCGCGGACCGGGGTCGACCTCGAACCCGCCCCTCCAACTGGCGGCGGCGCTCCTGCTCGCCCTGGCCTTCGCGGTGCTGCTCAACACCGAGCCGAACACGCTGCCGGCCGTCCTGCTCAACAGCGGGGCGGGGTGGACGACGTACGGCGTGCTGGTCAACGCCGGCGGTGAGCCCGTCATGGCCACCGGCCTCGCCGCGGTGCTGGTGGGGCTGTCCGGCCAGCTGATGGCCCGGTACCGGGGCAGCTCCGCGCTGCCGTTCGTCACCGCGGCCCTGGGGCCGCTACTGCCCGGGTCGCTGCTGTACTTCGGGCTGCTCGCCTTCGTCCGGGGCGAACCCGAGGCGGGGCTCAACGGCGTCGGACGGGCCGCCGCCACGGCGATGGCCCTCGCGATCGGCGTGAACCTCGGCCGGGAGGTGGCCCGGCTGTTCCTCCCGGCGCCGGGCGCGGCCCTGGCGGCCCGTCGGCGCGGCGGGCGGCACCGCCGCTGAGGGTGGGGCGGCGGGCATGAACACGCGGGACGGGGTTAGACGAGCGGGGCGAGCGCCCGCAGAACGACCGCCGCATGACCGCCCTGATCGGAAGGATCCGCCGTGGCCGACCTCTCCCGCCTCCCCGAAGCGTCCGAGCGCCGCTGGAGCCGCGCCTCGGACGGAGCCTGTCGCACCGTCGACAGCCGTGTCTTCCTCCGCCCGGCTCGTGAGCACGGTGACGCCGCGAAGGAGCGGGCGGAGGCGGCGAAGGCCGTCTGCGCCGGCTGCCGGGTCCGGGTGGAGTGCCGGCGGCACGCGCTGGCCGCGCGTGAGCCGCACGGGGTCTGGGGCGGGCTGACCGAGGAGGAGCGCCGCGCACTGTTCACCGGCGATCCCGTTCCCTCGGTCGTATGACGCTGTATCGGACGCCGGTGACGGGCCCCGTCACCGGCGTCCGGCCGTGTCGGCGCCCTGGTCCCCGGCGGGGCGCGGCCGGAAGGACCGGCGGGACCGGCGGGACCGGCGGCGGGATCAGCGCAGGAGGACGGACAGGAGCTCGGCGATGGTGGGGCCGGCGTCGGCGGGATGGCGCAGCTGCTTGCCGTCGATGACGCTGTAGTGGTTGGTGCGGCCCCGGCGCTCGTGGCTCAGGTACCCGGCGCTCTCGAGGTCGGAGATGATGCGCTGGACGGCCCGTTCGGTGAGCAGGCAGCGGGCGGCGATGTCGCGGACCCGGATGCCGGGGTCACGGGCGATCTGGACGAGCACACGAGCATGGTTCGTCAGGAAGGTCCACTGCCGGGTGATGTCTCCGCGGTTGTCCACGGATCAAGAATAAGACCCGTGATTCGCGACCCCAAAAACACGACATGATATTCGTGTAACCCTTGACAGGCGCGGAGGCTCGGCGAACAGTGGAGGGGCACTCGCCCGTGCGGAGCCACGGGGCGACACCGTGATCGGCCGGGGTGCGACGCGACCCGGAGGAGCGGGTGCCCGGGCCGCTCGGCCTCCCGCGGAGATCGGAGGCAGACTGATGGCGATCTACGGCGGACGCGGCCCCTTCACGCTCGCGGGTACACCCGCGCCCGACGGATCGGGGCAGCCCTCCGGCCCGGAGTCAGCGGACCTGCTCGGACTGCGGATCACCACCCTCGACCTCCCGGGGCGGGCCTGCGTGGTGCGCCTGGACGGCGAGGCCGACATGGAGCAGCGCGGGGCGCTCGACGCCGCCCTCGCCGCCGCCGTCGAGGGCGCCCCGCCCCGGCTGGTCGTCGACCTGGCCCGGCTGGCCTTCTGCGACTCGGCCGGCCTCAACGCCCTGCTCAAGGTCCGGCGGGAGGCCGCGGACATCCCCGTCGTCCTGGCGGCTCCCGGGCCCCAGGTGCGGCGGCTGCTGGAGATCACCGGGGCCGAGCAGGTCTTCACCGTCTGTGACACCGTTCGCGCGGCCCTGGCGGCCGACGGTTCCGCGGACGGCTGGGCCGACGATCATCCGGGCGGGCAGGCCGACGGCTCCGCAGGCGGCTTCCCCGGCGGCTGAGCCCGCCGCCGGGTCGCGCCCTCCGCTCAGCGGCGCGGCGGGCGCCCCGGCTCCTCGTCCGCGGGCGCCTGGCCCGGTGCGCCGGGGCCCTCGCCCTCCGGGGTGCGCCAGGAGTCCGCGCGCTGCGCGGCGGCACCCTTGGGCGCCCGCGGCGGCCGTCGACGGACGAGATGGTGGCTGCCCCAGGCGAAGGCACCGATGAGCAGCACGGCGATGACGAGCGAGGGTACGAGGACGCCGAATCCGGACGGGCCGCCGGCGGCATCGCTCGCGAGCTGGTGCGTGGTCAGGGACAGCGTCGTGGACAGCATCAGGGGGAATCCGTTCCGTTCGCGGGTGGCCGTGGAAGGTCGGGAAGTGGGGAAGTCGGGAAGGAGCTCGGGGCTCGGGGCTCGGGGATCCGACGGTCAGGCGAGGATCCGGCTGAGGGTGGCATCGATGTCGAGGTGGTCCGTCTCCCTGCCGGCCGGCACCAGGGCGAAGGAGTCCAGGAGGAACGCCGTCACCGCGTCCGAGGGAACGCTGATCACGGCCCGTCCGTCGCGGCTGCGCAAGGTCACCAGGACCCGGCCCTCCGGTCCTGGGGAGACGGTCACGTCCCCGCAGCCGATGGGCGCGTGGCGGCCCTCGTTCAGCAGGTCGCGCGCGAAGAACCACTGGATCTCGTCGCCGTCCTGCTCACCGACCGGAGGGAAGGCCAGGCACACGGCGTACGGCAGCGAGGCGTCGAAGCGCAGGTGCGCCTCGACGGCGATGTCGGGGAACGGGCCCTCGGGCAGCGTGACGGAGGTGGACCGGCAGGTGGCGACGGTCATGCGGTGGGTCTCCATTCTCTGGACATCATCGATCGGTGACTGAACAGCGGGTTGGCGGCGACTGAGCAGCGGTGCCGGGTCGCCGACAGCGGCACCGAAGATCGGTCGTGGCAGCCTTCGGCTACCCGCCCTGGGCCGATCCATCGCCCTGATGTGGAAACGATCCGCACCGGGTCCGCCCCGGTCCCGCACGGTCCGCCCCCAGGGCGGTCGCACATCCGTGCCCCGTGTCCTCCGGTCGGGTGGTTTCCGTCCGGTGAGAGGGGGAAGCCGCCGGACGATCCGCTGCCCGCGCCGGTCGTTCGTCCGCGTCCCGGACACCCCGGAGTACCGCTCTCCGGGCCGGGACGCGGTGCGTCGAGGCCGGATCGCCGGGTGGAGGGCCGCCAACACCGTACGGGGGCCGGACGACGGCTCCCCCGACCCGGAAGGAGTCCAGCGATGGGCATCGTCATCAGCAGCCCGCTGCCGGAGAGCGAACGCAAGACGACCGGGAACGCCCTGCAGGGCACTCTGGTGGACCTGCTGGACCTGTCCCTGGTGGCCAAGCAGGCGCACTGGAACCTCTACGGCCCCCGCTTCCGCTCCGTCCACCTGCAACTCGACGACGTGGTCGCCACCGCGCGCGACTTCGCCGACGCGGTGGCCGAGCGCGCCGCCGCGATCGGGGTCAGCCCGGACGGACGGGCCGCCACCGTCGCGGCTTCCAGCAGCCTGCCCGGATTCCCCGAGGGCTGGACGGCCGACACGGCGACCGTCGAGTACCTGGTGAAGGCCTTCGCCGCCGTGATCGAACGGATGCGCGCGCGGATCGAGGAGACGGGCCCGACGGATCCGGTCACCCAGGACCTCCTGATCGGGCTCACGGCCGCGCTCGAGAAGCACAGCTGGATGTTCCAGGCGGAGAACCGGCACTGACGGCACCACGCCGACCCGGGGGGGGGGGGGGGGGGGGGGGGGGGGGGTGGGTTTCGGGGGTGGGGGGGGGGGGGGGGGGGGGGGGCTGGGGTGGGGGGAGAAGTGGGATGGTGTGGAGGAGGGTGCTTCTTTTTCGATAAG
>NZ_JBVHXY010000009.1:33880-52819 GCF_055569215.1 Kitasatospora sp. NPDC029312 | reverse complement strand
GTCTGATCGAGGAGAACACCCCGCCCCAACCCCCCCCCCCCCCCTCCGGTGGCCCCCCCCCCCCCCCCCCCCCCCCCCCCCCCCCCGCCCCGGGCTCGGAGGCCCACGCAGGGACCCGTCACCGGGTCCACCGGTAGAAGGAGGCGATCCGCAATGACGTTGCTGCTGTGCCTGGGAGTGTTCGGGGCCTACGGGCTCGGTGCGCTGCTGACCACCCGTACCGTCTTCCGGCGCGGTAGGGACGGCTACCTCGCGGGCGCCCGCGGCACCACCACCGAGCGGGCCGCCGGCGCCTTCGAACGGCAGGAGCGGCAGCAGCTGGAGGCGCTCGCGCTGTGCGCGGGCGCGTTATGGGTGGTCGCCGTGCCCGTGCTGCTGGTACGGCGGCTGGTCACGACGGTCGCCCTGGCCCGCCCGCACGGGCCGGACGGCGCGGTCGGGTCGGCGGCGCAGGAGGTCTCCAAGCGGATCGACGAACTGGAACGGGCCCTGGAGCTGGGCCCGTACGCGCCGGTCCGCAGCGCCGAGCCGCGGCGCGCCTGCGCGCCGTTCCGCTCGCCCCGCCGGGCGGCCTGAGCCGGACCGGCCCGCACCGGGGGCGCGGAGGCGCTCACGGCCGTCCGCGGCCTCACCCGTTCCTTCACGGCCTCAGTCGTCCTTTCCGGCCTCACGGAACGGCGGGGCGTATGACTTCGGCGCGCCGCGCCCGCCCGGCGACCGAGTGCCGGGCGGGCGCGCGGTTGCGGGTCAGGGCGCCACGGCGTCCGCTGCGGGCGGCTCCGGGTCCCCGTCGTCGTCGGTCTCGGCCTTCCTCCGGACGTCGGCCGGAGTCGGGGCCGTGATCGAGCGTTCCTCGGCGGACCGTTCCCGGGCTCCGACCCCTCCTTCCGCCTTCCTCCGGACGTCGGCCGGAGTGGGCGCCGTGATCGAACGTTCCTCGGCGGACCGCTCCTGGGCGGTCTCGTCCGGCTGGGTCCCGTTGTCGTCGTCGCGCGTGGTCATGGCTTCCTCCCTTTCCGAGGCGTCAGCGGCGGGGACATCAGACGGGTGCCCCGAAAGCCCGGTCCGAACCGGGTGAACGGGGCGAACAGGGCCGGCGCCGGCGAACGGCACCGGCGGGGACACCTCGGCCCTCCGACCGTAACCCGCGACCGCATGCCGCGCCGCCGGGCCCGCCGCCATCAGCGACCCGCTCCGTCAGGACCTCCGCTGCCGGTCGTCGTCGGACGGCTCGCGACCGTGCGAGCGGTGCTTTCGCACGTACCAGACCAGGAGCGCGACGAGGAGCAGGGCGGCGATCGCGATGGCGGTGACGCGGCCGACGGTGCCCTCGACCCGGGTGTAGGCGGCTCCGGCGAAGTAGCCCAGCAGGGTGAATCCGATGCCCCAGGCCAGGCCGCCGAGGGCGTTGTAGAGCAGGAAACGGCGGTACGGCATGCGGGAGATGCCGGCCAGGGAGGGCATCAGCGGGCGGAAGAAGGCGATGAAGCGGCCGAAGAATACGGCGGCCGGCCCTCGACGGCGGATCAGGTCGCGCGCCTTCTCCACCTGCCTGTCGTGGCGCCGAAGGGGACGGGTGCGCAGGATCGCCGGGCCGAGGTGGCGGCCGATCTCGTAGCCGGCGGAGTCCCCCAGGATGGCCGCGCAGACCACCACCAGGACCATCCAGCCGATGGAGGCCCTGCCCTGGTCGGCGAGGAAACCGCCGAGGACGGCGGCGGTCTCGCCGGGGATGAAGAAGCTGAAGAACAGGGCGTCCTCGGTGAAGACCAGGGCACCGATGACCGCGTACACGACCGGCCCGGACAGGCCGTCCAGCCAGTCGGTGATCGAGTGCATCGGCCACACCTCGTCGGGGATCGGCGCCCCTTCCCGCCCCAATGTAACGCTCGCCCCGGTGCCCGGCCTCGGTCGCCCGGACGGCCCCGGGGACCGGCGGATCCCCGCCCCGACCGGCCGTTAGCCCGCCGTGCGGGCGGGTAGGCGCCGCCCGATGGCACCGAGGTGAGGAGGCCGATCATGGACACGACGCCGGGCAACGCCGAGCAGGGCGTGGGGGACGCGGCCCGCCGTCTCACCGAGTCCACCGCCGACCTGGTCCGCCAGGAGGTCGACCGCGCCCGGGACGACCTGGTCGCGACCCTCCGGCAGGCGGGCCTCAGCGCCGGGCTGCTGGCCGCCGCCGGGGTGTGCGGCGTCCTGGGCCTGGCCTCGGCGCACACGGCCCTGCTGCGGACCTTCGAGCGCAGACTGCCGCCCAGGGCGGCCGCCGTCGCGCTCACCGCCGTCTACCTCGCCGGCGCGGCCGCCCTGCTGCCGGCCGCGCGCGACCGGCTCGAACGGGCCCGGCACCGGGGAGCGGACGCCCTCGACCAGGCGCAGACGGACCTCGCCGAGGCCGTACCGGCGGACCGGCCGACCGCGGCCGCCGCCCCGCCCGTGCCGCCGCCGGACGCGGACGGCCCAGCGGCGCCCCCGGCGGCGCCCTCCGGGGAGCAGGGCGGATGAGCAGCGGGTTCCCGCCGGTTTCAGAGGACCGGGTCCGGCTCCGGGCAGCCCGGTCCGGCGCCTCGACGGGGGGCCGTGCTCGCGTCCTGGCCGGGCTCCGTGTTCGCGTCCGTGTTCGCGTCCGTGCTTGCGTCCGGGACTTTCTCCTGGGGGGCGTCGGCGGCCGCGTCGACGCGGGTGAGCGCGGTGTGCAACCGCCGTACGGCGTCCTCGGCGTCGGCGAGCTCGTGCGGGGTCGGCACCACGGTGCCGAAGGCCTGCCGCCGGTCGGCGGGCAGGGCCCGCCAGTGCAGGACCGGAGCGAGCACGGTGCTCGCCCTGGCCAGGAACCAGGCCAGCCGGCCGTGGGTCCGGGCGATGCCGATGGCCAGGACGGCGAGGGCCTCGCGGAGGTCCTCCAGGCGGTCGATGACCGGCAGCCGCTCCTGGTCGGCGGCGGACCCGACCGCCTCCGCCAGGCCGTCAGCGGTCTTCCGGGCCAGGGCCGCGTCCTGCGGGGTGAATTCCCACAGCCCGTCCCGGACCTGCTGCTCGGCCTCCGCGGTGAGGGCCGAGACCTGTGCCGACATCCGCCCGTCGGCACCCGCAGCGTGATGCGGGTCGCGGGGCGACCGCGGGGCGTGCGGCGACTGCGGAGTGTGCGGGGTCGTCGTGTGCTGGTTGTGCGGGGTGTGCGGGTTCAAGGCGGTCCCTCACGGCGGATGACGGCACCCCGGGAAGGGTGCTGCTCCCACGGTGGTCCACCAGGGGGCCCGGGCACAGCTCCAGGAGCGAAACACCTGCTCCGCGCAGCCGCGGAAACGAAATCCTTCCGAAGGCATGGTCCGCCGGAAACCGGCAAGGCGTCCTGGCGACGGTCGCCCGATCGCCGCCAGGACGCCCCGTGGGGAGGCCCCGACCGATGAGTACTCAGACATCCGTCCGGACCCCTGCCCGGACCCCTGCTCGGAGGCTCCGTGCCGCGCGGCGACGGCCCGTACGGCGGTGGTCGGGCCGGGAGGTGGCCCGATGACCGTGCGCACCCGGGCGCTGGAGGGGCTGGCCGCCGGCGCGGCCGGCACCACCGCCCTCAACGCCGTCACCTACCTCGACATGGCCGTGCGCGGCAGGCCCTCCAGCGACACCCCGCAGGAGACCGTGGAGGCCCTCGCCGACCGGACCGGGCTGCCCGTGCCCGGCGCCGACGAGGACCGTGCCAACCGGATCGCCGGCCTGGGGCCGCTGCTCGGGCTGGCTGCCGGACTGGGTGTCGGGCTGGGCGTCGGGGTGCTGACCGGCGTGGTCGCGGGCCCCGCCAGCAGGGCGGGGACGTGCGTCGTCGCCGTGGGCGCCGCCGCGGCCGCGCTGGCCGCCGCGGACGGCCCGATGGCGGCGCTCGGCATCAGCGATCCGCGGACGTGGACGCCTGCCGAGTGGGCCGCCGACATCGTGCCGCACCTCGCCTACGGCGCCGCCACCGCGGCCGTGCTGCACCGGCTGCGCCGCCGCCGGTGCTGACGCCGTCGCCGTCGCCGACCGCCGGGTTTGCCTCCCTCCGGTCGGCACGTAGCGTCGGCACGGGGAACGCGGCCGAGGGGGCCGCGTCGACGACTGGGTGGTGATGGAGATCGAATCGTTGTCCTTCGACAGCACGAGCCTGGAGGCCACGGAGGAATTCCTGTCCACCGCCTACACACCGATGCGGATCGGCAGGTCGGTGGAGGACGCCCGGGCGCGGATCAGCCGCCGGGCGGTCGGGCCGCTCAGCATGGACCGGCTGTCCTTCGGCTACGACATGGCGTACAACGCCGGGAGCCTCGGCCGGGTGTGCCTGGTGAGCATGCACGCCGGCACGATCGCCGACCGGACCGGGGGCGGCGAGGAGACGGTGTTCGGCCCCGGGGAGACGTTCCTGCTGGCTCCGCCGGACGCCCCCTACGAGGGGGAGGTCCGCGCCGCCCGCTACACCATCGCCATGTTCGACACCGACCTGCTGGACGCCGTCGCGCCCGCCGCTCCCGAGGGACGGGGCCCGCTGCGGCTGACCGGCGCCCGCGCCGTCGACGAGGCGGCGAACCGGCGGCTGGGCGCGGTGATCGCCTACGTGCGCGACCACGTCCTCGACGACCCGGCCGCCTGCGAGAACACCCTGCTCGTCGCCACCGCCGCCCAGCACCTGGCGGCCGCGACCCTCGCCGCCCTGCCCCACAACGTCCGCACCGATCCGGTGCCCGCCGACCGGAACGACGCGACCCCGACCACGCTGCGCAGGGCGCTCGCGTTCATCGAGGCGAACGCCGAGCGGGAGATCACGCTCGCGGACATCGCGGCGGCCGCCTGCGTCACCCCGCGGGCCCTCCAGTACGCCTTCCGCCGGCACCTGGACACCACCCCGCTCGCCCACCTGCGCCGGGTGCGCCTGGACGCGGCGCACCGGGACCTGCTGGCCGCCGAGCCGGGCGCCACCACGGTGACGCGGATCGCGATGCGGTGGGGCTTCGCCCACCCCGGCTACTTCGCGGGCCTCTACCGCGACGCCTACCGCCGGGCGCCGGGGGACACCCTCCACCTGGACTCCTGAGGAGGCCGGGGCCCGGAGCGCGAGGTGCGGGCCGAGCCCCGGCGTCGGGGCTGCGGCGTTGGGACCGGGGCGCCGGCGCTGCCGGATCAGTCGTGGAGCGCCCACCGGTGGCCGTCCACCCGGGTGGTGCCGGGGAGCGCGGTGAGTTCGGGCTTGAACAGCGGGGGTGCGCCCATCGCCGGCTCCCAGGTGGCCAGGGCCTCGTCCTGCGGGACCTCGATCCGGCGGTCGGCGGCGAGGTCGGCGACCACCTTCAGGAGGAGGCGGACGCCGAGGGGTGCCAGGTGGTCGCGCCACAGGGTCTGCGGGGTGGAGCCCGGGGGGACGAAGAGGTGCTCCTGCGCGGCGATCGGGCCGGCGTCGGTGCGTTCGGTGAGGTGGTAGACGCTGCCGCCGGTCACCTTGTCGCCGTCGCGGATCGTCCAGCGGACCGCGTCCCGGCCGCGGTGCAGCGGTAGCAGGCTGGGGTGGTAGCCGATGGTGGCGACGGCGGCCCGGGCGCGCGTGTGGCGGCCGAGGAAGGCGTGGGAGTGCGCGGCGACGATGATGTCCACGCCGTCCGGGACGTGCGTCGCGCGCAGCTCGGCCGAGTCCGTCCACGGGATGTCGCGGGGGAACGCCCAGGAGCGCAGGCGGTCCCAGGACATCGGCTTGCCCTCGTCGGAGTGCCCCCTGCGCAGCCGGGGGGCCGCCGCGCCGACGATCTTGTGCCCTTCGCCCTGCAGGGCTTCCGCGACCTGCACCGCGAACGCCCCCTGTCCTGACATGTAGATGTTCATCCGCACTCCTGCGGTCGGTTGTCGGTTGACTGGCGGTCAGCCGTCAGTCGGGCGGTCGTCGGTCGTCGTCAGTCGGCGGGCGATCGCGCGGCCGGGGTGAGGTGGCTCGCGGGCTCGAAGCGGACCGGCAGGGTGGAGAACCCGGTCAGGAAGGTGGACCGGATGCGCCGGGCCTCACCGGTCTGCTCGATGCCGTCGGTGAAGTCCCGCAGGGCGAGCAGAAGTTCGGCGATCTCCACCTTGGCCAGGTAAGAGCCGACGCAGAAGTGCGGGCCGTAGCCGAAGGCCAGGTGCTTGTTGGGGGTGCGGCCGAGGTCGAACTCCCCGGGGCGGGCGAAGACCCGTTCGTCCCGGTTGGCGGAGGCGTGCCAGAGGGTGACGACGTCACCCGGCCGTAGCCGTACGCCGTGCAGTTCGGTCTCCCGGACGACGCTGCGCCCGAAGTGCATGGTGGGTGACGCCCAGCGCAGCACCTCGTCCACGGCGGTGTCGACGGCGACCTCGCCGTGCTTGAGCCGGCGCCACTGCTCGGGGTGGGCCGCGAGGGTGTGGACGCAGTCGATCATCGTCAGCCGGCTGGTCTCGTCGCCCCCGATGATCAGGCTGTAGCAGTTGAGCACCACGTCCTCGTCGGACAGCGGCACGCCGTCGATCGAGCTGCCGATCAGCATGCTGATCACGTCGTCACCCGGCGATTCCCGCCGCTCCTCCACGAGGTCGGTGAAGTACATCAGGATCTCGTTGCGGGCCATCTCGGAGTCGACGTCCTCGATGTCCTCGTCGTCGGCCGACAGCGCGGTCTTGGTGAGGCTGAGCAGGTAGTCCCGGTCCTGCTCGGGCACGCCGAGCAGGTTGGCGATGGTGGTCATCGGGATCCGGCCGGCGATCTGCTCCGCGAAGTCGCAGCCGCCGGACTCCACCGCCTCCCTGATCCACTGCCGGGTGTTCCGCCGGACGGTCCGGGCGACCTCGTCCAGCACCCTGGGCGAGAGCACCCGTTGGAGGATCTTGCGCAGCTCGTGGTGCCGGTGGCCGTCGGTGACGGCCAGCATCCGGCCGGCCCCGGCGTCACCGCCCTCCAGGAGCGTGACGAGCACGTTGCCCCGCTCGGAGGTGAAGTTCACGTCGTCCCGGTAGGTGGCCGTGATGTCGTCGTGGCGGGAGAGCACCCAGAAGCCGCGGCGGCCGTCGACCGGGGGGTTCCAGTGCAGCGGGGCGGTGTCCCGCAGGGTGCGCCAGAGGCCGTCGAGATCGTGGCGGGCGAAGGTGGCCGGATCGCCGAGGTCCGGGCCGTCGAGGTTCATGGTTTCCGGGCTGTCCGGGGCAGGTCCGGTCATGGTCACCAGTCCGTCCGCCAGAACCGGCGGGGCCGGAACGGGTAGGTGGGCAGCGGCACGCGGTGGCTGGCCTCTCCCCGGTGCAGGGTGTCGAAGTCGACCTGGTGGCCGGTCACCCAGGCGGTGGCCAGGTCCGCAAGCGCCCGCGCGTCGGCGCCGGACGGCACGAGCCCCCGGTCGGTGCGCGCGAAGGAGCCGGGGTCCGTGGGCGGAGCGGCGGCGGTCGTGGTGGTGGCGGTGGCGGGGCCGCGGGGGACGTCGTCGGAGAGCGCGGCGATCAGCTCCGCGCGGGTGCGGACCACGGCCGCCCAGCGGCGGGGCATCACCTTGCGGCCGAGGTTGAGGCTGTAGCAGACGTCGTCGAGGCGGAGTCCGGGGTCGGCCTCCAGCCGGTCCTTGAGCCGTGCACGCTGCCGGGCCAGTGCCTCGTCGTCCAGGGCGGAGAGGGTGGCCAGCCGCGGCCTGCCCTGCTCCTCGGGGGCGCGCGGGGCCGGCGTCGGCGCCTCCTCCAGCAGCAGGTGGGCGTTGTAGCCGCCGCCCCCGATCGAGGTGATGCCCGCGCGGCGGATGCCGGCCTCGGGTGCCCAGTCGGCCGCTTCGAGCTGCGGTACGAAGGGCGTGCCGGGGAAGTCGAGGTCCGGGTTGACCTCCGTCAGGTTGATCGTCGCCGGGAGCGTCCGGTGGTACAGCGCCAGCGCGGCCTTGACGGCACCGAAGCCTCCCGACACCACGCCGCCGTGGCCCACGTTGCCCTTGACCCCGCCGATCGAGGTGGTCGCGGTCTGCTTCCCGAACGCCATGCCCGCCGCGTGCACTTCGAGCTCGTCGGTCATCGGCAGGCCGAGACCGTTGGCCTCGTACATGGACACGGTGTCCGGGGTGACGCCGCCGACCTCCATGGCCGCGGCGATGCAGGCGCTCAGCCGCTCGGGCTGGGCCAGGCCGTACGCCATCGCGCTGACGCCGTTGTTGTTGACGGCCGAGCCCTTGACCACGGCGTAGACGTGGTCGCGGTCGGCGACGGCCCGGCCCAGCGGCTTCAGCAGCAGGGTGACGACGCCGCTGGACAGCGAGGTGCCGGTGCCGTGGGCGTCGAAGGGGCGGCAGTGGCCGTCCCTCGACAGGACGCGGTTCTCCTCCCACAGGTGGCCGCGGGGGTGCGGCAGGCGGACCATCGCGCCGCCGGCGATCGCCAGGTCGGTCTGGCCGAGCAGCAGCGACTGGCAGGCCAGGTGCACCGCGTAGTGGAAGCCCGCGCACACGGCGGCGACGGTGACGGCCTCGCCGGTGAGCCCCAGGTAGTACAGCGCGTTGGAGGTCATGGTGTCCGGCGACCACGCCAGGCTGGCCTCGATCGCCTCGGGGCCGACCGACACCCGGTCCGGCGGGGAGCTGTAGAGCGCGGCGGTCTGCGGGTTGTTGGCGCCGTACACGCCGACCTCGGCCGCGAGCCGGTCCGGGTCGTAGCCGCCGTCCTCGAGCGCCTCCCAGGCGCTCTCCAGGAACAGCCGGTTCTCCGGGGTCATCGCGGCCGCCATCCGGTCGCTGATGCCGAACACCGACGGGTCGAACTTGTCGTACGTGTCGAGCAGACCGCAGGCCCGCACGTAGAACGGGCTGTGGATCAGGGTCTCGTCGACGTGGATGTCGTCCTTGGCCAGGAACGACACGGACTCCCTGCCGTGGACGAGGTTGTCCCAGAACTGTTCCTTGGTGCGGGCTCCGGGTGCCCGCAGGGACATGCCGATGACGGCCACGTCGCCCGGGTCGTGCTCCGGCTCGGGGTCCTGCAAGGCGTCCTGCTCGGGGCGGTCGGTCATGGGGAGGGCTCCTGCTTCGCTTCGGGTGGGGGAGGAGTCAGCGGCCGGTGGCGCCGCCGCGGCCGCGCAGCGCCGCGCGGCGGGCGGTGGCGCGCACCCGGGCGGACTGGACGACCTCGGGGGCGGCGCCGCTGTCGTCGTCGAGCCAGCGGGCGAGGGAGGTGATGTCGCGGAAGCTGAAGAGGTCGGGCACCCGGACCCGGCGGTCGAAGCGCCGGGTCATCAGCCGGGCGAGGCGGATGAGCAGCAGCGAGTCGCCGCCGAGGTCGTAGAAGGCGGACTGCACGTCGATGCCCGAGGGTTCGAGGCCCAGCAGCTGGCCCCAGATCTCCGCCAGGGCGACTTCGGTCGGCGTGCTCGCGGCCGTCAGCGGCCCGTCGGTGCCGGCGGCCGGCGGCTCGGGGAGCGCGTTGCGGTCGAGCTTCCCGCCCGGGCCCAGTGGGAGGGCGGGCAGCAGCACGAGCGTCGCGGGCACCAGGTACTCGGGCAGTTCGGCGGCGAGCCGGCCGGTGACGGCGCCGCGGAGGGCGGCGTCCGACGGCCGGGTGCCCTCGGAGGCGTCGTCGCCCGCGGGCACCACGTAGCCGACGAGCCGGTTGCCCCGGACGGCGGCGGCGGCCTCCCGGACCTCGGGGCAGGCCGTCAGCCGGGCCTCGACCTCCTCCAGCTCGATGCGGTGGCCGCGCAGCTTGACCTGGTGGTCGGTGCGGCCGAGGAACCGGAGTTCGCCGCCGTCGGTGAAGGCGACGAGGTCTCCGGTGCGGTACATCCGCTCGCCGCCGCGGAACGGGTCGGGCAGGAAGCGTTCGGCCGTGGTCCGCGGCCGGTTGACGTAGCCGTGGGCGAGGCCCGCGCCGCCGAGGTACAGCTCACCGGGCTCGCCGGCCGGCACCTGATGCATGTCGTCGTCGAGCACGTAGACCCGGGAGCCGGTCGTCGGCGGACCGATCGTCGGCTCGTCGGTGCCGCCTTCGGGTACCGGTCCGAAGGAGCAGAAGACCGTCCCCTCGGTGGGGCCGTAGGCGTTGAACACCTGCTCGGCGCCGGTCTCCCGGTACGTCCGGTCCACCAGTTTGCGGCGCAGGGCCTCGCCGCCGAACACGACGGTGCGCACGTTCGGGGGCAGGGCCCCGGCGTCGAGCAGGGAGTTCATGACGGACGGGACGACGTTCAGGTGGGTGATCCGGTCGGCGTACCGGCTCTCCGGCAGGTGCACGGCACTTTCGACGAGCACGACGGCGCCGCCGCGGCACAGCGCGCCGAAGATCTCCATCACGGACATGTCGAAGCAGATCGAGCTGGCCGCCGACACTCCGCTCAGGTCGCGGCCTTCGAGGATCCGGTCCAGCTCGGCGAGCATCGCCGTGCAGCCGCCGTGCCGGACGGCGACGCCCTTGGGCGTGCCGGTGGAGCCGGAGGTATAGATGACGTACGCGGTGTCCTCGGGCACGACCGGCACGGGCACGGCCCCGGCCTCGGTCGTCACGGTGTCCCCCAGCACGACCACGGTCGGGCCGGGCGGGCAACCGGCCCGGGACGCGGGCGTGGTGACCAGCAGGCTCGTCCCGCTGTCTCGGACCATGAAGGCGAGCCGGTCGGCGGGGTAGTTCGGGTCCAGCGGCAGGTAGCAGGATCCGGTACGCAGGGCCGCCAGGACGGCGACGAGCAGGTCGGGGGTGCGCTCGACGCAGATGCCGACCGGGACGCCGGGCCCCGCGCCCTCGGCGGCCAGCCGCTCCGCCAACCGCGCGGAGCGTTCGTTCAGTTCGCCGTAGGTGAGGAGGCCGGCGTCGGAGTAGACCGCCGTCGCGTCGGGGTTCTTGAGCGCCTGCTCGACGAACTCGGCGTGCAGGGTCGCGGTCACCGGTCCGCTCCTTCGGGCAGACCGGCCGGTGCGATGTCGGCGAGGGGCAGGTCGGGCCGGGCGATCGACTCGAAGAGGACGGTGCGGTACAGCGCGAGCAGTGCCGTCACGGTCTGCCTTTCCAGGTAGCTCGGTTTGAACTGGACGTGGCCGGCCACCTCGCCGTCGATGTCGGCCATCGAGATCTCGAGGTCGAACTTGGCGAGGTCCCTGCGCACCTGAAGCGGTTCGAGCGGCAGCGCGCCGTCGGGCGAGACGGTGTCGCCGACGCCGTGGAAGAGCTTGACGGAGCGCGGGAAGGCCTCCGAGGACAGCCAGTTCACCACCACGTCGAACCACGGGGGGCGGCCCTCGGCCCGCGGCGGCTTCAGCTGGGCGGCCAGCAGGTCGAGCGGGTAGTTCATGTGCTCCAGGAGTCCGAGGGAGAAGGCGTGGACCTCGCGCAGCAGGTCGCGGAAGCTGCGGTCACCGGCAGGGCTCGCACGGACCAGCACGGTGTTGAGGTAGTAGCCGACCGCGGACTCCCAGCCGGGCTCGGAGCGTTGGGCGATGGCGGTGGCCAGCACCGAATCCCCGGTGCCCGCCGCCCGGTTGAGCGTGGCGAAGAATCCGGCCAGCACCACGGTGCTGATCGAGACGCCCTCGCGCACCGCGAACTCCCGAAGCCGGCGCGTCTCTTCAGCGCTCCAGCGGAACGCGAGGTCGCGGCCCTCGTAGGTGACGCCCGGCGGGCGCCGCACCGGGGACAGGTCGAGGCGGGCGGGCGGGTCGGCGAGCTTCCGCGACCACCAGTCCAGGGCCGCGTCGGCCGCCGGCCCGGCGAGCCACTGCCGTTCCCAGGCGACGAACTCGGAGTACGGGGCGGCCGGCGCGCGGTCGGTGGGGTCGGCGCCCTCGTAGAACTCCTGGAGTTCGCGGATCATCACGTCGGCCGACGCCGCGTCGGAGGCGATGTGGTGGACCAGCACCAGCAGGTAGTGGTCCGCCGGCCCGCGCGTCAGGAGGACGACCCGCACCAGCGGCCCGTGGTCCAGGTCGAGCGGCTCGTGCCCGTGGCGGGCCAGTTCCTCCCGGGCCTGTTCGTCGTCCAGGCCGGCGCCGTCCACCACGGCGAACTCGTACACCGGCTCGTCCAGGATGACCTGGTAGGGGCTGCCGCCCGCCTCCACGAAGAGAGTGCGCAGCGCGGGGTGCCGCGTCAGCACGGCCCGGACGGCGCGCTCCAGGCCCGGCTGGTCGACGGCGGCCCGGATCCTCGCGGCCACCATGAAGTTGTAGGGCACCGCGTCCGGCGCGACCATCTGCATGAACCACAGCGAGGCCTGGCCGTGCGACGCGGGCGCCAGGGCGAAGCCGAGGCCGTCGGCGCGCAGCTGCGCCAGAGGCGGTGCGTCGGTGGCCTCCAGCAGGCCGCGCGCGTCCAGCTCCTCCACCAGTTCCCCGGCGTCGAGTTCGGACAGCTCGTCGAGGAACGTCCGCTCCGGTTGGGTCTCGGCCCCGGTCTCGGCCTCGGCGGGCGGCGGAGCGGGAGTGGGGGCCGCCGTCGGGGCGGGCGCGGGCCGGCCGGCGATGACCTCGGCGCAGTGGCCGACCACCTCGGCGATGGTGCGGCCGTCCAGGAACACCACCGGCGACACCCGGTGGCCGAAGAGCGACTGCAGCCGGTTGACGAGGCGGATCGCCAGCATCGAGTCGAGGCCGAAGTCGCGCAGCCCGGCGTCCGCGTCGAAACTGCTCACGGGCACGCCCAGGGCGTCGGCGAGTTCGGCGAGGACGACGTCCTCCACCGGGCGGTTCTCCACGGGCGGTGCCGGTGCGGGCTGTGTCTCGGGCGCGGTCGTCTCTGTCGTCACGGTCGTTACGGACGTCCCGGTCGTCCCGGTCGTCCCGGTCGTCCCGGTCGTTACGGTCGTCTGCACCGGACGGGCCGCGGCCGGCACGCGGTCGGCGCGGTCGGGCTCGGTGTCGATCCAGTAGCGGTCCTTCTGCCACTGGACGAGCGGGGTCTCGACCAGCTCGACGTCGTCGGCGAACAGCGCGTCGAAGGTCAACGGGATGCCCCTGACGTACAGCGACGCGACGGCGCCCAGCAGGCAGCGGCGGTCACTCTCCTCACGCCGCAGGGAGTTGACGGCGTGCACCCGCGCGCCGCGGGTCAGGGCGATCTCCTCGACCGCGCCGCGCAGCGTCTCGTGCGGCCCGATCTCGATGAAGGTGCCGACGCCCCGGTCGACCAGCGCGCCGATCGTCTCGGCGAAGCGGACCTGGTTGCGCAGGTTGTGTACCCAGTACTCGACGTCGGCGACCGGGTTCACCGTGTCGGCCAGCGCCGTGGAGTGGAAGTCGATGCCGGGCGTCAGCGGGCGGATGCCGTCGATGCTCGCCCGCAGCGGCTGGAGCAGCGGGTCCATGCCGGGGCTGTGCACCGGGCGTTCGACCCGGATCCGCCGGACGGAGATGCCGTCCCGGGTGAGGTCGGCCTCCAGGGCGGCGACGGCGTCGGGCGAGCCCGAGACGGCCGCACTGGTGGGGCTGTTGACCACGGCGACGGCCGCGTGCTCGGCGTACGGGGCGAGCCGGGGCAGCAGTTCCGCCTCCGGCAGGTCGACCGAGATCATGGCGCCCGCGGCGGCCCGGTGCTCCAGCAGGTGCGACCGGGCGACCACGACGCGGGCGGCGTCGTCCAGGGACAGCGCGCCGGCGACGCAGGCGGCCGCGACCTCGCCCAGGCTGTGCCCGACCACGGCGGCCGGCTGGACGCCGAGTTCGAGCCAGACCTTCGCCAGCGAGACCTGGAGGGCGAACAGCACCGGCTGCTGGAGGTCCATCTCCTCGTATCGGGCCTGCTCGGCCGACGCGGCGAGCCGGTCGAGCACCGAGCAGCCGCCGGCCGCGCGCACGGCGGCGTCGCAGGCGTGCATCCAGCTGCGGAAGCCCGGGTGCGAGCGCAACAGCTCCCGGCCCATGCCGACCCACTGGGTGCCGCCGCCGGAGAACACCAGCGCCACCCGCCGGTCGGCGTTGCCGGGAACGGTGCCGGTGACGACGTCGGGATGCGGCTGCCCGCCGGCGACCCGGGCGAGCCCGTCCAGGACGTCCTGCCGGTTGCGGGCGAACAGCGCGATCCGGTGGTTGTGGTGAGTGCGCCTGGCGGCGAGCGTGTAGGCGAGGTCGGCGACCCGCAGGCCGGGGTCGCGTTCGACGTGGTTGGACAGCTCGCGGCAGGTGTCGGTCAGCGCCCGCGCCGTACGGGCCGAGACGGGGACGAGGTGCAGCTGCCCGTCGGCCGCGGCGTCGCCGTGGCTCGGGGTGACGTGCCGCCCCCGGTCGCCGGCCAGGAACGGGTGGGCCGCGACGGGGAGTCCGGCGGTGTAGAGGGCGCCGAGCGAGCCGAGCAGGGTCGCCGCCTCGTCGGCGCCCCGGCGGAGCGAGGGCAGGGTGGCCGCGGGCAGGATCTCCGCGACGGACTTCAGCAGGACGGGGTGCGGGCTGAGTTCGATCACCGCGTCCACGTCCTGGTCGCGCAGCCCGGTCAGGGCGTCGACCATCCGGATCTCCCGGCGCAGGTTGTCCGCCCAGTAGTCCGGGCCGAGTTCCGCGCCGTCGACGGGCTCACCGGTCACCGTCGAGATCATCGGGATGCGGGCGGTCCGCGGCCTGATGCCGTCGAGTTCGGCCCTCAGCGGGGCGAGGACGTGGTCGACCAGCGGCGAGTGGGGGGCGTGGCCCATCCGCACCCGGTGGTGGGTGACGCCCTCCTCGGTCAGCCGCCGGACCAGGTCGTCGATCTCCTGCGGCGTGCCGGTGACGAGGGTGGAGTGGAGGCCGTTGCGGCCGGAGACGGTGAGCCGGCCGGTCAGGTGCCGCTCGGCCTCCTCCGCGGCGGTCATCACCACGATCCCCTCGCCCCGGCCGACGGCCAGTTGCTGGAGGAGCCGGCCGTGCTGGGCGGCCAGCCGGGAGGCGTCGTCGAAGTCGAGCGCGCCGGCGATGTGGGCGGCGGCGAACTCACCGACGCTCTGCCCCACGACGACGTCCGGCTCCACCCCCAGCGAGCGCCAGGTTTCGGCGAGGGCGACCTGCATCGAGAAGAGCAGCGGCTGGAATACGTCCATGTCGTCGATGCGGCCGTCGGGAGCGAGCAGCTGCTCGACGATCGAGAAGCCCAGCAGCTCCCGCATCCGCCGGTCGGACCTCATCATCGACCGGCGGAACACCGGCATGCCGGCGAGTAGTTGCCTGCCCATGCCGGCCCACTGGGAGCCGTTGCCGGAGAACAGGAAGGCCACCCGCGGCGTGCGGTCGGCCCGCTCGCCGACGGTCAGTCCGGGGGCCGGCTCACCGCGGCCGAAGGCGTCCAGCCGGGCCCTGAGTTCGGCCATGTCGCGGGCGGTGACGGCGAGCCGGTACGGGCCGTCGCCGGGCGTGCGGCGGCAGAGCGCGCGCAGGTCGGTCTCGTCGCGCAGCGCCTCGGCCCGCCGGGCCAGCTGCTCCCGGGAGTTCGCCGCGAGCAGCAGCAAGGAGCTCTCGGGGCGCGGCAGTTCCTCGACGGCGAGGTGGCAGATCGCGCCGCCGAAGCCGAAGGAGCTGACGCCCGCGCGGCGGGCATCGGAGCGGCGCGGCCACGGCGTCAGCCGGTCCTGGACGGTCAGGTGGTACTGGTCGAAGAGGATCTGCGGGTTCGGCGCGCTGTAGTGCAGGCTGGGCGGCAGCACGCCGTTGCGCATCGACAGCGCCAGTTTGACCAGGCCGACGATGCCGGCGGCGGCCTCCAGGTGCCCGACGTTGGACTTGACTGACCCGAGCCGCAGCGGCTCCGCACGATCGCCGCCCAGGACCGCGCCGATGGCGTTGGCCTCGATCGGGTCGCCGAGGGGCGTCGCGGAGCCGTGGCACTCGACGTAGTCGACGAGGTGCGGTGCGATGCCCGCCCGTCGGTACGCGGTGCGGAGCATCTTCTCCTGGGCCTGGGGGTTCGGCGCCGTCATGCCGTTGCTCGGGCCGTCGTTGTTCGAGGAGCTGCCCTTGATCAGGCAGTACACCGGCAGGTCGCGTTCGAGCGCCACACTCAGCGGGGCGAGCACCACGACGCCGGCGCCCTCGCCGCGGACGTAGCCGTCGGCGCGGGCGTCGAAGGACTTGCAGCGGCCGTCCGGGGCGAGCGCGCCCATCTGGTCCATGGCGGTGTAGTAGTCGGAGACGAAGCTCAGGTTGACGCCGCCGGCCAGGACCAGGTCGCTCTCGCCGAGCTGGATCGACTGGCAGCCCACGTGCACCGAGACCAGTGATCCGGCGCAGGCGGCGTCGATGGCCATGCTCGGGCCCTGCAGTCCGAGGACGTAGGAGACGCGGTTGGCGATGATGCCGTCGTGCATGCCGGTCGCGGTGTGCGGGGTGATCCGGCTGTCGGGGCCGCGGTAGTGCGCGAGCGCGGCGTAGTCACCCCAACAGGAGGCCATGAACACGCCGGTGTCGCTGCCGGCCAGGGTGTGGGGTGCGATGCCCGCGTCCTCCAGGGCCTCCCAGGACAACTCCAGGATCAGGCGCTGCTGCGGGTCCATCTGGACGGCTTCGCGGGGTGAGATGCCGAAGAAGAGCGGGTCGAAGCGGTCGATGCCGTCGATGAACCCGCCCCAGCGCACCCGGTCGTTCAGGAGCGCTCTTCGCGCGGCCGGTACCGGTCCGACGGCATCGCCGCCCTCGACCAGCAGCCGCCAGAAGGAGGACGGGTCCGGCCCGCCGGGGAACCGGCAGCCGATGCCCACGACCGCGACGGGCTCGTGCGAGGGCGTGCGGCGGCCGGCGCCCGGGGCGGGCTCCGGGGCCGGCGGGCCGTCGACGAGCGCCCGGGCCAGCTCGTCGACGGTCGGGTACTGCCAGATCCAGGTGGCCGGGACGGGCCGGCCGAGGAATTCGGAGAGGGCGGCCGCGAGGGCCACCGACTTCGCCGAGTCCAGTCCGTACCGGTGGATCGGCGCCCAGCGGTCCACCGCGTCCACGGACACGTCCGACAGTTCGGCGACACGGGAGAGCAGGAAATCCGTTACGGCGGACACGTCTCGCGCTGCGCGTTCTCGGGGCATGACGACTCCCTCAGCAGGGCGGATGGAAGGGGTGGGCGGTTCGGCTCCGGGAGGAAGGAATGCGTGCCTTCCGGCACGTCGCTGCCGGGGATTCCGGCGCTGCTCTCCGGGTCCGCGCCAGAGCGCGGAGATCGGCACGGATCTCGGGGGAATGCCCGTGGGCGTAGGGAGACTGCCCGGTACGCCCCTGACGGGTGCACATCAGAGTGCCACCCTGTGAATGGTGAGACAAGCGCCGGGCGAGCGCCGGTCGGGGCAGTGGCGAGAATCGGTCTCCAAAGTGTCCGGTTCGGTCTCCTGGCCCCGCCGGGCGGACGGACTCGATGTGGTGCCGCGGAGCCGGGGCCGCGGTACTGGTGGGGTAGACGGCGGCTGAGTGATCCATGCAAGCTGATCCCCATGGCCGTTGAGGAAGTTGATGCGACGTCGGATGCCCCGGTCGAGCCGCTGCGGCGGCCGGGGCTGGCCCTCGGAGTGCTGGCCGGGGCGCTCGCCCTGGACGTGAGCGGACTCGGGGTGCTCAACGCCGCCCTGCCGTCCGTCGGAACGCGCTTCGATCTGGACGACACCACGCTCCAGTGGGTCATGACCGCCTACGCCGTCACCTTCGCCGGCTTCCTGCTGGTCGGCGGCCGCCTGGCCGACGTTCTCGGACGGCGGCGGGTGTTCGAGGCCGGTGTCGCCCTGTTCACCGTCTCCGCGCTGGTCGGTGCGCTGGCCCCGGACACCGCGGTGCTGCTCGGTGCGCGCGCCGCCCAGGGCATCGGCGCCGCCCTGTCGGGGCCGGCCGCGCTGGCCCTGCTCACCGGCACCTTTCCGGCGGGCCCGGCCCGTAACCGGGCGCTCAGCGTGTACGCGGCGGTGGGCGCCGCGAGCTTCAGCGGCGGGGTGCTGCTGGGCGGCGTGCTGACCCAGTTCCTCGGCTGGCGCTCGGTGCTGTGGTTCTCGGTGCTGCTGGGGCTCGCCGTCCTGGCCGCGACCCGCGCCGGACTGCCCGACGGCGCCGGGCACAGCGGCCGGCTGGACCTGCCCGGCGCGATCTCCGGCACACTCGGCCTCACCCTGCTCATCGTCGGGGTGAGCAGCGACGGCGCGACGGCGTGGGCCGTGCTCGCCGCCGCGGTGGTCTTCCTGGTGCTGTTCGTCCTGCGCGAGCACCGCACCGCCGACCCGGTGCTCCCGCTCGGGCTGTTCCGGATCGCCTCGGTGCGGTCCGCGAGCCTGGCGGCGTTCCTCCAGTACACGGGCTCGGTCGGGATGCTGTTCTTCGCGCCGCTGTACCTCCAGGGGATGCTGCACTACTCGCCGTTCGAGTCCGGCCTCGCGCTGGTGCCGATGTCGCTGGCCGTGTTCCTGACCGCCAACTTCGCCACCGGACGCCTGCTGGCCCGGTACGCCCCGCGGACGCTGATGGCCGTCGGCCTCGTCCTGATCGGTGTGGGCACCGGGCTGTGGCTGGACACACCGCACGACGGCAGCTACCTGTGGCACGTGCTGCCCGGACTGGTGCTCAGCGGCATCGGCCAGGGGCTGAACTTCCCCTCGATGACCTCCGCCGCGCTCGCCGGTGTCCCGGCCCGGCAGCACGCCGTCGCCGGGGCGGTGAACGTGGTCACCCAGCAGATCGGCGCGAGCGTGGGCGTGGCGGTGATGGTCCTGGTCGCGGCGACCGGCGAGGACCAGCTCGGCGGCTACCACCTTGCGTACGTCGCCGCCGCCGTCGCGTGCCTGCTGGGCGCGGCGCTCATCGCCGTGAAGCGGCGGGCCTGAGCGGGACTGGGCGGGTCTGGGCGGGTCTGGGCGGGTCTGGGCGGGACTGGGCAGGTCTGAAGGGGGCTTGAACGGGGCGGACCGGGGATGGAACGGGCGGGGGGGGGGGGGGGGGGGGGGGGGGGGGGGGGGGGGGGGGGGGGGGGGGGGGGGGGGGGGGGGGGGGGGGGGGGGGGGGGGGGGGGGCGGCGCGGGGGGTGTCACCGGTGTCGGTGGTG
>NZ_JBVHXY010000009.1:0-33870 GCF_055569215.1 Kitasatospora sp. NPDC029312 | reverse complement strand
GGGTGTTTGGGGGGGGTCTGGGCGGGCCTGGCCGCGTTGAAAGGGGGCTGAAGTGGGGCGGCGAGGGGGTGGAACGGGCGCCCGGGCGGCCCCTCCCCGGAAGGCCCCCCCCGGCGGGTGTTCAGGCCGCGGGGCCGGCGGGCGCGTGCAGGACGGCGGCCAGCACCTTGGGCAGCTCGGCGGCGGAGTCGACGGTCCGGGCCCGCCACGCCACGTGCCCGTCCGGGCGGACCAGGACGGCGCCGTCCGCGTCGACCTCGCGCAGCCGCTCCCACGCCCCGTACGGGTCGCGCAGGCCCTCGGCGGCGCCGATCGTGCGCACCGTCACGGGCACCCCGGTGAGCCCGGCGGCCTCGCGGGCGGCGTCGTACCAGCGGTCGCCGCCGCGGCCGGTGAGCAGGACGAAGCGGCCGCGGCCGACCACGTCCAGGGTGGAGCGGCGGCGACCGCCGTCCTCCAGCCAGGCGTGCGGCAGCCGCGCGCCGGGCCAGGTGGTGGGCCGGTAGTACAGCTCCGGGTCCCGGTCATCGGCCGGCTCGGGGGTGCCGTCGTCCACCCGCGCGCCGGTGCGGTAGCGGTAGCCGATCTCCACGCCGTGCGCGTTGACCTGGTAGTTGATCCGGTCGGTCGCGGCGGCCAGCGCGGCGCGCCGGGCCGCGGCCTCCTCGGTGTCGTCGGCGAGGCCGCGCAGCAGCTCCCACTGCTCGGCGGCGCTCTGCCCGGCGGTGAAGCCCAGCGCCGCCGGGATGCCGAGGAAGTCCATCATGCTGCGGACCGCCCGGTCGACGATCTGCCCGCCCACCGGCAGCCGCTCGGCCTGGTAGGTGTCCAGCAGGGCCGGGGAGGCCGCGCCGTCCAGCACCAGTTTCAGCTTCCAGCAGAGGTTGAAGGAGTCGGCGACCGCCGAGTTCAGCCCGAGGCCGTTGGTCGGCGGCATCTGGTGCACCGCGTCGCCGACGCAGAACACCCGGCCGTTCGCGTAGCGGGGCGCGACGACCGCGTTGACCTCCCACGGCGAGACGTTCTTGATCCGGACCTCGACGGACGGATCGCCGATGCTCTCGCGGATGTGCGCGAGGATCTCCTCGTGGTCGTCGCGGTCGAACTCCGCGCCGTGGTCGAGGAAGCGCAGGTACACCCACTCGTTCCAGGGGCGGATGCTGACGAACACCCGGCCGTCCTCGGGCGGGTTGCCGGGCACGGCGCCCATGTACAGGATCGCCGGGCGGTCGGCGCAGTACTGCGAGAGGTCCGCCTCGAACCAGACCGAGGCGACCTTGGCCAGCCCCGTGGCGCCCTCCACGGTGAGCCCGGCCTGCTCCATCACCCGGCTCCGCGCGCCGTCCGCGCCGATCACGTAGTCGGCCCGCACCGTGTACTCCAGGCCGGACTGCCGGTCGGCGACCACGGCCGTGACCCCGCCGTCGTCCTGCTCCATGCGCAGGAACTCCTGGCCGAAGCGGAGTTCACCGACCCCGGCCTGCCGGACCTGCTCGACCAGCAGCGGCTCCAGCAGGTGCTGCGCGAGGTTGCACATCGTGCTGGGACTGGCCGCCAGGTAGTCGCCGATGCGGTCGGGACCGTTGCCGTAGGCGTCCAGCCGGCTCACCTCGGGCCCGGCGAAGGTCGACATGAAGACGTGGTTGGCCAACAGCGGGGCCGGGGTCGCCTCGGCCGCCACCTGCTGCTCGACGCCGAGGTCGCGCAGGATCTCGCCGGTGCGCTGGTTCAGCAGGTGGGCGCGGGGGGTGTGGGCCGTGCCCTGGTACTTGCCGACCAGCAGGTGGGCGACGCCGTAGCGGGACAGCGCCAGAGAGGCGGTCAGGCCGGCCGGGCCGGCGCCGACGATCAGTACCGGGACCCGGACGTCCGGGGTGGCGGTCGTGGTCACTTCGCGGCCTTCCGTGCGTAGCCGGCGTAGATCACCGACGTGTCCTTGTGCACGCCGAGCTGGAACTGCCGCCCCAGCTCGCCGTACGTGATCTCCCCGCGGGCCCGGCGGCGCATCGCCTTCAGCAGCTCCAACTGCGGCCGGGTGGAGGCGAATCCGACGAGGTCCCGGTTGTCCAGGCCGTGCTTGCGGAAGACGGCGTGCAGCTCGGCCGGCTTGATGAAGCTCTTCCAATCGTGCAGGTCCTTGGGCGCGAAACTGACGGACTTCCAGTCCTGCGCCATCTTGATCATCGCCAGCTTGGACCGGAACGTCCGGTTGATGGTGTCGTAGAGGTAGTAGCCGCCCGGCTTGAGCACCCGCACGGCCTCGCCGACCGCCTGGTCCACGGAACTCACGTGCTCCAGGGTGTCGCAGCAGTAGACCAGGTCGAACGCGCCGTCCGGGAAGGGCAGTCGCTCGGCGAAACCCTGCTGGTACGTGATCTCCAGCCCGGACTCCCGGGCGTGCTCACCGGCCGCCTCCAGCGACGGGCCGGACGGGTCCAGCCCGGTGACCCGGCAGCCGACGCCCGCGAAGTGCTCGGCCAGCAGACCGCCGCCGCAGCCCACGTCGAGCACCTTGAGGCCCTTGAGCTCCAGCCGCAGCCGGTTGGTGAGGACGTCCCGGAAGTAGTCGAACCGGGCCGGAGTGAAGGCCTCCAAGGTCGCGAACGGCTGGTCGTCGTGCCACCAGGAGTGGGTGTTGTAGACGTCGTTGTCGACGGGCATGGTGCGACTCCTCAGGAGAGCTTGATGGTCGGGCGGTAGAGGTCGAGCCAGACGGCCAGGTCGAGGACCCGCTCGAACGCCTCCCGCTCGTCGCGGTCGACGGCCTCGGGCGCGGCGCCCGCGGCCGCCGCGAGCGCGGCGCGGTCGAAGAACGTGACGGCCTGGTGGTCACCCGACAGCAGGTCGCCGACCTGCTGCTGCAACTGGCCCACGTAGGCGAGCTGTTGGGTGTGCGGGTAGAGGGCCTTCACCCGCTCCACCACCGATCCCGGGAGGACGTCCCGCACCGCGGCGCGCAGCAGGCTCTTCTCCCGGCCGTCGAAGGTCTTCATCGCCCAAGGGGTGTTGTAGACGTACTCCACCAGGCGGTGGTCGCAGAACGGCACGCGCACCTCCAGGCCGACCGCCATGCTCATCCGGTCCTTGCGGTCCAGCAGCATGCCCAGCAGGCTGGTCAGGTGCACGTGGCAGAACTCGCGCATCCGCCGCTCGTGCGCGTCCTCGCCCTCCACCACCGGGATCCGGGCGACCGAGTCGCTCCAGCGCTGCGCCCAGTAGCCGGGGACGTCGAGGGTCCGCAGCAGCAGGTCGCCGTCGATCAGCTTGGTGGGGTGCTTGCGCGGGCCGAGCCCGGAGGCGGTCACCCACGGGAACATCGCGGTCTGCTGCACCGCCGGCAGGTGGAACCACGGGTAGCCGCCGAAGATCTCGTCGGCCGACTCCCCGGAGAGGGCGACCGTCGAGTGCCGGCGGATCGCCTTGAACAGCAGGTACAGGGAGTTGTCCGCCTCGCCGAAGCCGAACGGCAGGTCGCGGGCGGTCACGGTGGCCCGGCGCACCTGCGGGTCGGCCAGTTCCAGGTGGTCGAGCCGGATGTCGTGGTGATCGGTGCCGACGTGCTCGACCACCGCGCGGGCGAACGGAGCGTCCTGCGAGCCGCGCAGCTCGTCGGGGCGGAACGCGTCCGGCTGCTCGAAGTCGACGGTGAAGGTGCGCACCCGCTCGCCCCCGGCCGCCAGCCGGCGGCCGGCCAGGGCGGTCAGGGCGCTGGAGTCCAGGCCCCCGGAGAGCAGCACGCACTGCGGCACGTCGGCGACCAACTGCCGGGCCACGCTGTCCTCCAGCAGCTCCCTGACGTGCCGGACGGTGGTCCCGGTGTCGTCGCGGTGCTCGGCGACGGCCAGCTCCCAGTACACGTGCTCGCGCAGGCCCGAGCGGTCGACCGTCACCATGGAGCCAGGCTTGACCTCGTGCATGCCCGTCCAGACGGCGCGGCCGGGGGCCTTGACGAAGCCGAACAGTTCGCGGAAGCCGTCGGCGTCCACCACCGGGTCCACCGAGGGGTGGGCGAGCAGGGCCTTCGCCTCCGAGCCGAACAGCACGCCGTCGCCGGTCGGGTAGTAGTAGAGCGGCTTGATGCCGAGGCGGTCGCGCAGCAGCACCAGCTTCTCCACCCGGCCGTCCCAGATGCCGAGCGCGTACATGCCGTTGAGCCGGTCGGCGATCCCCTGCCCCCACTCCAGATACCCGCGCAGCACCACCTCGGTGTCGCTGGCGGTGCGGAACTCGTGGCCGCGGCGGCGCAGTTCGTTCCGCAGCTCGGTGAAGTTGTACGCCTCACCGCTGTACGTCATGGCGACCGGGCCGTCCGGCGTCTCGACCACCATGGGCTGCACGCCGCCCGCCAGGTCGATGACGGCGAGCCGGCGGTGGCCCAGCGCGGCGTGCCGGGACAGCCAGGTGCCGCCGGCGTCCGGGCCGCGGCACAGCATGGTGTCGGTCATGGCGGTCAGGGTGGGGAGTTCACGTTCGAGGTCGTGCTGGAAGGAGATCCAGCCGGCGATCCCGCACATGCGGTTCTTCTTTCGTTCGGGGGCGGGGGTGGTGGGGCCGCGGGCTCAGCGGTGCGCGGCGCCGCGCTGGGAGGCCATGTAGGCGGGCAGGCCGTCGATGTGCGAGCGGCCGGTGGGGGCGAAGAAGTAGCGGTCCAGCGCGCCCTGGAGGAACGACCACGGGCGGTTCAGCTCGGCCGCCCACCGCCAGCCGAACCGGGCGCCGTTCTCGGTCGGTTCGACCGCGTAGTCCTCCACCAGGTGGCGGAAGATCGGGCGGGTCGCCTCGGTCGCGGTGAAGGTCTTGCGGGTGCCCTCCTCCCAGCGGAAGAAGCGCTCGCGGAGGACGAAGTCGCCGTCCATCTCGATCTCGCGGGTGGTGCCGACGCCGAACGGACGGGGCGAAGTCCAGGTGAGCCGCCGCATGCCCTTGGTCCAGCTGGACACGCCGTCGCCGGTCAGGGCCGCCCAGGTCTCCTCCGGGGAGTACGGCACCTCGACCGAACGGGCGTGGTAAAGCGGGGCCTTGGCGAAGAACGAGTCGTCGGCCTCCTCGATCGGGTACCAGCGTGCGGCCATGGCGGCGGTTCCTTTCCGGAACGGGTCGGTGCGGCGGGGAGCGGCGGTGCGGCGGGGGAGGGGTGTAGGGCGCGGGAGGGGCGGGCGGCGGGAACCGGCGGACACGCCTCAGGCCTTGCGGGCCCGGAAGAGGCCGACGGAACCGCGCACGACGAGGTCGAAGTCGTCGAAGGTCTGCTTCAACTGGTCGCGCAGGTCCTCCAGGTCGTCCCGGTCGTTGTGGAAGACGCCCTTCGCGTTCAGGTTGTTCATCAGCCAGCGGCCGGCCCCGGTGACCGGGACGCCCGACGACAGCACCGTGCTGCCGAACACCGTGCCGCCGGGCTTGACGGCCGCGGCCGCGTGCCGGATGGCCACGCCCTTCTCGCGCAGACTGCCGGGTATGCAGTGCAGCAGGAAGCTCAGGGCGGCCGAGTCGTGGCTCTCGGCGGGCACCGGCAGCGGCTCCAGGGCGTTGGCGACCACCTTGGTGGTCTTGAGGTGCGCGAGCCGCTCGGCGGTGAAGTCGAGCGTGCTGGGGTTGAGGTCGGCCAGCGTGATCTGCGGGTTCGACACCGGGAACCGGGAGTGCGCCAGGAGGTAGCCGGTGCCCACGCCGATCTCCAGGTGCTTGGCGCCCAGGCAGTCGTTGTACATCTGCTGGAAGTTCCGCGGCGAGCACCGCCAGAACAGCGGTGCGCTGCCGCGGAAGACGACCAGGTCGTAGAAGTTCAGCGCGCGGCGGTGGTAGGGGGCCTGGCCGTCGAGGACCGCCTGGTCCAGGGCGTCGGGCCGGTGGCCGTTGTCAGTGCTCATGTTCTGCTCACCCTCGTCGGGAATCGGACATCGTGGTGGGTCGGGAGGTCAGGCGACCGGCTCGGCGATCCGGTCGAGCACGGCGCGCACGGTGGTGGGGCCGTCTTCGCCGGTCATCGTGAAGTGGTCGCCCGGCACCTCGGCCCCGGCGTGCGGGGCCGGCCAGTCGGCCTGCCAGTCGGTGGCGGGGAAGCCGGGCAGCGGGCGGGCGGCGCGCAGGTGGAGCGTGGGCGTGGTCAGCGGCTGCGGCTGCCAGCCCTCGAAGAGCCGGGCGTAGCCGCCCATCGCGGTGAGGCAGACGTCGTCCAGCGGGTCGACGGCGTCCAGTTGACCAGCCGTCAGCTGAGTGGCGAGCTCCGCCTGGATGCGGGGAAGTATGACACTGCCCGGCCGGTAGCTGTCCAGTAGGACGACCGACGCCGGGTGAACGCCGACCTCCTCCAGGCGCGCCGCCACGGCGTGGGCGATCCAGCCGCCGGCGGAGTGGCCGAGGAGGGCGAACGGCTGCCCGGCGGCGAGCCGTTCGACGTCCTCGGCGTGCAGGCGCACCAACGCGTCGAGACCGGCCGGGAGCCGCTCGCCGGCGGTGAAGCCGGGGGCCGGCAGTGCCCACAGCTCGTGACGGCCGCCCACGGCGGCGGCGAGGCGCGCGTACTGGTGGGCGCCGGACCTGCTCGCGAACGACGGGAAGCAGAAGAAGCGGGGCGCTGTCGTACCCGAGGTGAGGCGAACGGGAGCCGGCCGCTCGGACGGCGCGGGCGGGCAGTCGAAGGTGTCCCGGAACCGCGCGGCGGCGGCCAGGAGCTCGCCGAACTCCTCGAACCGGCCCAGCTCCGCCGCCCGTGGCGCGAGCGAGGCCAGCAGGCCGTCGGCCGGACCGGCGGGCGGTGCCTGGACGGCGTCCCAGCGGGCGTCCAGGTGGGCGGCGAGAGCCTCGAGCGTCGGATGTTCGAACACCGCGGTGGCGGGCAGGTCCACCCCGGTGGCGGCCTGGAGGGCGGCGCCGAGCTCCGTCGCGGCGAGGGAGTCGAGCCCCAGCTCGGGCAGGCTCAGGCCGGTCTCCACGTCCTCGGTGGAGGCGTGCCCGAGCGCGGCGGCCACCTCGGCGGTCACCAACTCGCGCAGGGCGGAGGCGCGTTCGGCCGGGTCGAGGGCGGACAGCCGCGCCCGCAGCCGGGCCGGTGTACCTGCTCCGGGCGCCGCCGCTTCGGAGGTTGTGGTGTCGCCGGGCGTGTCGGGGGACACGGTGGCGGGCGGCCCGGCGGGCCGGGCAGCCGCCGCGGCGCCCTCCGGCCAGAACCGGCGGCGCTGGAACGCGTAGGTGGGCAGTGGGTAGGTGGGCAGCGCGACCGGGCCGGCGCCGGAGTCGGCGAGGACGGCCTCCCAGTCCACCGGGACGCCACGGACATGGGCGGCGGCGAGCGCGGTCAGCGCGCTGTCCGCCTCCGGTCGGCCCTGCCGCAGCAGCGGCACCGCCGCCGGGGCCGGGCCGAGATCGGCCAGTGCGTCCCGCACCAGGGCGGACAGCACGCCGCCGGGCCCGAGTTCGAGGAAGGTGGTCACACCGTCCGCCGCCATCCGGCGCACGCCGTCGTGGAAGCGCACCGCCTCCCGGATGTGCCGCACCCAGTACTCGGGTCCGCAGACCTGCTCGGCCGAGGCCGGCTCGCCGGTCAGGTTCGACAGCAGCGGGATCCGCGGCGGCCCGTACGCGAGCCCGCTCGCCACCTCGTGGAAGCCGTCCAGCACACCGTCCATCAGCGGCGAGTGGAAGGCCCGGCTGACCCGCAGGCGCTTCGTCCGGCGCCCGCGCGCGGCGAGTGCGGCCGCGACCTCCTCCACCGCCTCGGCCAGGCCGGAGAGCACGGTGGCGCGCGGCCCGTTGACGGCGGCGATGCCGACACCGGCCTCCCGGCCCGCCAGCAGCGGCAACACCTCGTCCTCGGCGGCCTCCACGGCCACCATCGCGCCGCCGGCCGGCGAGTCCTGCATCAGCCGGCCGCGCGCGGCGACCAGGCGGCAGGCGTCGTCCTGGCTCAGCACGCCGGCCGCGCAGGCCGCCGCCAGCTCGCCGACGGAGTGGCCGCCGACGTAGTCGGGCGTCACCCCCCAGGACCGGAGGAGGCGGAACGCCGCCAGGCCGACGGCGAACAGCCCGGCCTGGGTGAACACCGTCTCGTCGAGCAGGGCCGCCGTGGGACTGCCCGCGGCGGCGAACAGCACGTCGCGCAGGGCCGGGCGCCCGGGCGCGGCCAGGTGGCCGTCCAACTGCTCGCACACCTCGTCCAGGGCCCGGGCGAAGACCGGATGGGCCTGGTGGAGGCCCTGGCCCATGCCCGGACGCTGGCTGCCCTGGCCCGGGAAGAGGAAGCCGACCCGGCCGGCGGCCACCGCTCCGCGGACCACGCCGGGCGCGGTGTCGCCCGCTGCGAGCGCGTCCAGTCCAGCCCGCAGCTCGCCGAGGTCACGGCCGAGCACGACCGCCCGGTGCGGCAGGGCGGCCCGGGTCAGCGCCAGCGAGCGGCCGACGGCGACGGGGCTGACGGAGGGGTCGTCGGCGAGGTGCTCCCGCAGACGCTCCGCCTGGCCGCGCAGGGCGGCCTGGCCCCGGGCCGAGACCGGCCAGGCGACGAGCGGAGCGGGCCGCGCGGGCGCGTCAGCGCCGGAGGTGTCGGCCTCGGAGGTGTCGGCCTCGGAGGTGTCAGGCGCGGAGGTGTCGGTGCCGGACGCGTCCGGCGGGGCGGCTTGTTGGGGCACCGCCGGGGCCTGTTCCAGGACCACGTGGGCGTTGGTGCCGCTGATACCGAACGCGGAGACACCCGCTCGGCGGGGGCGGTCCCCCTCCGGCCAGGCCACCGGCTCGCTGAGCAGGGCGATGGCGCCGGAGGACCAGTCCACGTGCGGGGTGGGGGCGTCGGTGTGCAGGGTGGGCGGCAGGACACCGTGCTCCATCGCCATCACCATCTTGATCACACCCGCCATCCCGGCGGCGGCCGCGGTGTGGCCGATGTTCGACTTCACCGAGCCCAGCCACAGCGGCCGTTCCGCCGACCGGTCGCGCCCGTACGTCGCGAGCAGCGCCTCGGCCTCGATCGGGTCCCCGAGCGGCGTGCCCGTCCCGTGCGCCTCGACCGCGTCCACGTCGCCCGGCGCCAGCCCGGCACTGGCCAACGCCTGCCGGATCACCCGCTGCTGGGAGGGACCGTTCGGCGCGGACAGCCCGTTGCTCGCACCGTCCTGGTTGGTGGCCGAGCCGCGGATCACGGCCAGCACCGGATGCCCGTTGCGGCGCGCGTCCGACAACCGCTCCAGCAGCAGCACACCCGCCCCCTCACCCCACGCGGTGCCGTCGGCCGACGCGGCGAACGGCTTGCACCGGCCGTCCGGAGCCAGCCCGCGCTGCCGGCTGAAACCGATGAACGCCTGCGGCGTGGACAGCACGGTGACGGCCCCCGCGAGCGCGAGCGTGCTCTCGCCCGACCGCAGCGACCGGCAGGCCAGGTGCAGGGCGACCAAGGAGGAGGAGCACGCGGTGTCCACCGTGAGCGCCGGCCCCTCCAGACCGTAGGTGTAGGAGAGCCGGCCGGAGATGACGCTGGCCGCGTTGCCGGTCAGCAGATAGCCCTCCAGGCCGTCCGGGGAGTCCTGCGCCAGCAGGTGGTAGTCCTGGCCGCTGCTGCCGGCGAAGACCCCGGTCCGGCTGCCGCGCAGGGACTCCGGGTCGATGCCGGCCCGTTCGAAGGCCTCCCACGCGGTCTCCAGCAGCAGGCGCTGCTGCGGGTCCATGGCGAGGGCCTCGCGCGGGCTGATGCCGAAGAAGGCGGCGTCGAAGCGGTCGGCGTCGTGCAGGAAGCCGCCCTCGCGGACGTAGGTGCGGCCGGGACGGTCCGGGTCGGGGTGGTAGAGGTTGTCGAGATCCCAGCCCCGGTTCTCGGGGAACGGCGAGACCGCGTCGCGGCCGTCCGCGACCAGCCGCCACAGGTCCTCCGGGCTGCGCACCCCGCCGGGGAAACGGCAGGCCATGGCGACGATGGCGATGGGTTCGTCCTCGCCACCGGCCGCCCCCGCGGCGGGCGGCGCCTCGGTGGCCTCGGCATCCGGGCCGGCGAGCAGGGCGAGCAGGTGGCGGCCCAGGGCCTCGGGTGTCGGGTGATCGAAGGCGACGGCGGCCGGGAGCCGTAGGCCGGTAACGGCCATCAGCCGGTTGCGCAGCTCGACGGCGGTGAGCGAGACGAACCCCAGCTCGTGGAAGGAACGCCCCGGCGGGACCGGATCGGTGAGACCGAGGACGGCCCTCGCGTGGGTCTCCACCAGGTCACGCAGCAGGCGCTCACGGTCGGGCTCGCCCAGGTCGGCCAGCCGGCGGAGCAACTGCGCGGCGGCGGAATCCGCGGTGTGGTCGTCGGGCTCGGGGACTGCGCTGCGCCTGCCACCCGTGTTCACCGTGCTGCCCGAGCTGCCCGTGCTGCCCGCGTCGACGGTGTCCACCCAGTAACGGCGGTGCTGGAAGGGGTAGGTGGGGAGGTCGGGGTGGTGGCCGGGGTGGAGGTGGGGGGTCCAGTCGACGGGGTGGCCGTGGGTGTGGAGGTGGGTGAGGGAGGTGAGGAGGCGGGTCCAGTTGCCTTCGTTTCGGCGGAGGGTGCCGGTGGTGAGGGTGGGGTGGTCGGTGGTTTCGGCGATGTCCTGGATGGCGGTGGTGAGGACGGGGTGGGGGCTTGCCTCGATGAAGCTGTGGTGGCCGTCGGTGAGGGCTGAGTGGACCGCGTCGGTGAGGAGGACGGGTTGGCGGAGGTTGGTGTACCAGTAGTGGGGGGTGAGGGTGGTGGTGTCGATGGGGGTGCCGGTGACGGTGGAGTAGAGGGGGATGGTGGAGGGCTTGGGGGTGATGCCTGCGAGTTGGTGGGTGAGGTGGTCGCGGATGGTTTCGACGTGGTGGGTGTGGGAGGCGTAGTCGACGTCGATGCGACGGGCGCGGATCTGCTGGTTCTCGCAGTGGGCGAGGAGCTGTTGAACGGCCTGGTGGTCGCCGGCGATGACGGTGGTGGTGGGGCCGTTGTGGGCGGCGATGGCGAGCTGTCCCTGCCAGGGGGTGAGGAGTTGGGTGGTGTCCTCGTGGCTGAGGGGGAGGGAGGCCATGGCGCCGTGTCCGGCGATGGCGAGGATGGCTTGGCTGCGGAGGGCGGCGATGCGGGCGCCGTCTTGGAGGGTGAGGGCTCCGGCGATGGTGGCGGCGGCTATTTCGCCTTGGGAGTGGCCGATGACGGCGGTGGGGTGGATGCCGAGGGATTGCCAGAGGTCGGCGAGGGCGACCATGGTGGCGAAGAGGGTGGGTTGGACGATGTCGACGCGGGCGAGGTCGAGGGTGCCGCGTAGGGCGTCGGTGAGCGACCAGTCGACGTAAGGGTCCAGCGCGGCCTGGCAGCGGGCGATGGATTCGGCGAAGGCGGGTGAGGTGTCGAGGAGTTCGGCGCCCATGCCGGTCCATTGGGAGCCCTGCCCGGGGAACACGAACACTGGTCGCTCGAAGGCGTTCGTAATGCTGGGTGTTGGGGTGGTGTCGTTGGCGATGGCGGTGAGGCTGGCGGCCAGTTCCTCAGGGGTGTGGCCGAGGGCGACGGCGCGGTGGTCGTGGGTGGTGCGGGTGGTGAGGAGGGTGTGTCCGGCGGCGCGGAGGTCGGTGTCGGGGTGGTCGTGGAGGTAGGTGGCGAGTCGGGCGGCGTGGGCGCGTAGGGCGTTGTCGTCGCGGGCGGAGATGACCCACGGCACGACGGGCGAAGGCGGCGTGAACCCGGGCTGTTCGGCCGCCGCGACCTGTTCGGCGGCGGGGGCTTCCTCCAGGATCACGTGCGCGTTCGTCCCACTCGCGCCGAAAGCCGAAACGCCCGCTCGTCGCGGACGCCCGTCCTCCTGCGGCCACTTCCGCGTCTCGGTGAGCAGTTCGACCGCGCCGGAGGACCAGTCCACGTGCGGGGTGGGTTCGTCGACGTGCAGCGTGGGCGGCAGCATGCCGTTCCGCATCGCCATCACCATCTTGATCACGCCGGCTGCACCCGCCGCCGCCTGGGTGTGGCCGATGTTGGACTTCACCGACCCGAGCCACAGCGGCTCGGGTCCGGGCCGTTCCTTGCCGTAGGTGGCGATCAGGGCCTGGGCTTCGATCGGGTCGCCGAGTGTCGTCCCGGTGCCGTGGGCTTCGACGGCGTCCACGTCGGCGGCGGTGAGCCGGGCGTCCGCGAGCGCGGCGCGGATCACGCGCTGCTGCGAGGGGCCGTTCGGTGCCGTGAGTCCGTTGGAGGCGCCGTCCTGGTTGACGGCGGAGCCGCGTACCACCGCCAGCACCCGGTGTCCGTTGCGGCGGGCGTCGGAGAGGCGTTCCAGCAGCAGGACGCCGACGCCCTCGCCCCAGCCGGTGCCGTCGGCGGCGGCCGCGAAGGCCTTGCAGCGTCCGTCGGGGGCGAGGCCGCGCTGTCGGCTGAACTCGACGAACATGCCCGGTGAGGCCATCACGGCCGCCCCGCCCGCGAGGGCCGTCGAGCACTCGTCGCGGCGCAGCGACTGGCAGGCCAGGTGCAGGGCGACCAGTGAGGAGGAGCACGCCGTGTCCACCGTGATCGCCGGGCCCTCCAGGCCGAACACGTAGGACAGCCGGCCGGAGATGACGCTGGCCGCGCCGCCCGAGAGCAGGTACCCCTCCAGGCTCTCGGTCGCTCGCTGGGCGAGCGCCGCGTAGTCGACCTGCCCCGCGCCCATGAAGACGCCGGTCCGGCTGCCGCGCAGGGACTCCGGGGCGATGCCGGCCCGCTCGAACGCCTCCCAGGAGGTCTCCAGCAGCAGCCGCTGCTGGGGGTCCATCGCCAGCGCCTCGCGCGGCCCGATGCCGAAGAACCCGGCGTCGAAGCCGTCCGCACCGTCGACGAAGCCGCCCTCGCGGGCGTAGGTGTGGCCGGTGCGGTCGGGGTCGGGGTCGTACAGCGACTCCACGTCCCAGCCTCGGTCGGTGGGGAACGGCGAGACGGCGTCCCGGCCGTCCGCGACGAGCTGCCACAGCCGCTCGGCGGAGTCGGCGCCGCCGGGGTAGCGGCAGGCCATACCGACGATCGCGATCGGCTCGCCCGCGACGGACTCGGTCTCCTGGAGCCGTCGGCGCGTCTCCTGGAGATCGGCGGTCACCCGCTTGAGGAAGTAACGGAGCTTGTCCTCGGTCTCGCTGGCCACAGTGGCGCAACCCTTCGGATGGGACGGGAACAGGACGACTGGTCGGCGGCGGCGCCGGTCGGAGGAGTCAGGAGATGCCGAGTTCGTTGGTGATGAAGTCGAAGACCTCGTCATCGTCGGCGGAGTCCAACTCCAGTTCGGCGCCTGGCGGTCGGCCGTCCTCCGGTCCGGGCCGGCGGCTCCACCGGTCGGCCACGGCCCGCAGCCGGTCGGCGATCCGCGCCCGCTCGGGGTGGTCGGCGCCGACGTCGGCGAGGACGGCTTCGAGGCGGTCCAGTTCCGCCAGTACCGGTGTGGCCGAGGGCGCCTGCTCGCGCGGGAGTTCCGCGTCCAGGTAGCGGGCCAGCTCCGCCGCCGTCGGGTAGTCGAAGACGAGGGTGGCCGGCAGGCGCAGGCCCGAGACGGCGGTCAGGCGGTTGCGCAGTTCGACCGCCGTCAGTGAGTCGAAGCCGAGCTCGCCGAACGCCCGGTCCGCTGCCACCGCGGTCGGGGCCGAGTGGCCCAGCACCACGGCCACCTGACCGCGCACCAGGTCCAGCAGGGTGCGGGCGCGCTCCGCCTCGGTCAGCCCGGCGAGCCGCTGCTTCAGGCCGTCCGCCGCTCCGGCGTCCGGCCGGTGGGCGGGCGCCGTGGCCGGGCCGGCCAGCCCGCGCAGCAGCGGTGGGAGGTCCGGGCCGGCCTGGCGCAGCGCGGCCGGGTCGAGCCGGACCGGCAGTGAGGTCGGTTCGGCCCCGGCGAGCGCCGCGTCGAACAGGGCCAGGCCGTCCTGCGGGCTGAGCGGGAGGACGCCCGAGCGCCGCATCCGGGCGAGCGCGGTCTCGTCGAGGGCGCCCGCCATGCCCCGGTCCTGCTGCCACAGGCCCCAGGCCAGCGACCGGGCGGGCAGGCCCCGCGCGGCGCGGTGCTGGGCGAGGGCGTCGAGGAAGGCGTTCGCCGCCGTGTAGCCGCCCTGGCCGGCGCCGCCGAGGGTGGCCGTCGCTGAGGAGAACAGCACGAACGCGGCGAGGCCGGTGTCCCGGGTGAGTTCGTGCAGGTGCCAGGCGGCGTCCGCCTTGGGCCGGAGCGCGGCTTCGAGGCGTTCCTCGGAGAGGGAGGCCAGTGCGCCGTCCGCGGCGACGCCGGCGGTGTGGATGACGGCGGTCAGCGGGTGTGCGGCCGGGACGGCGGCGAGCACGGTGGCGAGCGCCTCCCGGTCCGCCGCGTCGCAGGCGGTGACCGTCACGGTGGCGCCCGAGGCCGTGAGTTCGGCGGTGAGTTCGGCCGCGCCCGGGGCCTCGGGGCCGCGGCGGCCGAGCAGCAGCAGGTGCCGCACGCCGTACGCGGTGACCAGGTGCCGGGCGAGCAGCGCACCGAGTGCGCCGGTGCCGCCGGTGATCAGCACGGTGCCGCCCGGGTCCAGGGCGGCGCCGTCCGGGACGGGGGCGGCGGCCGTGTCGGTCGTGTCGGTGGTGGCGCTCGTGGCCGTCGTCGCCGGGCGGGCGCGCACCAGGCGCGGCGCCAGCAGGGTGCCGGCGCGCAGGGCGAGCTGCGGTTCGTCACCGGCGGCCGCAGCGGGCAGTGCCGCGGTGGGGTCCGAGTCGCCGTCCAGGTCGAGCAGGACGAAGCGGTCCGGGTGCTCGGCCTGGGCGGCCCGGACCAGGCCCCACAGCGGGGCGTGGGCGAGGTTCGGCACGTCCGCGACTTCGGGGTCGGGGGTCGGCCGGCCCGCGTCGGCCCGGTCGGCGGCCACCGCGCCTCGGGTCACCAGGACCAGCCGGGAGGCGGCGAACCGGTCGTCCGCCGCCCAGGCCGTCAGCGCGGACCGGGCCAGGCGCAGGCCCGCGCGCACGGCCGCGGGGAGGTCGCCGGTGGTGTCCGGCAGGGGCAGGACGACCGCGTCCGGGACGGGCAGCCCCGCGGTGACGGCCTCGCCGAGCGCCGCGAGATCCGGGTGGCGGTCGAGACCGGGGAATGCGGGCCCGTCCCCGAGCACCGCCCACCGGCCGTCGGCCCGCTCGACCGCCGGGACGGGTGCCCACGCGACGTGGAACAGCGCGTCACCGAGCCCGGCCCGTGCCGCCGCGCGCAGTTGGTCGACCGAGACCGGACGGGCGCGCAGCGCACCGACCGAGGCGACCGGCGCGCCGGTCTCGTCGGCCACGTCCAGCGACATCGCGTCCGGCCCGGCCGGGGCCAGCCGCAGGCGCAGCGCGGTCGCGCCGGGGCGGTGCAGGCGCACGTCGTGCCAGGCGAACGGCAGCAGGACCTGCTCCCCGGTGTTCCCGACCAGGCCCGCGTGCAGTGCGGCGTCGAGCAGGGCGGGGTGGACGCCGTACCCGTCCGCCCGGCCCCGCTCCGGCTCCGGCAGGGCGACCTCGCCGTACACCTCCTCGCCCGCGCGCCACATCGCCCGCAGCCCGCGGAAGGACGGGCCGTAGTCGAAGCCGTCCCGGGCGACGGAGGGGTAGAAGCCGTCGAGGTCCACCGGTTCGGCGCCTCGGGGCGGCCAGACGCCGGTCGGCTGCCAGCCCGCCCGGCTGGTCGCGGCGGACAGCGTGCCGCCCGCGTGCCGGGTCCACTCGGCGGTCTCCGCCGGCCGCGCGTACACGCCGATCGGCCGTCGGCCCGACTCGTCGGCCGCGCCGACCACCACCTGCACCTGGGTTGTCCCGGCCTCGGTGAGGATCAGCGGCGCCTCCTGGTCCAGCTCCTCGACCGCCGTGCAGCCGGTCGCCCGCGCCGCGTGCAGCGCCAGTTCCAGGTACGCGGTGCCGGGCACCACGGTGCTGCCCAACACCACGTGGTCGGCGAGCCAGCGGTGCGAGCGGGCCGACAGCCGACCGGTGAGGATCAGCCCGCCGCCCTCGGCCGGGGTGACGGCGGCGCCGAGCAGCGGGTGCCCGGCGCTCGACACGCCGAGCTCGGCGGCCTCGGCGGGGGCACCGCCGGCGGCGTCCAGCCAGTACCGCTCACCCTGGAACGCGTACGTGGGCAGGTCCAGCCGCCGGCCGGCCGGGCCGACCAGCGCGGTGAGGAGGGCTGGCCAGTCCGGCCGGGCCCCGCGCACGTGCGCCTGCGCGACCGCGGCGAGCACCGTGTCCGGCTCCGGACGGCCCCGGCGCAGCAGCGGCACCGCCGCGATGTCCCCGGCCGCGTCCCCGGCGCTCTGCTGGGCCATGGCGGACAGCACGCCGTCGGGACCGAGTTCCAGGAGGGTGGTGACGCCCTGGTCGAGCAGGTGCCGCACGCCGTCGTGGAAGCGCACGGCCTCGCGCACGTGCCGCACCCAGTACTCCGAGCTGCGGATCAGCTCGCCGGCCACCGGCCGGCCGGTGAGGTTGGAGACGACCGGGATGGCCGGCTCGTGCAGCGTCAGGCCGTCGAGCACCGCGCGGAACGGAGCGAGCATGTCCTCCATGCGGACCGAGTGAAAGGCGTGACTGACGGTCAGTCGCTTCGTCCGGCGACCCTGCGCGCCCAGCCGCTCGGCGACCGACACGACCGCCGCCTCCTCGCCGGAGACCACGACGGAGCGGGGCCCGTTGACGGCGGCGATGCCGACCCGGCCGGCGTGGTCCGCCAGCAGGACGGCCACCTCCTGCTCCGTCGCCTCGACCGCCACCATCGCCCCGCCGGCGGGGAGCCGCTGCATCAGGCGGCCGCGGGCGGCCACCGCCGTGGCCGCGTCCTCCAGCGAGAACACCCCGGCGACGTGGGCGGCCGCGAGCTCCCCGATCGAGTGCCCGAGCACGAAGTCCGGCCGCAGCCCCCAGGACTCGGCCAGCCGGAACAGCGCCACCTCCAGGGCGAACAGGGCGGCCTGGGTGAAGGCCGTCTCGTCCAGCCGGGCCGCCTCCGGAGAACCCTCCTCGGCGAGCAGCACGTCGCGGACCGGCAGGCCGTTGCGGTCCGCCAGCAGTTCGCACACCCGGTCCAGCTCGGCCGCGAACACCGGGAAGCGCCCGTACAGTTCGCGGCCGGCGCCGGCCCGCTGGGCGCCCTGGCCGGTGAACAGGAACGCCAGCTTGCCGGTGCGCGCGGCCGGGCCCTGGAACAGGTTCGGCGCGCCGTCGGCCCGGCGCAGCGCGTCGAGGCCGGCGAGCAGCTCCGTGCGGTCCGTCCCGAGCACCACCGCGCGGTGGTCGAGGCGGGCGCGGGCGGTGGCCAGCGTCCACGCCACGTCCCCGGCGGCCCACTCCGGCGCGGCGGCCACGGCGTCGGCCAGCCGGCCGGCCTGGGCGCGCAGCGCCTCGGGGCTGCGGGCCGACAGCAGCCACGGGGTCGCGGCCGGGGTCGCGGGGGCCTTGGCAGCGGGTCGCTCTGCGGCGGGTTGCTCTGCGGAGGGTTGCTCCGCGGCGGGCTGCTCCTCGACGTGCTGCTCCAGGATCACGTGGGCGTTGGTGCCGCTGATGCCGAAGGAGGAGACCGCGGCCCGTCGGGGACGGTCGACGGCGGGCCAGTCACGCCGCTCGGTCAGCAGTTCCACCGCGCCGCGGGACCAGTCGACCTGCGGGGTGGGCTCGTCGACGTGCAGGGTGGCCGGCAGCACGCCGTGGCGCAGCGCCAGCACCGTCTTGATGACGCCGGCGACGCCCGCGGCGAGCTGGGTGTGGCCGATGTTGGACTTCACCGAGCCGAGCCAGAGCGGCCGTTCGGCGGGCCGGCCCTGGCCGTAGGTGGCCAGCAGGGCCTGCGCCTCGATCGGGTCGCCCAGCCGGGTGCCGGTGCCGTGGGCCTCGACCGCGTCCACGTCGGCGGCGGTGAGCCGGGCGTCCGCGAGCGCGGCCCGGATCACCCGCTGCTGGGCCGGTCCGCTCGGCGCGGTCAGGCCGTTGGAGGCACCGTCCTGGTTGATGGCCGAGCCGCGGACCACGGCGAGCACCGGGTGGCCCAGCCGCCGGGCGTCGGAAAGCCGCTCGACCAGCAGCACGCCGACGCCCTCGCCCCAGGCGGTGCCGTCCGCCGCACCGGCGAAGGCCTTGCACCGCCCGTCGGGGGCGAGGCCGCGCTGACGGCTGAACTCGATGAACATGTGCGGCGCCGCCATCACCGCCGCGCCGCCGACCAGCGCCATCGAGCACTCGCCGTCGCGCAGCGCCCGGGCCGCCAGGTGCAGGGCGACCAGCGAGGAGGAGCACGCGGTGTCCACCGTCACCGCCGGGCCCTCCAGGCCGAAGGTGTAGGCGAGCCGGCCGGAGGCGACGCTGACGGTGGTGCCGGTCAGCAGGTAGCCCTCGGAGCCCTCCGCGCCGCGCGGATCGGCGGCGTAGCCGAGCGGGGAGGCACCGACGAACACGCCGGTCGCGCTGCCGCGTACGGACTCCGGGTCGATGCCCGCCCGCTCGAAGGCCTCCCAGGAGGTCTCCAGCAGCAGCCGCTGCTGCGGGTCCATGGCCAGCGCCTCGCGCGGGCTGATCCCGAAGAACCCGGCGTCGAACCGCTCCGCGCCCCGGACGAAGCAGCCCGTCCGGACGTAGCTCCGGCCTGGCCGGTCCGGGTCGGGGTCGTACAACTCCTCGGTGTCCCAGCCGCGTTCCGCCGGGAATTCGGACAGGGCGTCCCGGCCATCGGACACCAGGCGCCACAGGTCCTCGGGGCTGTGGACGTCGCCGGGGAAGCGGCAGGCCATGCCGACGATCGCGATCGGCTCGTGCCGGGCCTCGGTCAACCGGTGGTTCTGCTGCTGGAGGCGCTTGTTCTCCTTGAGGGAGAGCCGGAGTGCTTCCAGCACCCGGTGTTCCTGCGATGCAGTGTGTTCCTGTGATGCAGCCTGTGATGCAGCCATCGTTGGGTTCTCCGCAGTCCGAGCGCGATCAGAGGTCAGTGGTGCCGAAGGCCAGGCCGATCAGGTCGTCGGCGTCCATGGCGTCGATCTCGTCGAGGTCCCCGTCCGGCTCGGCCGGCGGCTCCTCGGGTGCGGCGCCGGCCAGCGCCAGCAGGGCGTCGAGCAGGCCTGCGGCGCGCAGCCGGGCCGGTGGGACGGCCGCCAGGAGGCGGCTGATCTCCGTGTCGGAGGCCGGCCGGCCGACGGGTTCGGCCGGGGCGAGCTCGGCCTGGAGGAAGGCGGCCAGGGCGTCCGGCGTCGGGTGGTCGAAGACCATGGTGGCCGGCAGCCGGAGTCCGGTCGCGGCGTTGAGCCGGTTGCGCAGTTCGACGGCCGTCAGCGAGTCGAATCCGAGGTGCTTGAAAGCCCGGTCCGGCTGGATCGCCTCGTCGGTGGCGTGGCCGAGCACCACGGCCGCGTTGGCGCGCACCAACTCCAGGAGCGCTCGGGCGCGTTCGGTTTCGGACAGGGCGGCCAGCCGCAGGGCCGGCCCGGGGCCGTCCTCCGCCGTGCCGGCCGTCACGGCGCGCCTGGCGCCCGCGCCGACCAGCCGGCGCAGCAAGGGCGGTACCGAGCCGGACTGGAAGGCCGTACGGGCGGCCGCGAGGTCGAGCTTCATCGCCACCAGCTGGTCCCGGTCGGAGTGCAGGGCCGCGCTGAACATCGCCAGGCCGTCCGCGTCGGACAGCGGGCTCACCCCGGAGCGCCGCAGGCGGGTCAGGTCGGCGGCGTCGAGGTGGCCGGTCATGCCGCTGGCCCGCTCCCACAGGCCCCAGGCGATCGACACCGCCGGCAGCCCCTCGGCGCGGCGCCGCCGGGCGAGCGCGTCGAGGAAGGCGTTGGCCGCGGCGTAGTTGCCCTGGCCGGGGCCGCCCAGGACGGCCGCCGTGGAGGAGAAAAGCACGAAGGCGCGGAGGTCCGCGTCCCGGGTCAGCTCGTGCAGGTGCCAGGCGGCGTCCACCTTGGGGCGCAGCACGGCCGTGACCTGCGCGGGGGTGAGCGAGGCGATCACCGCGTCGTCCAGGACGCCCGCGGCGTGGACGACGCCGGTGAGCGGGTGTTCGGCCGGCACGGTGGCGAGCACCCGCGCGAGGTCCTCGCGGTCGGCCGTGTCGCAGGCGGTGACCGTCACGTCGGCGCCCAAGGCTGCGAGCTCGTCGGCGAGTTCGGCCGCGCCCGGGGCCTGCGGGCCGCGGCGGCCGAGCAGCAGCAGGTGCCGCACGCCGTGGTCGGTGACCAGCCGGCGGGCCACCAGGCCGCCCAGCACGCCCGTGCCGCCGGTGATCAGCACGGTGCCGTCCGGGTCCGGCGCTGCGGGCATGGTGAGCACCACCTTGCCGACGTGCCGGGCCTGGCTCATGAAACGGAACGCGTCCAGCGCCCGCCGGACGTCCCAGGTGCGGGCGGGGACCGGACGGAGCGCCCCGCGCTCGAACAGCGGCATCAGTTCGGCCATCATCCGGCCGATCTGGTCATAGCCGGCCTCGATCAGGTCGAACCAGAGGTAGGCCGTGCCGGGGTGGGCCGCGGTGACGTCGGCCGCGTCGCGGATGTCGGTCTTGCCCATCTCCACGAACCGCCCGCCGTCCGCGAGCAGCCGCAGCGAGGCGTCGACGAACTCGTTGGCGAGGGAGTTGAGGACCACGTCCACGCCCCGCCCACCGGCGGCGGCGCGGACGCGCTGCTCGAAGTCGAGGCTGCGCGAGGAGGCGATCCGCTCCTCCGGGACGCCGAGCGCGCGCAGGGCGTCCCACTTGCCCGGACTGGCCGTGGTGAACACCTCGGCACCCAGGTGGCGGGCCAGCTGGATCGCCGCCATGCCGACGCCGCCGGTCGCCGAGTGGATCAGCACCGACTCACCGGCTCCGAGGCCGGCGAGGTCGACCAGTCCGTAGTAGGCGGTCAGGAAGGCGATCGGCACCGAGGCGCCCTCAGTGAACGTCCAGTGCGCGGGAAGCGGGACGAGCAGCCGCTGGTCGACCACGGCGACCGGCCCGAACGAGCCCGGCACCATGCCCATCACCCGGTCGCCCGGGGCGAACGCGGTGACGCCGGGCCCGGTTTCCAGGACGACGCCGGCCGCCTCCCCGCCCATGACGTCCTGGTCGACCATGCCCAGGCCGAGCAGCACGTCGCGGAAGTTCATGCCGGCGGCCCGGACGGCCAGCCGGACCTGGCCGGAGCCGAGCGGAGCGGCGGCCGCCGGGTGGGCGATGAGGGCGAGGTTCTCCAGCGTGCCCTTGGCGGTGGTGTCCAGCCGCCAGTCGGCCGCGTCCGCCGGAGGCTCCAGCAGGCGCCCGGTGGCCGAGCGGACCAGCCGGGGGGCGAGCAGGACGCCGTCCCGGACGGCGAGTTGGGGCTCCGCGCCGGCGAGCGCGGCGGCCAGGGCGCCGACCAGAGCGCCCGGCAGTCCGGCCGTGGGCCCGTCCAGATCGAGCAGGACGAAGCGGCCCGGGTGCTCGGTCTGGGCGGCGCGCAGCAGGCCCCAGACCGGGGCGTGGGCGAGGTCGGGCAGGCCCTCACCATCCGCGGCGGCCACCGCCCCCCTGGTCAGGACGACGAGCCGGGAGGCGGCGAACTGTTCGTCGGCCAGGAATTCCTGGAGGAGCGTCAGGACGTGCCGGACGGCGTCATGGGCGGCGGCGGAGGCGTCCGGGGACTTCGGACCGTCCGAGCCGCCTGGGCCGGCTGGGCTGTCTGGGCTGTCTGGGCCGCCCGGACTGGCACAGGTGACCAGGACGGCGTCCGGCACCGTCGCGCCGGCCTCCACGGCCTTGGCGAGGGCGGCCAGGTCGGGGTGCGTTCCGAGCCGGAGGTCGTCCGGCAGCCCGAGGTGGTCGTTGCCGAGCAGGACCCAGCGCCCGGCGGGAGTCCCGGGAGACGAGGGCAGTTCGGTCGGCAGTTCGGTCCAGTCGACCCCCAGCAAAGGGTCCGCGCCGTCGTCGCCCGCCGCCCGCACCTGCTCGCGATCCACCGGGCGGCTCGCCAGCGCCGCCACCCGGGCGACCGGTGCGCCGCTCCCGTCGGCCACGGTGAGGGAGACCGCGTCGGCGCCCTCCGGTGACAGGCGCACCCGCAGGGTGGTCGCGCCGGTGGCGTACAGGGTGACGCCGCTCCACGAGAACGGCAGCCGCACCTCGCCGGGGGCCGCGGCCGCGTGCAGGGCCGCGTCCAGCAGGGCGGGGTGCAGGCCGTACTTCGCTGCCGCGTCGTGCTGCTCGCGCGGCAGCCGTACCTCGGCGAACAGCTCCTCCTCCTGCCGCCAGAGCGCGTGCAGACCCTGGAACGCCGGACCGTAGCCGAGGCCTTCGGCGGCCAGGCGGGGGTAGAGGTCCGTGAGGTCCACCGGCACCGCGCCGGCCGGGGGCCAGGCGGCGAGGTCCCAGGACGGGTGCTCGGCGCCGGTGGCCAGGACGCCGGTCGCGTGCCGGGTCCAGCCGGTGCCGCCGTCAGGGGCGGAGTGGACGGTGACGGCGCGGCGGCCGGCTTCGTCGGGAGCGCCGACGCGGACCTGGAGGCGGACGGGGTGTTGCTCGGGGAGGACGAGCGGGGCTTCCAGCGTCAGTTCTTCGAGGTGCTCGCAGTCCGCCTGACGGCCGGCGTGGAGGGCGAGTTCGACGATCGCGGTCCCGGGGAGGAGCGCGGCGCCGAAGACGGCGTGGTCGGTGAGCCAGGGGTGGGTGGTGAGGGAGACCAGGCCGGTGAGGACGAGTTCGTCGTCGTCGGCGAGCGGGAGTAGTGCGCTGAGGAGGGGGTGTTCGGTGGCGGTGAGGCCGGCGGCGCGGACGTTCCCGGTGGGGGTGGGGCTGTCGAGCCAGAAGCGTTCGCGCTGGAAGGGGTAGGTGGGCAGGTCGATCCGCTGGGCTCGGCCGGTGTCGGGGAGCAGGGCGTGCCAGTCGACGGGGTGGCCGTGGGTGTGGAGGTGGGTGAGGGAGGTGAGCAGCCTGCGGAGGCCGCCTTCGTTTCGGCGGAGGGTGCCGGTGGTGAGGGTGGGGTGGTCGGTGGTTTCGGCGATGTCTTGGATGGCGGTGGTGAGGACGGGGTGGGGGCTGATTTCGATGTAGGTGTGGTGGCCGTCGGTGAGGGCTGAGTGGACCGCGTCGGTGAGGAGGACGGGTTGGCGGAGGTTGGTGTACCAGTAGTGGGGGGTGAGGGTGGTGGTGTCGATGGGGGTGCCGGTGACGGTGGAGTAGAGGGGGATGGTGGAGGGCTTGGGGGTGATGTCGGCGAGTTGGTGGGTGAGGTGGTCGCGGATGGTTTCGACGTGGTGGGTGTGGGAGGCGTAGTCGACGTCGATGCGGCGGGCGCGGATCTGCTGGTTCTCGCAGTGGGCGAGGAGCTGTTGAACGGCCTGGTGGTCGCCGGCGATGACGGTGGTGGTGGGGCCGTTGTGGGCGGCGATGGCGAGCTGTCCCTGCCAGGGGGTGAGGAGTTGGGTGGTGTCCTCGTGGCTGAGGGGGAGGGAGGCCATGGCGCCGTGTCCGGCGATGGCGAGGATGGCTTGGCTGCGCAGGGCGGCGATGCGGGCGCCGTCTTGGAGGGTGAGGGCTCCGGCGATGGTGGCGGCGGCTATTTCGCCTTGGGAGTGGCCGATGACGGCGGTGGGGTGGATGCCGAGGGATTGCCAGAGGTCGGCGAGGGCGACCATGGTGGCGAAGAGGGTGGGTTGGACGATGTCGACGCGGGCGAGGTCGAGGGTGCCGCGCAGGGCGTCGGTGAGCGACCAGTCGACGTAAGGGGCCAGGGCGGTCTGGCAGCGGGCGATGGATTCGGCGAAGGCGGGTGAGGTGTCGAGGAGTTCGGCGCCCATGCCGGTCCACTGCGAGCCCTGGCCGGGGAACACGAACACCGGACGGTCGAACGTGCCGCTGCCCAGCACGACCCCGGGCACGGTGGTGCCGTCGGCGATGGCGGCCAGCCCGCTCAGCAGCTCCGCACGGCTCTCCCCGATCACCACCGCCCGCCGCTCGAACACGGAGCGGCCCGACACCAGCGCCGCGGCCACCTCCGCCGGTTCCCACTCCGGGTGCGCCTCGACCGCCGCCCGCAGCCCTTCGGCCTGCGCGCGCAACGCCCGCTCGTCCCGCGCGGACAGCACCCAGGGCAGCGCGCCGCCGGCGGCCGGAACCGGGCTTGCGTCCGACTGTGCCGCCGGCTCTTCCGCCGGCGCCTCCTCCAGGATCACGTGCGCGTTGGTCCCGCTGACCCCGAAGGAGGACACGGCCGACCGCCGCGGCCGCCCCGTCCGCGGCCAATCCCGTGCCTCGGTGAGCAGTTCGACCGCGCCGGAGGACCAGTCCACGTGCGGGGTGGGTTCGTCGACGTGCAGGGTGCGCGGCAGGACGCCGTGCCGCATCGCCATCACCATCTTGATCACGCCACCGACCCCGGCCGCAGCCTGGGTGTGCCCGATGTTGGACTTCAACGAGCCCAGCAGCAGCGGCCGTTCGGCGGGCCGCTGCTGCCCGTAGGTGGCGATCAGGGCCTGGGCCTCGATCGGGTCACCCAGGCGGGTGCCCGTCCCGTGCGCCTCCACCGCGTCGATCAGGTCCGGTGACAGTCCGGCCTCGGCGAGGGCATGCCGGATCACCCGCTGCTGCGAGGGGCCGTTGGGCGCGGAGAGGCTGCTGCTGGCGCCGTCCTGGTTGACCGAGGAACCGCGCACCACGGCGAGCACCCGGTGTCCGTTGCGCCGCGCGTCGGAGAGCCGCTCGACCAGCAGCATGCCCGCGCCCTCGCCCCAGGCGGTGCCGTCGGCGGCGGCCGCGAAGGACTTGCAGCGCCCGTCCCGGGCGAGGCCGCCCTGACGGCTGAACTCGACGAAGGTGTCGGGCGTGGCCATCACCGTGACGCCGCCGGCCAGCGCCATGGTGCAGTCGCCGCGCCGGACGGCCTGGGCGGCGAGGTGCAGGGCCACCAGGGAGGAGGAGCAGGCCGTGTCCACGGTCACCGCGGGACCCTCCAGGCCGAGCACGTAGGCGATCCGCCCGGACGCGACGCTGCCCGCGGTGCCGCTGCCCAGGAAGCCCGCGACCGACTCGTCCACGGAGGTCAGCCGGGTGCCGTAGTCGTGGTACATCAGGCCGGTGAACACCCCGACCCGGCTTCCCCGCGCGGCCGTCGGGGCGATGCCCGCCCGTTCGAACGCCTCCCACGCGGTCTCCAGCAGCAGCCGCTGCTGGGGGTCCATGGCGAGCGCCTCGCGGGGGCTGATGTCGAAGAACGCTGCGTCGAACCGGTCGGCCCCGTCGAGGAAGCCGCCCTCGCAGACGTAGGAGGTGCCGGGGCGCAGGCCGTCCGGGTCGTAGAAGTCCTCGATGCGCCAGCCGCGTTCGGCGGGCGGCGCGCCGACGGCGTCCCGCCCGGCGGTCGCCAGCTCCCACAGCTCCTCGGGGGTCCGGACCCCGCCCGGGTAGCGGCAGCTCATTCCGACGATCGCGATCGGCTCGCTGTCGGCGGCCTCCAGTTCGGCCGTCCGGCGGCGTGCCTCCGCGAGTTCGGCGGCAGCCCACCGGAGGTGCTCGCGAAGCTTGTCTTCATGTGCCACTTGAGCCTGCTCCTAAAGCCGGTGCGGGGAAATCGACGGGTGCGGCGTTCCGGCCCTCAGCGGGCGCGCAACTGGTCGAGCACGTCGAAGAGTTCGTCGTCGGACGCCGAGGCGAGGTCGGGGCGGGCATCGCCGTCCCGGCCGTCGTCGCCCCAGCGGGAGAGGAGGTCCTTCAGCCGGTGGGTGATCGCCGTGCGGGCCTGGTCGTCGTCGGTGAAGGGCGTCAGGAACGCCTCCAGCCGGTCGAGTTCCGCGAGCACCGGTCCCATCTCCGTGGTCGCCCCGGCGCCGAACAGGGTGCTGAGGTGATCGGCCAGGGCCGTTGCGGTGGGGTGGTCGAAGACCAGGGTGCTGGGCAGTTGGAGACCGGTGGCCTCCTGGAGCCGGTCCTGGAGTTCGAGGTTGGCGAGCGAGTCGAAGCCCAGGTCGACGAAGCCTTGGCCCGGGTCGATGTCCTCGGGGGAGGACTCGGCCAGCACGATCGCCGCATGGGTGCGGACGAGGTCGAGCAGGGCGCGTCGGCGTTCGGGCTCCGGCATCGCCCGCAGGCGCTGCGCGAAGCCCGATGCCGGGTCCGCTGTCGGGTCCGCTGCCGGAGCGGCTGCCACAGCGGCGACGGGGGCCGGCCCGGTGACCGGTTCGCGCAGGAGCGACGGGACCTGGCTCCGCCCGGCACGGCCCCGCACCACTGCGGGGTCCAACCGGATGGGGACGAGCACCGACTCGGTGATCATCATACGGGCGGTGTCGAAGAGATCAAGTGCCTCCGCCGTGGAGAGCGCACCGAACCCGTTCCGCTCCAACTTCTCTGTCTGGACGTTGTTCAGATGGACCGTCAGTCCGCTGCGCTCGGCCCACAGCCCCCAGGCCAGGGACAGCCCCGGCAGGCCCTCGGCGCGCCGCCGCCGGGCGAGTGCGTCGAGGAAGGCGTTCGCGGCGGCGTAGCTGGCCTGTCCGGCGGTGCCGAAGGTGCCGGAGGCGGAGGAGAACAGGATGAAGGCGTCCAGCCCGCAGTCACGGGTCAGCTCGTGCAGGTGCCAGGCCGCGTCCACCTTCGGCCGTAGGACGGCGTCGAGCCGCTCGGGGGTGAGCGCGGTCAGCAGACCGTCGTCGGTCACGCCGGCCGCGTGCACCACCGCCGTCAGCGGATGGGCTCCGGGCACCGAACGCAGCAGGGCTGCCAGGGCCTCGCGGTCGGAGGTGTCGCAGGCGGCGACCCTGACCTCGGCCCCCGACGCGGAGAGCTCCGCGACCAGTTCGGCCGCGCCCGGCGTCCGCTCCCCCCGGCGCCCCGCCAGCAGCAGGTGCCGGGCGCCGAGCGCGACCAGGTGCCGGGCGAGCAGGCCGCCGAGCGTGCCCGTGCCGCCGGTGACCAGGACGGTGCCGTCCGGATCGAAGGAGGGGCTGTCGCCGACGGGCCGCTCCGCCGCCACCAGCCGCGGTGCCAGGACCTCGGACCGGCGCAGCGCCAGCTGCGGTTCGTCCGAGGCCAGCGCCCGGGCCAGCTCGGCTTCGGTGGGAGCCGTGTCGTCGAGGTCCAGCAGGCCGAAACGCCGCGGGTGCTCGGACAGGGCCGACCGCAGCAGCCCCCAGACCGCCGCCGAGGCCAGGTCGGGTGCCGCGGCGTCGTCGCCCACGGCCTGGGCACCCCGGGTGACCACGACCAGCCGTGCGGCGGCGAACCGCGGCTCGGCGAGCCAGGAGCGCACCAGGGCCAGCGCCTCGGAGGCGGCGGCGTGGACGGCGGCCGGCACCTCGCCGACGGCCGGTGGCAGGGGTGCGAGCACCACGTCCGGCACCGGCGTCCCGGCGGCGGCCAGTGCCGCGAGGTCCGGGTAGTGGGCCTGGGAGGGCACCGTGAGTCCGGCGCCCACCACCGCCGTCCGCAGGGCGGCGGCCTCCGGGGCGGCGGTCGGCACCGGGGCCCACCGGACACGCCACAGCAGCGAGGAGCCGGCCGGGTCACCCGGCAGCGGCCGGGAGCGCAGGCCCGTGACCGATGCCACCGGGACGCCCGCCGGGTCGGCCGCCTCCAGGGTGACCGTGTCCGGCCCGGCGGGCGCCAGCCGCACCCGCAGGGCCGTCGGGCCCGCTCCCCGCACCGAGACGCCGTGCCAGGCGAACGGGACCGGGACCGGCCCGCCGGCCTGCGGGGCAGCGGCGGCGCAGGCCTGGAGCGCGGCGTCCAGCAGCGCCGGGTGGAGGCCGTACCGCGCGGCGTCGGCCCGGTCCGTCTCGGCCAGGGCCACCTCGGCGAACACCTCCTCGCCGCGCCGCCAGAGCGCGCGCAGCCCGCGGAAGGCGGGACCGTAGTCGATGCCGAGGTCGGCGAAACGGCGGTAGCACCCGTCGAGGCCGACCGGCTCGGCGCCGGGCGGCGGCCAGGAGACCAGGTCCGGCGAACCGGCCGGCTGCTCGGGGGCGACCGTGCCGGCGGCGTGCCGGGTCCAGGGAGCGTCCTCGGGCTCGGCGGGACGGGAGGACAGCTCCACCGGGCGGCGGCCGGATCCGTCCGGGGCTCCGACGGCCAGCCTGATCCGGACGCCGCCCTCCGGGGCGCTCTGCCGACCGGGCAGTTCCAGCGGGGCGTGCAGGGCCAGTTCGGCGATGTGCGCGCAGCCCGTCCGGGCGCCCGCCCAGCGGGCCAGCTCGACCACGGCGGTGCCGGGCAGCAGGACGCGCCCGTGCACGGTGTGGTCGGCGAGCCAGGGCAGTTCGGCCGGTGACAGCCGGCCGGTGAACAACAGCCCTTCGCCGTCGGGGAGTTCCACCACGGCGCGGAGCAGCGGGTGGTCCGCCGGAGCGAGCCCGGCCGCGGCCACGTCGGGGTCGGCCGGCCCGTCCTCCAGCCAGTAGCGGCGGCGCTGGAACGGGTAGGTCGGCAGGTCGACGGGGTGCGGGCCGGTGGCCGGGAACGCCGCCGACCAGTCGGCCGGCCCGCCGTGGACGTGCAGCTCGGCCAGTGCGGCGAGCAGCCCGTCCAGGCCGCCGAGGGGCGCGTCAGGGTCGCCGGGGGACGCGTCAGAGGCGCCGATCACCTGGACGTCCGGGCCCGCGCCGGGCGCGACCCGCGCGGCCGGCCCGGGACCGAGGGCGACGAACCGGGTGTGGCCGCGCCCCAGCAGCTCGCGCACCGCGTCGGCCGGGTCGCCCGTCAGCAGCGGCACCCCGGCGCCGGACGGGTCGAACGGTCCGCCGGACACCGCCGCGCGCGCCCCCTCCACCAGGGAGAGCGCCTGCGCGACACAGGCCCCCGCGACCGCGCCCTCGCCCGGTGCGACCACGGCAGACGCGTCCACCCCGTGCCCCTGCCACCACCCGGCGAGGGCGACCAGGACGGCCCACCCCACCGCGCGGGCGACCTCCGGGCGAGCCGGGTCCGGCGCGCCCGCAACACCGCGCAGCACCTGGGTGGCGGACCAGCCGGCGACCTCGGTCAGCGCCGCGTCGCAGGCGGCCAACCGCTCGGCGAACAGCGGCGACGCGTCCAGCAGGCGCAGCACCCGGTCGGCCCGCTCCGACGCTCGCTCCGGCAGCACGAACACCACCCGGGCGTCCCCCCGGGCGACGCCCCGGATCAGCCCCGGCTGCGGTTCGCCCGCCGCCAGCGCGGCCAGGCCGGCCCGGAAACCGGCCCGGTCCGCCCGCAGCAGGACGGCCCGGTGCTCGAAGGCCGTACGGGTGCCCGCGAGTGCCGCGCCCACCTCGGCGGCGGACCACCCGGGGTGCTCGTCCAGGTGCTCCAGCAGCCGTGCGGCCTGCGCGCGCAGCGCGGCCTCGGTCCGGCCGGAGAGCACCCACGGCAGGGTCGTCCCGGGCTGCCCGGGCTGCTGGGGAGGTTCGGAAGGTGCGGGCTGTTCGGCCGGTGCGGGTTCGGCCTCCTCCAGGACGAGGTGCGCGTTGGTGCCGCTCACCCCGAAGGACGACACCCCGGCCCGGCGCGGCCGCTCGGTCACCGGCCACGGCCGGGCGGCGGTCAGCGGCGACACCGCGCCCGCCTCCCAGTCCACGTGCGGATTGACGCCGTCGAGGTGCAGCGTGCGCGGCAGCACGCCGTGCCGGATCGCCAGCACCGTCTTGATCACCCCGGCCACACCCGCCGCCGCCTGGGCGTGACCGATGTTCGACTTCACCGACCCGAGCCACAGCGGCTCCGCACCGGCCCGCTCCCGACCGTAGGTGGCCAGCAGCGCCTGCGCCTCGATCGGATCGCCCAGCGTCGTTCCGGTGCCGTGCGCCTCCACCGCGTCCACGTCCCGCGCCGACAGCCCGGCGTTCTCCAGCGCCTGCCGGATCACCCGCTGCTGGGCGGGCCCGCTCGGTGCCGTCAAGCCGCTGCTCGCACCGTCCTGGTTGACGGCGCTACCCCGGATCACCGCGAGGACGCGTCGGCCGTGCCGCCGGGCGTCCGAGAGCCGCTCCAGCAGCAGCATCCCGACGCCCTCGCCCAGGGCCGTCCCGTCGGCCGTGGCCGAGAAGGCCTTGCACCGCGCGTCGGGCGCCAGCCCCCGCTGACGGCTGAACTCGACCAGCGCCATCGGCGAGGCCATCACCGTCACACCGCCGGCCAGGGCCAGCGTGCACTCGCCGCTGCGCAGCGCCTGCGCGGCCTGGTGCAGCGCCACCAGGGAGGAGGAGCAGGCCGTGTCGAGGGTGACGGCCGGGCCCTCCAGACCGAGGGTGTAGGCGACCCGGCCGGAGGCGACGCTGCCGGTGCTGCCGTTGCCGACGTAGCCCTCGAACTCCCCCGGCACCCGGCGCAGCCGTGAGGCGTAGTCCTGGTAGATCACCCCGGCGAAGACGCCGGTCCGGCTGCCGCGCAGGGACGCCGGGTCGATGCCCGCCCGCTCGAAGGCCTCCCAGGAGGTCTCCAGCAGCAGCCGCTGCTGCGGGTCGGTGGCCAGCGCCTCGCGGGCGCTCATGCCGAAGAACGCCGGGTCGAACTCGGCGGCGTCGTGCAGGAATCCGCCCTCGCGGACGTACACCGAGCCGTGCCGGGCCGGGTCGGGGTCGTACAGTCCGGTGTCCCAGCCGCGGTCGGTCGGGAACGGCGAGATGACGTCCCGTTCCTCGGCCACCACCCGCCACAGGTCCTCCGGGGAGGCGACCCCGCCGGGGTAGCGGCACGCCATGCCGACGATCGCGATCGGCTCGCGGGCCCCGTCCTCCAGCTCCTGGAGCCGCCGGCGCGTCCTGCGCAGGTCGACGGTCAGCCGCTTGAGCGCGTCGACGACCTTCTCGTCACTCGTCATTCCGCTGTGCGCCTCTCTGTTCAACGACGGGTTCAACGACGGGTCCGACGACGGGGCCGGGGCGGGCGTGGTCACGAGTTCCGCAGTTCGCTGTCGACGATGTCGAGGATCTCGTCGAGCGTCGCGTCGCCGAACTCCTCGTCCTCAGAGGCGCGTTCGGCGGCGGGTCCGGTGGACGGCCCGGCCTGCGGCGGGTGCAGCTGCGCGGCCAGCCCGCGCAGCCGGGCGGCGAGCCGCTCACGCGCCGCCCGGTCCGCTGGGGCGAGGTCGCGCAGGCCCGCCTCCAGGCCGTCGAGGTCGAGGAGGACCGGCGAATCGCTCGGCCGTTCCCGCTGCGCCAGCAGCTCCCCGAGGTGCTCGGCCACGGCGGCGGGCGTCGGGTGGTCGAAGACCAGCGTCGCCGGCAGCCGCAGACCGGTGGCCGTGGCCAGCCGGTTGCGCAGCTCCACCCCGCGCAGCGAGTCGAAGCCGGACTCCAGGAAGCCGCGCCCGGTGCCGACCGCCTCCGGCGAGGCGTGTCCGAGGACCGCGGCCGCCTGGCCCCGCACCAACTCGACCAGCCGGTGCGTCCGTTCGGCGGCGGACAGCCCGTCGAGAGACAGTCCGGGGCCGGTGTCGGCCGCCGCCTCGGCGCGGGCCGCGCGCCGGGGCGCCGCGCCGAGCAGCGTCCGCAGCAGCGGCAGGTCCCGCGTCGACCCGCCCTCCCGCAGCGCGGGAAGGTCCAGCCGGACGGGGAGCACCAGCGGCCGTTCCTGGGCGAGCGCCGTGTCGAACAGCGCCAGCCCCGCCGCCGTGGACATCGGCAGCACGCCGGAGCGCCGCATCCGCGACCGGTCCGCCTCGCTGAGGCCGCTGGTCATCGTGCTGGCCGCCGACCACAGCCCCCACGCCATCGACACCCCGGGCAGGCCCAGGGCGCGGCGGTGCGCGGCCAGACCGTCCAGATAGGCGTTCGCGGCGGCGTAGTTGGCCTGACCGGCATTGCCGAGCAGCCCGCCCGCGGCCGAGAACAGCACGAACATCGCCGGCTTGGCGTTGAGCGTCAGCTCGTGCAGGTTCCAGGCGGCGTCCGCCTTCGGGCGCAGGACGGCCCTGGCCCGCTCGGGCGTGAGCGAGGCGAGCGTGCCGTCGTCCAGCACCCCGGCCGCGTGCACCACCCCGGTCAGCGGGTGGTGTGCCGGGACGGCGGCGAGCACCGAGGCCAGCGCGCCACGGTCGGCCGCGTCACACGCGGCGATCGTCACCTCGGCGCCCGACTCGGCCAGGGAAGAGGCGAGTTCGGCGGCCCCCGGGGCCTGCCGGCCCTGCCGGCTGACCAGCAACAGGTGCCGCACGCCGTAGGTGTCGACCAGGTGCCGGGCGACCAGCGCGCCCAGCGTGCCGGTCCCCCCGGTGATCAGCACCGTGCCCTCCGGGTCCAGACCGGGGGCGGCGAAACCGTCGTCCGGGTGCAGCCGCGCCAGCCGTGGCACCAGCACCCGCCCGGCCCGGACCGCGTACTGCGGCTCGGCGTCGTCCAGCACGGCCGACAGCACCGCCGGCAGGGCGGCCGATCGGGCGGCGGAGTCGCCGGTCACGGGGTCTTCGGCCACCGGGCCGTCGAGGTCCAGCAGGACGAACCGGCCCGGGTGCTCGGCCTGGGCCGACCGCACCGCGCCCCAGACGGCGGCCGCGGCGAGGTCAGGCGAGGCCGTCGGATCGGAGGAGGTGGCGACGGCGCAGTCGGTCACCAGCACCAACCGGGCGGTCCCGAACCGCTCGTCGCCCACCCAGGACTGGAGCAGCGACAACGCCCGCTCCACCGCCCACCCGGCCGCGTCCGCGGACAGGGTGTCCCCGCCGGGCTCCGCCGTCCAGCGGACGACAACGGCCTCGGGCACCGGGGCGCCGGCACCGACAGCGTCGGCGAGAGCGGCGAGATCCGGGTAGGCGTCCCCGCCGAGCCCGTCGGGACCGAGCACCGCATGGCGGACGGCGCTCGCGGCCGCACGGCCGGGCAGCTCCTGCCACGTCAGCTGGAACAGCGAGTCGGCACCGGCGCGGTGGGCGGCGGAGCCCAACTGCGCCCGGGAGACCGGCCGGACGGCCAGCGAGTCGAGCGTGGCCACCGGCAGACCGGTCTGATCGGCCACCGCCAGCGACAACTGGTCCGGGCCGGTGGGAGTCAGCCGCACCCGCAGCGCGGTCGCGCCCGTGGCGTGCAGAGTGACCCCGCTCCACGAGAACGGCAGCCGCACCTGCGCCGCGCCGTCGATCAGCGTGGTGTGCAGGGCCGCGTCCAGCAGGGCCGGGTGCAGACCGTACTGCGCGGCCGCGTCGTGCTGCTCGCGCGGCAGCCGGACCTCGGCGTACACCTCGCCGCCGAGCCGCCAGGCGGCGCGCAGCCCCCGGAACACCGGCCCGTACCCGAGCCCGTCCTCGGCCAGCCGCTGGTAGAGCCCGTCGAGTTCGACCGGCACGGCCCCGGCCGGCGGCCAGACGGCGCCGACCGCCCACTCCGCGGACGGCTCGGCTGGGGACACGGTGCCGGTCGCGTGGCAGGTCCAGGCGTCGCCGGCCTCGGAGCCGTCGGCCGCGGAGTGGACCGTGAGGGTACGGCGGCCGGCGGCGTCCGGAGCGCCGACGCGGACCTGGACCCGGACGGCCTGCTGGTCGGGGAAGACCAGCGGCGCCTGGAGGGTGAGCTCCTCGATGTGGCGGCAGCCGAGCCGGCGGCCGGCGTGCAGGGCGAGTTCGACCAGGGCGGTCCCGGGGGCGAGGACGGTGTCCCAGACGGCGTGGTCGGCGAGCCAGGCGTGGGTGGCGGCGGAGAGCCGGCCGATCAGGAGCATCCCCTCGTCGTCCGGCAGCGGGACGGCCGCCGCGAGCAGCGGGTGCTCGGCGGAGTCGAGTCCGGCGGTGCGGGGGTTCGCGGTCGCGGGCGCGGTCAGCCAGAAGCGTTCGCGTTGGAAGGGGTAGGTGGGGAGGTCGGGGTGGTGGCCGGGGTGGAGGTGGGGGGTCCAGTCGATGGGGTGGCCGTGGGTGTGGAGGTGGGTGAGGGAGGTGAGGAGGCGGGTCCAGTTGCCTTCGTTTCGGCGGAGGGTGCCGGTGATGAGGGTGGGGTGGGGGTGGAGGGTTTCTTCGATGGCGGGGGTGAGGACGGGGTGGGGGCTGACTTCGATGAAGCTGGTGTGCCCGTCGCCGTGG
>NZ_JBVHXY010000008.1:0-213988 GCF_055569215.1 Kitasatospora sp. NPDC029312 | reverse complement strand
CCCCGAAGCCGGCAGGAACCGCGACAGCACAGCCCACTCGGCATCCGACAGCTCATGACGACGCACCATGACGGACATGATTCCTCATCACTTGATCAGCTTTGAAGACGGCCCCTAGGTGTCGCCCACGCTGCTTGCCGATGACGGCGCGGCGGCCGTGGTGGCAGCTTCGTGGAGGGCTGCCCGCAGGCTGTGCGCTGGAGGCGGCTCAGCAGACGTCGACGGTGCGGTGGGGTTCGTTCGAACTTCCCAACGGGCTTCGCGCGCATGGGTGGTAGTCCGGCCCGGCGCGGACGGCCGCTGTCGTACGTGCGCGGCGGCTGTTCCAGGGAGGACGATCCCGCCCTCCCTTACCGTCCGCCGGCCGGGACCTTGCCCTCACTCGCGGTCTGGCCCTTGTGGTTCACCTCGGGCAGGCGTGCCAGGAACATGTCGAACTCAGCGTGCTGCGCCTCGGTGAACGGCGCCTTGAGCACCGTCGCCGTCAGCGGCGCGGCACCCGCCTTCCGTGACTGCACCGTCCATGCCACGGGGTTGTGCGCCACCTTGGTGACCGAGGACCAGGGAATGCTGCAGTCCAGAGCCGGCGTGGTCAGCTGAAGGGCGTCGTCAGTGATCCTCACGGCAGTGGGTCCGACGTAGCGCGGGGCGACGGTCCGCCCCGCCCACCTGCCGCCCGCGGTGATGTTCACCACCTGCAAGGCCCCGAAGACGAACGCCGACATCGCGAACCAGGTGCTGCCCGCGGCCGCACCGGCCACCGCCACCAGCAACCACAGGCCGACGATGGCCCACCGGAGCCGGAGCCGGGCGGCTCCGTGCGCCGTCACCGACGCGACGATGTCCTCGGTGGTGGCCTCGTAAGTGACCTGGATGTCCATGCTCGCGTGCTCCCCGCTCCGTAGTGGCGGCACATCATCGCCGCACATCGTCATCCGAGGCAAACGTATTGGCGAACCCCACTGCCGGACGCCATCCGCGTCCACCGTGGTGGAAGGCGTCTGGCGTGGGAGGGCACGGACAGGTAGGTGGGAAGGCCAGGTTCGGACTCTGTCCGGGCCTGGCCCTTTTTGTGGGGTTCGGGGCCGGGGAGGGCGGGGGAGGTGAACTGATGGTCGGGTGAGCTGATTGACAGTGAGAGAAACCATCAGTCATGCTGACTTTCAAGGATGGTGATGCAGAGAGAGGGAGGGTGGCAGCTCATGGGGCACCGGTACGCGTTCCTCTTTCCGGGGCAGGGCAGCCAGCACGTGGGTATGGGGGCCGACCTGTACGAGCGGTCGCCCTTCTTCGGGCAGGTGTTGCGCCGGGCGGGGGAGATGGTCGGGCAGGACATCGAGGCGGCGGTGCTGGAGGGGCCGGCCGAGCGGCTGACCGAGACGGTGCCGACGCAGCTGTCCGTGCTGGCGCTGTCCTGCGCGTTGACGGCCGAGTTGGACCTGTTGGGGCTGGTGCCGGCCGTGGTGGCCGGGCACAGTCTGGGGGAGTACTCGGCGCTGGTGGCGGGCGGGTGGCTCGATCTGGATGACGCGTTGGTGGTGGTGGCCAACCGGGCGGCGGAGATGGCGGATTGCTGTGTCGCCGCCCCGGGAGCGATGGCCGCCGTGCTGGGGATGGACCCGGCGGCGGTGCGCGCGGCGGCCGGGGAGGTGGCCGGCACGGTCGTGGTCGCCAACGCCAACAGCCCGCGTCAGTCGGTGGTTTCGGGGGAGGCCGAGGCCGTCCGGCTGCTGTCCGGGACGCTGCTGGAGCGGGGCGCCAAGGCGGTGGTCCCGTTGGAGGTGCACGGTGCCTTCCACTCGCCGCTGATGGCGCAGGCGGAGGAGCGGCTGGCCCCGCTGATCACCGATCTGCCGCTGCACACCGGCCACACGCCGCTGATCAGCAGCATGACCGGCCGGCTGGTCACCGATCTCGACTCCTACCGCCGTCTGCTGGCCCAGCAGATCGCCGCGCCCGTGGAGTGGGTGGGGGTGATGGAGACGCTGCGCGCCGAGGCCGTGGACACCTGCGTCGAGGTCGGCCCCGGCACCGTCCTACGCGGTCTGCTGCGGCAGTTCGACCGCAAGGCGGTGTCCGCGTCCTGTGCCGGCTGGGGCGACGCGATGGCGCTCACCGTGGGTGATGAACACCTGCTGGTGGCCTAGGGAATGCCTGCCGCGTGAGCACGGTGACCGGCCCGACCGGCCGTAACGAGCATTGAGCACCGACCACTTGACCGACCGAGAGGGACAAGGAGAGCGCGATGCGTCGAGTCGCGATCACGGGCCTGGGGGTCCTGGCCCCCAATGGCATCGGAAAGAAGGACTTCGCCGAGGGCCTCTGGGAGGGCCGCAACGGCGTCTCGCGCATCGGTTCGTTCGATGCCGCGGGCTTCAACTCGCAGATCGCCGGCCAGTTGCCGCCGGTGGTGCTGCCCGGCAGCCCGGCCGAGGAGCCGGACGGCGACGACCGGATGGTCCGGATCGCCCTGGCCGCCGCGTACGAGGCGATGGCCGACGCCGGACTGGACGGAGCGGACGACCTCGACCCGTTCCGTACCGGGGTGGTGATCGCCAACGCGATCGGCGGCACCAAGTTCATGACCGAGCACTTCCCGGGCCTCACGGCGGGCGGCACCGGCCCGATCGAGGTGGCCGCCGCGCACCGCCGGCTGCACCTGTCCGCGACCTTCAACACCCCGACCGCGGCCGTCGCCGACGCCTTCGGCCTGTACGGCCCGGCGGTCACCCTGACCACCGGCTGCACCGGCGGCAACGACGCGGTCGGCTTCGCCTTCGACGCCATCCGGCGCGGCGAGGCCGACGTGATGGTGGCCGGGGCCGCCGAGGCGCCGATCACCCCGTTCGTGGTCGCCTGCTTCGACGTGATCGGCGCGCTGTCGGTGCGCAACGACGATCCGGAGCACGCCTCCCGCCCGTTCGACCGCTTCCGGGACGGCTTCGTGCTGGCCGAGGGCGCCGGCATCGCGGTGCTGGAGGAGTGGGAGCACGCCCGCGACCGCGGCGCCGTGATCCTCGGTGAGGTGCTCGGCTTCGGCAGCAGCGCCAACGCCTTCCACATGACCGACCTGGCCGAGCACGGCACCGATCTGGCGCGCTCCTTCCAACTGGCGCTGGACGACGCGAGGTTGCCCGCCGAGCGGATCGGCTACGTGAACGCCCACGGCTCCTCGACGCCGCAGAACGACGTGTGCGAGACCAACGCCGTCAAGCTGGTGCTGGGCGAGCGGGCGTACCGCACGCCGGTCAGCTCGATCAAGTCGATGGTCGGCCACGCGCTGGCCGCCGCCAACGCCCTGGAGTTCGTGGCCTGCGTGCTCGCCCTCAACGAGCACCGGCTGCCGCCGACGATCAACCACGTCGAGCCCGGGGAGCACTGCGACCTCGACTACATCCCCAACACCGCCCGCGAGGCGACCGTGGACGCCGTGGCCAGCCTCTCCAGCGGCTTCGGCGGCATCCACTCGACGGTCGTCCTCGGCCGCGCCTGAGCCACCCGACGGAAAGAGAGGACACGAGATGCGCAAGGTCGTCATCACCGGGGTGGGGCTGGCGCTCCCGGGCGCGCGGACCACCGAGCAGTTCTGGGAACTGGTCGGCGAGGCCCGCCCGGCGGTCGCCGAGATCGACCGCTTCCCGACCGGGCAGTACACCGCGCACCGCGCCGGCACGGCCGGGGACGAGGCCGTCGCCTCGATCCCGCTGCGGCTGCGCAAGCGGATGGACCGCTTCTGCCAACTCGCCCTGGTCGCCGCGCAGGACGCGCTGACCGCCGCCGGGCTGGACCCGGCGGACGCCCCCGAGGGGGTGGGCGTCTACCTGGGCAACATGTACGGCGGCTGGGAGATCACCGAGGAGAGCATGCGCCGGCTCTGCCGGGTCGGCTACACCGGTGTCAGCCCGTACATCGCCTCCGCCTGGTTCCCCACCGCGCCGCAGGGCCAGATCAGCATCAAGTGGGGGATCAAGGGCTTCTCCAAGACCGTCGCGGCGGACACCGCCAGTGCCGCCGTGGCCGTCGGCTACGCGGCGCGGGCGATCGCCGAGGGCCGCGCGGACGCGATGCTGGCCGGCGGTGCCGAGGCGCCGGTCACGCCGTACGCGTACACCTTCTGCGAGACCAGCGGGCGGCTCACCCCGGGCGACTACCGGCCGTTCGGCGCCGGGGCGGACGGCTTCCTGGTGGGGGAGGGCGCGGTGGTCTTCACCCTGGAGGCGGAGGAGAGCGCCCGGGCGCGCGGCGCCGAGGTGCTCGCCGAGGTGGCCGGGTTCGCCGCCGGGCACGCCGGCTCGGACCAGGTCTTCGGCCGCACCGGCACCGACGTGCTGACCCATGTGGCGCAGACCGCGCTGAAGGAGGCCGAGGTCGCCCCGCAGGACCTCGACCTGATCGCCCTGGACGCCCAGGGCACCGTCTACGCCGACGCCGGTGAAGTCCGGGCGGTGCAGGACCTGCTCGGCGCGGGCGCGGTCGACCGGGTGCCGTGCACCACCGTCAAGCCGGTCACCGGTCACCTGCTCGGCGCGGCCCCGGCCGTGGACCTGCTCGCCGCGCTGCTGGCGATCCGCCACGGGGCGGTCCCGCCGGTGGCCGGGATCACCGCGGGCGAGCGGGCGGCGACCGAACTGGACCTGATCGTCGACGCGCCCCGGGTGCGGCCGGTGCGCAGCGCGCTGGTCAACGCGCGCGGCGCGGACGGCACCGTGGCGGCCCTGGTGCTGCGCGGGCCCGCCGGAACAGCGAACTGACGCACCGTCGGAGCAGTCAACACTCGGAGCAGTCAACTTCAACCAGTCAGAGGGAGAAACCGAGATGAGCACCCAGACCCCGTCCACCTTCGAGCGCCTCAAGGCCGTGCTGGTGGAACTCGGCATCGAGGCCGAGGAGGTCGTCCCGGAGGCGCAGTTGCGCGCCGACCTGGACATCGACTCCGCCGAACTGGTCGAGACCGTCGCCTCGTTGGTGGGCGGCCAGGCCCCCGACGGCAAGGCGCTGAAGAACGTCCGCACGGTGGCCCAGCTGGTCGAGTTCCTGGACGGGCGGATCTGAACGGCGGCCCGCCCGCCGGCCCGGTGGGCGGGACCGACGACAGCGAGGAGAGGAGGCGGGATGACAGAGCACGAGGGCCAACCGCCCGCGGTGCCCGGGCTCCGGCTGATCGACCTGAGCGTCATCGTCCAGGACACCCCGAGCGAGGCGACCCCGGTGGAGGTCGAGGTGCTCGACCACGCGACCGGAGCCGTCGTGCTCGGACTCGGTCCGGACGCGTTCCCGGACGGCATGGCGGTCTCCAACGAGACCGTCACGCTGACCACCCACACCGGGACGCACATGGACGCGCCCCTGCACTACGGGCCGGAGTCCGGCGGCGCGCCCGCGAAGAGCATCGACCAGGTCCCGCTGGAGTGGTGCTACGGACCGGGCGTGCGGCTGGACGTCCGCCACGTACCGGTCGGCAGCGCGATCACGGTGGACCACCTGATCGCGGCGTTGGACCAGGCCGGGCACCAACTGGCCCCGGGCGACATCGTGTTGCTCTGGACCGGCGCCTCGAAGCACTGGGGCACCGCCGAGTACCTGACCGAGTACGCCGGACTCTCCGGGAAGGGGACCGCCTTCCTGGTGGAGCGCGGCGTCAAGGTGATCGGCATCGACGCCTGGGGGCTGGACCGCCCGATGGCCGCGATGGTCGAGGAGTACCACCGCACCGGGGACCGCGAGGTGCTGTGGCCCGCTCACATCTACGGGCGGGTCAACGAGTACCTGCAGCTGGAGAAGCTCAACCGGCTGGAGGACCTGCCCGGGCCGACCGGCTTCATGGTGACCTGCTTCCCGGTCGCCGTGGCGGGCGCCGGCGCCGGCTGGACCAGGGTGGTCGCGATGGTCGGCCCGACCGGGACGGCGCCCGCTCACCCCGGCCCGACCGGGACGGCCCCGGCGGCCCCCGCCCACCCCGGCGGAACCCGGGGCCCCGATCGGCGGACCGGCGAGCCGGACGGTCGAGAGGCGGGCTGAGCCGTGGTGGTCCGCTTGGGGGTCGACGTCTCGCACGTCGCGGACTGGGCGGTACGGCTGCGGCGCACCCCGCAGGTGGCCGCGGTGGCGTTCACCGAGCGAGAGCTCTCCGCCACCGCGGCCGACCCGCGTGCGCTGGCCGAGGTCTGGGCGGTCAAGGAGGCCGTGCTCAAGGCGCTCGGGACGGGCTTCGACGGGATCGGCTGGCGCGGCATCGAGGTGGCGCCGGCCGGCGGTGGTGCCCGGGCGGTCCGGATCGCGGGCGGCCGCCACCCGCCGGACTTCCCGCGGCTGCTGCACGGCGCGGTACGGGAGTTCGCGGGTTCGGTGCTGGCGGCGGTGGTCGCGGCTCCGGACCTCGGCCGCCGTCCGTCGCCGCGGCTGCGGGCCGCCGTGGTGGCCGTCCCGGCGGCCCTGGCGCGCAGGGAGCGGCAGCGGGCCCACTCGGCGGCCGCCCGGCTGGCCGGACGGCGGGCCTGGGAGGCGCTGTGCGCGGACGCGGGCCGCCCGGCGGGCCGGACCCGCTGGGACCGTACGGAGGCGGGCGCGCCGCTGCTGCGCACGGTGGACGGACGGTCCGTCCCGGTGGCGCTGGCGCACGGCGCGGGGCTGGCGGTCGCGCTGGTGGCGCTGCCCGCCGCGCTGCCGTCGGCCGAGGCCGAGAGCCCGTCGCCGCCCGTGGTCGGGGCCTGCCCGCGGCACGGGAAGCGGAGGGAGCCGGGCGATTCGGGCCCGGGGGCTGGAAAACCATCTCTAGAGCTGACTATCATCGCGCATGACAATCTGCTCAAGGAGGTGACGGTCCATGGCTGCGACCGCGGACAGCGGTGACACCGCGGACACCGCGAACAGCGCGGACACCGCCACGGCCCGGCGGCCCGAGCCCGGCACCGGCCGGCTGCTGCGCCAGGCGGCCGACCGGTTCTCCGACCGGCTGGCCGGGGCGCTCGCGGACCGCGGCGTCCGGCCCAAGGACCACGCCGTGCTGGCCGCCCTGGCGGCCGAGGGCCCCAGCGCCCAGCAGGCCCTCGGCGAACAGCTCGGGATCGACCGGACCAGCATGGTCGGGCTGATCGACCAACTCGAGGACCAGGGCTGGGTGGTCCGCCGCCGCAACCCGGCCGACCGGCGCGCCTACCGGATCGAGCTGACCGACCGGGGCACCCGCCTCGCCGCCGAACTCGCCGCGCTGGAGCGGCAGGTGGACGAGGAACTGCTGGCCGGCCTGGCCGCCGCGGACCGCGGCGCGCTGGAGCGGCTGCTCGACCTGCTGGCGGCATGACGAAGGCCCGGCGCGAGGACGCCGGGTGCCGACGGCCGCACCGCCGGGTTCAGAACGGGAAGCTCGGCGCCGAGACGGCCGAGGCGCGGTAGACCTCGGCCCCCGGACACGCGGCCTGGACGGTGTGCCCGCCGTCCGCGGTCGCCAGCCTGACCAGCACCGGCTCGTGGCCGAACCGCCGGTGCGCCAGCTCCACCCAGTCCACGGCCGGCCAGGCGCCGGAGGGCAGTCGGCCGACGGCGTGGCGGCGCAGTAGCGCCAGCTGCTCCGAGCCCTGGTGCCAGGCCGTCAGCGCCCGGGTGCCGCTCGGGCCGGTGGGCGGCGCGAAGCGGGTGCGCCGGGCGCGGTGCGCACCGGGCCGTACGGTCCGGCGGGCCGATCCGGGCCCGGGCGGGCGGCCCAGCCGGGCGGCCATCGCCTTCAGGAAGGCGTCCTCCAGGGCGGCGCCGGGCGTCTCCCGCCCGCTCACCCCGAAGCTCGCCGCCTCGCCGTCGCCGCGGTGCATCACGACCATGCCGAGCGCGAAGCCGACCGAGGTCCACAGGAACGACTCCGCCGTCAGCCCGTGCGCGGGCAGCGCCCGGCGGACCTCCTCCGGCAGCCGGTCGGCCAGCAGCACGGTGGCGTCGGCCAGCCGGGTGTGCGGGTGGCGCCACCAGCGGGCCGCGACGTCCAGCGCGAGCACCTCGGCGAGCGCCGGGCCGGGTGCGGCGGCGCCGTCCAGGACGGGTTCGCGCACGGCGGCGGGAACGGGGGCGGAGAAGAAGATCCGGGCCGGCACCAGGTAGCGCAGCCCGCTGACCGCGCCGACGCCCGCGAGCGCGGGCAGCGGCGGGGCGGCGCCGGGTTCGGCACCGCCGGGCACGAAGTCCGCGGGCCCCAGCGCCCGGACCGGGCCCGGCCCGACGGACGTCGGGCCGTTGGCGGCCTCCTGGAGGGCGCGCGCCGCCAGGTAGCGGGTGAGCGCGCCGCGGCGGGCGTCCTCGGCGGTGAAGCCGCAGGCGGAGACGGACATGGGGTGGCGACCGCCGAGGTCGGTCACGGTCGCGCCGTGCACGGCGCCGTGCACCACGGACGTCCAGATGGTCTCCTCGACGGTCGTCGTCATCTCGGCCTTCCTTCCCCCTGCCTTCCGGACCTCAGTGTGCGGGGCGGCCGACGGGTGCTCCATCCCCAGAACTGTGCAGCGCGGTGGGGGTGTTCCGCCCCGACCTGCGTACTTCGCCGGGGCCGGGTGGTGGTCCTGCCGCCGTCTAGTCCGGCTCGAGCCTCCGGGCCCCGGGCTTCCTTACGCTGCGAGCAGCACAGCAACGGCACGTGGCTGCTGGAGCAAGGGGGAAGAGCGAGGGATGAGCAGGCCGACGGGAGCAAGACGCGGGGAAGCGCCGCTGGTCCGCCGCCGCCTGGTCGAGGGCGGTCGGCACATCTCATGGACGGCAGCCGGCGAGGGTCCGGCGCTGCTGGTCCTGCCCGGCTGGGTCTCGCACCTGTCGGTGGACTGGTCGGTGGGGCCGGTGGGGGACTTCCATCGGTCGTTGGCGGGGGCCTTCCGGGTGATCCGTTACGACCCACCCGGGGTGGGGATGTCGGCCGAGGAGGAGCCCGACTTCTCCCGGGAGCGTCAACTCGCCGATCTCGCGGCGGTGGTGGACGCGTGCGCGGAGGAGCGGGTGATCCTGCTGGCGAGCGGCTTGGCCGGTCCGCTGGCGCTGCTGTTCGCCGCCCGGTACGCGGACCGGGTGAGCCGGCTGGTGCTGTTCGGCACCGCGCCGTCGTTCACCGTGGACCGCGACCACCCGGACGGGCTGGCCGACGACCTGCCCGGGGCGGTGGAGCGGCTGGTCCGGGCGGACTGGCACCTGGGCTCCCGGCTGGTGGCCGAGCTGTTGCTGCCGGGCACGCGGCCGGAGGAGGTCCGCTGGTACGCCGACTACCAGCGGATGTGCGCCCAGCCGGAGGCGGCGGCCGCGTTGTTCCTGGACTCCTGCGCGCTGAACGCCTGGGAGGAGCTGGGCGGGGTGGCCGTTCCCACGCTGCTGCTGCGCCGGGAGGACAGTTACCTGTGCCCGGCGGCGGTCGCGCGCCGGATGGTGGAGGCGCTTCCGGAGGCGGTGAGCCGCACCCTGCCGGGCGGGGCCTCACTGCCGTACTTCACCGATCCGGACGCGGTGCTGGCCGAGTTGACGGCGTTCGCCAACCCCGGCCGCGGGCTGTTGACGGACCGCGAGCTGGCGGTGATCGGGCGGGCCAGGGACGGGCTCTCCAACCGGGCGATCGCCCGGATCCTGGGGATCTCCGAGCACACCGCGGCCCGGCACCTGGCCAACATCAACGTCAAGTTGGGGGTGAACAGCCGCGGGATGGCGGTGGCCAGGGCGATGGAACTGGCGCTGATCTGACCCGTCCGCGATTGCGCCCAGCAGGGTCGCCGGGGATGCTCGTATCCGATATAGTAAACGCGCATAGCAAGTGGAGAGGGGCCCACCTATGGGGAAGCACCAGCACAGCCGGCACCACCAGCTCGGGGAGGGGAAGTGAGCACCGCCATGAACGACTCCGCAGTGCAGAACCAGCCGGAGGCCGACTTCGAACGGCCCGCCAAGCCGGCCGAGAGCCCGGGCTTCCTGCTCTGGCGCGTCACCCTCTCCTGGCAGCGGTCGATCGCCGCGGCCCTCAAGCCGCACGACCTGACGCACGTGCAGTTCGTGCTGCTGGCCGGCGCCGGCTGGCTCGGCGCCCAGGAGGGGCCGCCCACCCAGCGACACCTGGCCGACCACTCCGGCACCGACCCGATGATGACCAGCCAGGTGCTGCGCACGCTGGAGAGCAAGGGCCTGGTCGAGCGCATCCCCGACCCGGTCGACACCCGCGCCAAGCGGGTGCGGGTCACCGAGGCCGGCGCCGCCCTGCTGGAGCGGGCGATGTACGCGGTGGAGAAGGCCGACGCCGAGTTCTTCGCCCCCGTCCCGCGCAACGCGGCCCTCGCCGTGCTGTACGCGCTCTCCGACGAGTGGGGCCAGCCGCTCGCTTCGGGACTGCCCGGCAACCCCAAGGAGGGCTGACCCATGGCCACGGAGGCGGCGGCCCTGCACCTGACCGACGTCCGGCTGCCCGCCCGGGAGCCGTTCGACTTCCGGGCCTCACTCGGCTTCATCGGCTCCTTCCCGGCGATGGCCGGCCAGCAGGGCACCGCGCAGGCGGCGCTCACGCTGGCCGTCCGGGAGGCCGGGACGACCCTGGGCGTGCGCCTGACGGCGGCGCCCGGGGCGGCCGGGACTGCCGGGGGAGCCGGGGCGTCCGGGACTTCCGGCGTATCGGGCGCATCGGGCGCATCCGGCCTGGACGCCCGGCTCGCGGCCACGCAGCCGATCGGCCCGGAGGTGGTCGCGGCGGTCACCGACCGGATCGACTTCTACCTCGGACTCTCCGACGACCTGACCGAGTTCTACCGGCTGGCCCGGCAGGACGAGCCCTTCGCGCGCGTGGCGGAGCGGCTGCACGGCTACCACCAGGTCAAGTTCCCCTCCCCGTTCGAACTGCTCTGCTGGGCGATCCTGTGCCAGCGGGTGCCGATGCCGGTGGCCCGGCAGATGAAGCGGGCCCTGGTCGAGGCGGTCGGCAACCGGATCGACGTGGGTGGCGAACGGCTCTGGGCCTTCCCGGACGCCGAGCAGCTGGCCCGCTTCGAGGAGGCGGAACTGGCCGCGCTGATCGGCAACCAGCGCAAGGCCGGCTACCTGCACCGCTCGGTGCGGCTCTGGGCCGAACTGGACGAGGGGTTCCTGCGCACCGGGCCGTACCAGGAGGTCCGCGAGCAGCTGCTGAGGCTGCACGGGATCGGCGAGTGGTCGGCGTCCTTCCTGCTGATCCGCGGGCTCGGCCGGATGGAGCGGATCGTCCTCGACAAGGAGATGGCCCGGGCGGTCCAGCGGGTCTACGGCCGCCCGGTCGACGAGGCGCAGTTCCAGCGGCTGGCCGAGCACTACGGCCCGTGGCAGGGCTACTGGGGCCACTACCTGCGCGTCGGCGGCTGAGCCCCGGCGCCCCGGCACCCAGGCGCGCAGCTGAGCGCCCCACCGCGGTCGATCGCGGTGGGGCGCTCGTGATGTGACGAACCGTCAGGTCCGGTTCGACTCGCGCAGGCCGACCAGGGCGGTCAGCGCGCCGGCCACCGCCAGCGCGGCCGCGATGGCCATGCCCCAGCGGTCACCGGCCAGCAGTGCCCCGGTGTCGGGGTGCGCCGAGCCGGCCAGGTGGTGCGCCCGGGAGGCGGCCACCGTGGAGATCACGGCCAGACCGATCGCCCCGCCGATCTGCTCGCAGGTGCTCAGCAGACCGCCGGCGGCGCCCTGGTCTTGGTCGGCGACGTCCGCCGTCGCGGCCAGGTTGATCATCACGATCGCCACCACGCCGCTGAAGTTCACCACCACCGTGCAGGCCGACACGAACGGCTGGGTGCCGCTGGTCGGCAGGGTGGCCAGCACGCCGGTGGCGGCCGCCTGGAACAGCGCGCCGGTGATCAGCACCCGGGTGGCGCCGAACTTCTGGGCCAGTGGCTCGGAGGCCGCGCCGGCCGCCAGCCCCGCCACCCCGGCGCCCGCGAAGGTCAGGCCGGTGCGCAGCGGGGAGAAGGCCATCACGTCCTGGAGGAACAGGGTGACGGTGTAGACCAGGCCGAAGAACGAGCCCATCATCAGCACGTTGGCCAGATTGGCCACCACCAGTCGGCGCAGCTTGAGCAGGCCGAGCGGCAACACCGGTTCGGCGCTGCGCACTTCGACCACGGCGAAGGCCAGCCCGCCGACCGAGGCCAGGGCCAGCGCGCCCAGCACCCGGGTGGAGGTCCAGCCGGTCACGCTGCTCTCGGAGAGCGCGAAGACCAGGGCCACCACCGAGCCGGTGATCAGCACGGCACCGGGCAGGTCCATCCGGCGCGGCCGGCGGCCGTCCCGGCCGGGGCCGAGCAGCCGGGCGGCGAACACGGCGAGGACGGTGCCGATCGGTACGTTGATCCAGAACACCCAGGACCAGTCCAGGTACTGGGTGATGACCCCGCCGCCGACCACGCCGGAGACGAAGCCGGCGCCGAGCACCGCGCCCCAGGCGCCCATCGCCTGCCGGCGCTCCTTCTCGCCGGTGAACGTGGTGGTCAGGGTGGCCAGTGCGGCCGGGGTGACGGCCGCCGCGCACAGGCCCTGGACGGCCCGCAGGGCGACCAACTGCCCCGGGGAGTCGGCGAGTCCGGCCAGCAGTGAGGCGGTGGTGAAGCCGGCCAGGCCGAGCACCAGCACGCGCCGGCGCCCGTAGAGGTCCGCGAGCCGGCCGCCGACGATCAGGAAGCCGCCGAAGGCGAGGACGTACGCGGTGACCACCCAGACCAGGTCCCCGGCGCGGAAGCCGAGGTCGCCCTGGATCACGGGCAGCGAGACGTTCACGATGGAGAAGTCCAGCGAGATCATGAACTCGCTGAGGCAGAGCAGGAGCAGGACGATCCCGTGGGCCGCCCGGTGGCCCGGGCCGGCCGCGGCGTGCGAGGGCGCCCCGGGAGGCGCCGCATCCGTGGAAGTCCTGGACTCGATGATGGACACGTGCGCCTCCTGGGGCGTGTCGTGTGGGTGGAGGGGCCCGGTCAGGCCGCGGCGAGCTCCGCGAGGCGGGCGACGGTGGCCGGGATGTCGGCGGTGACGGCCGGGCCGACGTGCGGAGCGGCCTCGGCGGCGGCCGGTCCGGTGATCTCGACCCGGTGGGTGATCCTGGTGCGGCCGTCCGCCTGCGCCTCCAGGATGTGGATGAAGTGCAGGACCAGGCCGTTGACCACGGTCTCGTCGGTGAAGCGCTTGTTCGGCTCGGCCTCGATCAGGGTGAACGGGAAGCCGTCCTGGCCCTTGGGCTTCAGGTGACCCTTGGTGCCCACCTCGAACGGGCCGTGCAGCTCGATCGCGTCCAGGCCCTGGTCCCAGCTCTGCCACGTGGTGGTGTCGCTGTAGAGGGCCCAGACCGCCTCGGGGGCGACGTCGGCGACCACGCTGTGCTCGTACTCCCACATGGGGAAGTCCTTTCGTCGGTGAAATTCGATTCGCAGCGACCGGAATTCGTTGCCAGGCAATTCTTCACCGGCTTTTGCGGCACCCCCTCGAATCCCGCTCGAACGCCACTGGAGCGCCTTTGCCGGCGGCTCCGCTATGCGGGCATACCGACTGCTCGGAGGCGGTAAGCGCGCCGACTCGCCGTCGTTATGCAGCGCCCCGCTGGGGCTTGACCGGAGCGCTGCATGGTTTTGGGGATGGCCCGCTCGAATTCCCGTGCGGAGTATGGGGGTTGTCCGGCGTCGACCGCCGAGGAATCCGAACGGCGCCCTCCAGTGGAGCGAGGTCAGTTGCGATGAAACGGCGTCACCTGTTCGAGTTCGAGGATCTCTCCTGGTTCCCCGCGGTGCTGCGGAACCCGATCACCGACCTGCTGCGCGAGGCCATCGTGCTGCGCGGCGACGTCTACGCGCCGGTGGTGCCGCTGCTGGCCAAGCTGGTCCGCGAGCACGACGTCCCCCGGATCGTCGACCTCTGCTCCGGTGGCTCCGGCCCCTGGACGGTGCTGAAGGGCCGGCTGGCCGAGGAGGACGCGGACGTCGAGCTGGTCCTCACCGACAAGTACCCCAACCGGGAGGCGCTGGCGGCCGCCGTCCGCACCGTCGGTGACGGCCGGACCCGCTTCGAGGCGCAGTCGGTCGACGCGACCGCGGTGCCCGAGCGGCTGTCCGGACTCCGCACCCTGTTCACCGGCTTCCACCACCTGCGGCCGCACACCGCCCGCCGGGTGCTGGCGGACGCCTACCGCCGGCGCGAGGCCATCGCCGTGTTCGAGTTCACCGAGCGCCGCTGGGCGTCGGTCCTGCTCACCGTCCCGCTCGGCCCACTGCTGGTCTGGGGGTGGGCGGCGCGGCTGCGGCCGGTCAGCTACAGCCGGCTGTTCTTCAGCTACCTCGTGCCGCTGGTGCCGCTCGCGTTCATGTGGGACGGCATCGCCTCCAACCTGCGCACCTACACCACTGAGGAGCTTCGAGAGATGGTGCACGACCTCGACGCGTCGGACTACTCCTGGGAGACCGGCGTGCTGAAGCCCGAGGGCCGAGGGGGCCCGCCGGTCACCTACCTGATCGGCCGGCCCGTCGGCATCGGTGGCGCAAAGGCGGCGGCCCGATGACCCTCGCCCCGGAGCGGGGGGCCACGGCCCGCCCCGCGAAGACCTGGCCGGTCGCCACCGGGGGCTCCCCGCTCGGCGTCGCGCGCGGCTTCTCGAAGAACCCGATCACCCTGCTCACCGACGTCTTCCGGCAGCACGGCGACGCCGTCAAGGTGCGCTTCCTGGCCAACCAGTACTTCTACTTCCTCTCCGACCCGGACCACATCCGGCACGTGCTGGCCACCAATTCGGCCAACTACAGCAAGGCCCCGCACCCGGCCTTCCTGCTGCTCGGCCGGGTCATGGGCAAGGGCCTGGTGACCAGCGACGGCGACCTGTGGCACCGCCAACGGCGACTGATCCAGCCGGGGTTCACCAAGCAGCGGGTCGCCACCTACGGCGACATGATGACCGGCGCGACGCTGCGGATGCTGGACCGCTGGCGCGAGCGCGGCGCCCGCGGCGAGGACGGCCCGGTCAACGTCGACGCCGAGATGATGCGGCTCACCCTGGACATCGTCGGCCAGACGCTGTTCAACATGGACATCATCAACGAGGCCGGCAAGGTCGGGTCCGCGTTCAGCGAGGTCAGCGAGCAGTTCGCCAAGCTGCTCGGCAACCCCTTCGGCCCGCTGATGGTCAACCTGCCCTTCCTGCCGCTCGTCAAGCGGTTCAACGCCAACGTCGCCGAGCTGGACGAGGTCATCCACGACATCATCGCCAGCCGCCGCGAGCACCCCGTCGACACCGGGGACCTGCTCTCCCTGCTGATGGCCGTCACCGACGAGGACGGCGGCAGCGGGATGAGCGACCAGCAGCTGCGCGACGAGGTCATGACCCTGCTGCTATCCGGCCACGAGACCACCGCCGACGCGCTGACCTGGACCTTCCACCTGCTCGCCGAGCACCCCGAGGTGCTGGAGCGGCTGGAGCACGAGGTCGACACCCGGCTGGCCGGCCGCACCGCGACCGTGGCCGACCTGCCGAACCTGCCGTACAGCAGGCAGGTCGTCCAGGAGGCGATGCGGCTCTACCCGCCGATCTACCTGCTGGCCCGCTGGGGCAACGGCCCCGACGAGGTGGGCGGCCTGCCGCTGCCGAAGGACGCCAGCATCACCATCTGCCCCTGGGTCGTGCACCGTCACCCCGACTACTGGCCCGACGCCGAGCGCTTCGACCCGGAGCGGTTCACCCCGGAGAACGCCGCCAAGCAGCACCACTACGCCTACGTCCCGTTCAGTGGCGGCCAACGCCAGTGCCTGGGCGTGCACTTCGCGCTGATGGAGGCGCAACTGCTGCTCGCCACCGTGGTGCAGCGGTTCCGGCTGCGGTCCGTCCCGGGCCACCGGGTGGTCGCCGGCCCGGTGATGACCCTCCGCCCCGAGGGCGGCCTGCCGATGTACGCCGAGCCGCGCAGCGCCGTCTGACGATCCGTCAGCAATGCGAGGAAGCGCCGCCGGCCACCAGCCCGTGAAAGCCCGATTGGAGACCCCGCATGACCGCGCCCGTGACCACGCAGCCGTACCCGCAGAAGTACACCACCCCGTTCATCCTGTATCCGCCGGCGCTCTGGGAGAACCGCTCCGGCCAGGACTTCCTGCCGCAGCTGGCGCTCGACCAGACCGGCCAGGACTACGTGATGTACCTGTCGATCCCGTTCTGCCGGGTGCGCTGCTACTCCTGCCCGTACTTCGTCGACCAGCTCTCCCCGCACGACCCGCGCAACAAGGAGGCGCGCTTCGTCGACGCGATCGTCGCCGACCTCGAGCGCTGGGCGTCCTACAAGCGCTTCCAGACCGGCAGCCTGCGCGCCATCTACATCGGCGGCGGCACCGGCTCGCTGCTCAAGACCGCCTACCTGAAGCGGATCCTGGACACCATCTTCACCAACTACCCGGTGGCCAAGGACTACGAGCTCACCCTCGAGGGCAACGCCCGCGACTACATCCCGGAAAAGCTCGACTACGTCGCCGACTCGTACATCAACCGGGTCAGCCTCGGCGTGCAGTCCTTCGACGAGAGCATCCTGCGGATCATCGGCTCCCCGCACGCCGCCCAGGAGTCCGTCAAGGCCATCAACGAGCTGTCCTCGCGCGGCTTCAGCAACATCCAGATGGACATGATGTACAACCTGCCGGGCCACCGGCGGGAGACCTGGCAGCGCGACCTGGAGGTGCTGCGCGACCTCGACGTCAAGCACCTGACCACCTACCTGTACCGGATCCACCCCGGTACCCCGCAGGACAAGTTCATCAAGATGGGCAAGGTCGCCCCGCTGGTGGACAAGGAGTCGCAGTACGTCCGCAACATGTACCGCGACCTCGTCGAGGCCACCGAGAACATGGGCTTCCACAACTACATGTTCGACCACTTCTGCCGGCCGGGCTGGGAGAACGTCTACAACGAGTGGACGTTCCTGCGCAACAACGTCGAGATCCTCGGTGTGGGCCCCAGCGCCTACAGCTTCATCAACGACTACCGGGTCGGCGGCCGCAAGGACGTCGAGGGCTACATCGCCGCCGTCAACCGCGGCGAGCACTTCATCTCGGCCGTCTCCTCCCAGCTGACCCCGCGGGTCCGCAAGGAGCGCTACGTGATGAACATCCTCCAGGCCTTCGCGGTCGACCTGAAGGAGTACGAGTTCCAGTTCGGCTCCAGCTTCCTGGAGGACTTCAAGCCCGAGGTCGAGCGGATCGTCAGCCGCGGCCTCGCCGAGCTCGCCGACGACAAGCTCACGCTCACACCGCTCGGCCACGAGTGGCACATGAACGTGATGCTCGAGTTCACCAACCCCGACTTCTGGGGCGAGACCACCGCGCTGGAGCACCCGCACTGGGCCATGAACACCCCGATGGTCGACCTGTTCGCCGGCCGCCGCGAGGACTGGCTCGGCGCCTGAGCCCCGACGTACCACCGCAACAGCCAAGGAGCGAAGCAGAGATGACCACCGTCAGCCCCAGCGCCGGGCTCACCATCGACGCCCACCCCGGGTTCGCCCACCGTACCGTGCAGACCCTGGTGATCGAGGCGCCGCTGGACGCCGTCTACGGGGCGCTGTTCGAGGTCCGCGCGTGGCCCCGGTACCTGCCGCACGTGCAGGAGATCGACGTCCGCTACGACGACGGGCGCTACCAGGAGTTCTTCATGACGGTCGCCTCCGAGACCGACGGCTCCCAGCTGCGGGTCCGCTCGATCCGCAACTGCCGGCCGGGGGAGATCGAGTTCTTCCAGCCGGAGCCGCCCGAGTTCCTCCAGCACCACGGGGGGATCTGGCGCTTCACCCCGGCCGCCGACAACCCGGAGCACACCCACGTCGAGGTCACCCACGTGTGGAACCTCCACGAGGAGGTCGCCCCGCTGGTCTACCCGGCCACCGACGCGGCGAGCACCGAGGAGCAGGTCACCACCATGCTGGCCGGCCACTCCAAGCTGGCCCTGGACTCCTGGCGCAAGGTGCTCACCGGCAAGGGCGGGGAGTGAGCGCCGTGGCCGCCATCACCGAGAGCGTGGTCATCGACGCGCCGATCGAGGCCGCCTACGGCGCCTTCGCCGACCTGGACCGCTGGCCCGCGATCCTGCCGGACACCCTGGACGTCCAGGTGCTCTACTGCGACGGCTACAACCAGGAGTTCACCATGACGGTGGAGCGCCCCGGCGGTCAGGAGACCGTCCGCGGCATCCGCTACTGCCGCGCCCCGTACGAGCTGGAGCTGGTGCAGACCACGCCGCCGCCGCTGCTGAAGCGGATGGCCGGCCGCTGGACCTTCGCCGAGCAGGACGGCCGCACCACCGTCACCGCCACCCGGGAGTTCGAGCTGCTGGCGCCGCCCGCCGGTGACCCGGCCGCCGCGCCGGTGCCGGACGAGGCCGAGTTCGGCCGCCGGCTCTCCGGCCACCTGCAGCAGAACCTGCAGCTGTTCCGGGAGGCGGTCGAGGCCGATGTCGCCCGCTGAACACGCCGCGGCCGCCGCGCCCGCCGAATCCCGCGCGTCCGCCGAGTGCCGCGCGTCCGCCGAGTCCGTCCAAGTAGCCGACCGCAGCGACCTGTTGAGCGTCAGCCGGCCGGTCGCCGCCCCGGTGGCCGAGGTCCGGGCGCTGTTCTGGGACATCGCCTCCTGGCACGCGGTCTGGGACCGGATCACCGCCGTTCGGGTGCACTACGACGACGGCGCGCACCAGGAGTTCGACCTGGAGGTGGAGCGCGACGGCCGGACCGAGTTCGTCCGCACCGTCCGCTTCCTCGACCCCGGCGGCGACATCGAGTTCTTCAGCCCGAACCCGCCGCCGGGCATGGCCGACCACGTCGGCGCCTGGCGCTTCACCGAGCAGGACGGCGACTGCCTCGTCACCGCCGAACGGACCTACGAGCTGCTCCCGGCCCAGCCGGGCGGCAGCCCGTCCGACCCCGCCCACCAGGACTACCGGGACGCCTACCGGCGCCGCTTCGAGGACCGCCTCGGCCGGATCCTGGACAGTTTCGTCAGCCACTTCGAGGCGGGCGCGCAGCCGGCGCCCGCCGCCCTGGGAGCCGCCGCGTGACCACCGACGTGATCGTGATCGGAGCCGGCCCGGCCGGCTCCACCGCGGCGGCGGCCGCGGCCAGGGCGGGCCTGAGCGTCCTGCTGCTGGACCGCGCCCTGCAGCCCGCCCCGCACCTGCCCGAGTCGTGGTCCGGGGAGACCCTGCCGCTGCTGCGCGGGCTCGGCGTGGAGGACGTCAAGGAGGCCTTCGGGGCCGCCACCGGCGTGCGCTTCCTCAACGCCACCGGCCGCTTCGGCCTGGAGCTGACGCTCGCCCGGGCGGCCGGCTGCGACCTGCCGGCGGTGGTCCGGCTGGACCGTGCCAGGTTCGACAAGATCCTGGTGGACAACGCGGTCCGGCAGGGCGCGAGCTACCGCCCGCTGCACACCGTCACCGACGTCGAGTTCGCGGCGGACGGCAGCGGTGCCCGGCTCACCGCGGCCACCCCGGCCGGGATCGCCGAGCTGTCCGCCCGGTACGTCATCGACGCCAGCGGCAAGTCCGCCCTGGTCTCCCGGGCGCTCGGCACCCGTGAGGAGCCGGAGCAGCAACTCGACCCGCGGGAGGCGGTGTTCAGCCACTTCAAGCCCGAGCGCGAGCACGAGCTGGCGGTCGAGGGCACGATGACCATCATCGGCATCACCCACGGCTACGTGTTCGTGATCCCGATGGGCGGCGGCCGGGTCGGCGTCGGCGTGGTGGTCGGCGAGGAGCACGCCCGGCGCTATGGCGGTGACATCGAGTCGCTGTTCTGGGCCGAAGTCGACGAGGCCGCCCCGTTGCAGACCCTGCTGGCCGGCGCCGACCAGCTGCTGCCGGTGCTGCCCGCGCTCAACCGGCGCTTCCGCGCCACCGAGCTGGCGGGGGAGTCGTACGCGATCGCGGGCGACGCCGCGGCCTTCCTGGACCCGTTCTTCTGCAGCGGCATCGACATCGCCGTCCAGGCCGGGCTGTTCGCCGGCCAGGCGGCCGTCGACTCCCTCGCCGCCCCGGGCCCCGAGGAGCGCTCCGCGGTGGTCGCCGGCTACCAGGAGAAGGTCGGCGCGCTGATCAAGGGTGCGGACGCGGCGGGTGAGGCCACCTTCGCGGACGGCGCCCACCAGCAGCTGCTGATCGGCCTCGCCGACCCGCACCTGCCCACCGTGCTGCCGCTGGCCGCCCTGCTGCAGAGCACCCTGCGGGGCAGCGCCGAGGAGCCTCCGGGCTCGCCGCGGGAGCTGATCGGCGGCGTCCGGGAGCAGTTCGGCCTGCTCTGACCGGCGTCCGGCTCGGCCGGAGGACCGGAAAGCCCGCAGCACGCCCGCAGCACGCCCGCGCCATGCCCGTACCCACGAGAGAGAGCGAGGACCACCGCAATGATCCCCGTGACCGGAGGCATCGACATCAGGGGCGACCTCGCCACGGTCGGCGCCTACCTGGGGCACGTGCCCAACCTGACCGAGTGGACCACCTTCTTCCAGGCGGTCGACGGCGAGCAGGACGGCAGGTTCCAGGTGCAGTCCGTGATGGGCCCGATCGAGACCTGGATCACCGGCACCCGGAGCGCCGGCGCCCGCCGCTACGTCATCCACTCGCTGATCCGCGGCCAGGAGGAGGAGGCCGAGCTCGACCTCCAGGAGCACGGCGAGCACGTGGCCGTCCGCTTCACCGTCAACCTGCCGCCCCACGTCGACGAGGACGTGGTGGTCGGGCAGCGCAACGAGATGGCCGAGGAACTCGTCCAGCTCAAGCGGCTGCTCGAAGCGAACTGACCACCCGGCCGGTCCCCGCCGCCCCACCGGCCGGGACCGGCCGGCGCCTCCCCGCCGGGCTTCCGCCCGTCCTTCCGCCCGCCCGTCCTTCCGCACCCCAGCCGCCGACCCTTACGGAGCACCCATGGCCCGCCGCCTGTTCACCTCCGAGTCCGTGACCGAAGGCCACCCCGACAAGATCGCCGACCAGATCAGCGACGCCATCCTGGACGCGCTGCTCGCCCAGGACCCGGGCAGCCGGGTCGCGGTCGAGACGCTGATCACCACCGGCCAGGTGCACATCGCCGGGGAGGTCGCGACCACCGGCTACGCCGACATCGCCGCGATCGTCCGGCGCACCGTCCTGGACATCGGCTACGACAGCTCGCAGAAGGGCTTCGACGGCGCCTCCTGCGGCGTCTCCGTCTCCATCGGCTCGCAGTCCCCGGACATCGCCCAGGGCGTCGACACCGCCTACGAGTCCCGGGTCGAGGGCGCCGAGGACGAGCTCGACCGGCAGGGCGCCGGCGACCAGGGCCTGATGTTCGGCTACGCCTGCGACGACACCCCCGAGCTGATGCCGCTGCCGATCGCCCTGGCGCACCGGCTGTCCAAGCGCCTGTCCGAGGTCCGCAAGAACGGGACCGTCCCCTACCTGCGGCCGGACGGCAAGACCCAGGTGACCATCGAGTACGACGGCGACCGCGCCGTGCGCCTGGACACCGTGGTGGTCTCCTCGCAGCACGCCGCCGACATCAGCCTGGAGGGCCTGCTCGCCCCCGACATCCGCACGTACGTCGTGGAGCCCGAGCTCGCCTCGCTCGGCATCGACACCAGCGACTACCGGTTGCTGGTCAACCCGACCGGCCGCTTCGAGGTCGGCGGCCCGATGGGCGACGCCGGGCTCACCGGCCGCAAGATCATCGTGGACACCTACGGCGGCATGGCCCGCCACGGCGGCGGCGCCTTCTCCGGCAAGGACCCGTCCAAGGTCGACCGCTCGGCCGCCTACGCGATGCGCTGGGTCGCCAAGAACATCGTCGCCGCGGGCCTGGCCCGCCGGGCCGAGGTGCAGGTCGCCTACGCGATCGGCAAGGCCGAGCCGGTTGGCCTGTTCGTCGAGACCTTCGGCACCGAGACCGCGCCGGTGCTGGCCATCCAGGAGGCCGTCACCAAGGTCTTCGACCTGCGCCCGGCCGCCATCATCCGCGACCTGGACCTGCTGCGCCCGATCTACGCGCAGACCGCCGCCTACGGCCACTTCGGCCGCGAGTCGGACGACCTCACCTGGGAGCGCACCGACCGCGCCGCCGAGCTGCGCGCGGCCGCCGGGCTCTGAGCACGGGCTCGGTGCAGGGGCTCCGAGCACCGGGCCCGCACCGACGCCGAGCCGAAGAACGAGGCCGAAGTTCCGAGAGGGGAAGTACGTTGACCACCATTCAGAGCGGACTCGCCGATCGCCTCGGCACCGTTGTCGGCAGCCCCACCCCGCCGCCCGCCCCGGTCCGGCCCCCGGTGCACCCCCGGACCACGGCGGTCGGACCGCAGATGCGCGCCGCCGTCGAGCAGTTGGCCGCCAAGCACCGGGAGGCCTACGACGGGCCGAGCGCGGACGCCACCGAACGCCAGCACGCCCGCGGCAAGTTGACCGTCCGCGAGCGGCTGGACGTGCTCTTCGACGAGGACACCTTCGTCGAGCTGGAGCCGCTGCGCCGCCACCGCGCCTCGGGCCTCGGCCTGGAGGACCGCAAGCCGTACACCGACGGGGTGGTGGTCGGCTGGGGCGAGGTGCACGGGCGGACGGTCTTCGTGTACGCGCACGACTTCCGGATCTTCGGCGGCGCGCTGGGCGAGGCCCACGCGCAGAAGATCCACAAGATCATGGACATGGCCCTGGCGGCCGGTGCTCCGCTGGTGTCGCTGAACGACGGCGCCGGCGCCCGGATCCAGGAGGGCGTCACCGCGCTGGCCGGCTACGGCGGCATCTTCCAGCGCAACACCAGGGCCTCGGGCGTGATCCCGCAGATCTCGGTGATGCTGGGCCCGTGCGCCGGTGGCGCGGCGTACTCTCCCGCGCTGACCGACTTCGTCTTCATGGTGCGGGAGACCTCGCAGATGTTCATCACCGGCCCGGACGTCGTCCAGGCGGTGACCGGCGAGAAGGTCAGCCAGAACGGGCTGGGCGGCGCCGACGTGCACGCCGAGGTGTCCGGGGTGGCGCACTTCGCGTACGACGACGAGCGGACCTGCCTGGAGGAGGTCCGCTATCTCCTCTCGCTGCTGCCGCAGAACAACATGGAGCTGCCGCCGGTCGAGCCCACCGGGGACCCGGCCGACCGCCGCTGCGAGGACCTGCTCGACCTGGTGCCGGTCAACGGCAACCAGCCCTACGACATGCGCCGGGTGATCGCGGCGATCGCCGACGACGGAGCGTACCTGGAGCTCCAGGAGCGTTGGGCGAACAGCGTGATCTGCGCGCTGACCAGGCTGAACGGCTCGGTGGTCGGCATCGTCGCCAACCAGCCGCAGTCGCTCGCCGGGGTGCTGGACATCCACTCCTCCGAGAAGGCCGCGCGCTTCGTCCAGCTCTGCGACGCCTTCAACATCCCGCTGGTCACCATGCTGGACGTGCCCGGCTTCCTGCCCGGCGTCGACCAGGAGCACGGTGGCATCATCCGGCACGGCGCCAAACTGCTGTACGCGTACTGCAACGCCACCGTGCCGCGGATCCAGCTGATCCTGCGCAAGGCCTACGGCGGCGCCTACATCGTGATGGACTCCCGCTCTGTCGGCGCCGACCTGTCCTTCGCCTGGCCGACCAACGAGATCGCGGTGATGGGCGCGGAGGGCGCGGTGAGCGTGATCTTCCGCCGGGAGATCGCCGGCTCCACCGACCCGGTGACCACGCGGGACCTGCTGATCCAGGAGTACCGCGAGGAGCTGATGCACCCGTACTACGCGGCCGAACGCGGCCTGGTGGACGACGTCATCGACCCGGCCGAGACCCGCCGGGTGCTGATCCGCTCGCTGGCGGTGCTCCGCTCCAAGCACGCGGAGCTGCCCCGCCGCAAGCACGGCAACCAGCCCGTCTGACGCCCCGCCCCTCGAACCGACGACCGCTGCCGGAGCCCCCCTCTCCGGCAGCGGTCGCCGCGCGTCACAGCCGGGCGAGGTCCGGCTCGCGCTCCACGACGTCCAGTTGGGGATCGGCGTTGAGCATCGCGTGGTGCAGCCGCTGCAGCTTGGGGGAGGGCTCCAGACCGGTCGACTCGACCAGCGTGCCGTGCAGCCTCCGGTAGACGTCCAGCGCGTTGGAGGCCCGTCCGCAGCGGTAGAGGGCCAGCATGTAGTGGGCGTGCAGGTTCTGGTGCATCGGGTGCCGGGCCGTCAGCGAGGCCAGCTCGCCGATCAGGCTGGCGTGCCGGCCCAGGCCCAGGTCGGCGCTGATCCGGTCGTCGACGGCGCACAGCCGGTTCTCCTCCAGCTGGACGGCCTCGATCGAGAGGATCTCGCCGAGCTGGAGGTCGGCCATGGCCGGTCCGCGCCAGAGGTCGAGCGCCGCGCGCAGCTGGATCGCCGCCGTCGCGCAGTCGCCGGCCCGCAGCGCCGACTGGCCGGCCTCCCGCAGCCGGTCGAACCGGGCCGCGTCCGTCTGCTCAACCGGGACGTCGAGCAGGTACCCGTTGTACTGGGTGCGCAGCAGCGTCTTGGGGCAGGTGCCCTCCGGCGCCAGGCCCTTGGCGAGCATGCGGCGCAGCTGCAGGATGTACGTCTGCAGGGTGGTGGCCGCGCTGCGCGGCGGGTCGTACGACCACAGCTCGTGGAAGAGCGTCTCCACCGGCACCTTGGTGCCGGATCGGAGGGCGAGCAGGGCGAGAACCTGTCTGGGCTTCCCCGCGCTCGGCACCACCGACGTCCGTCCGAGCCTGGCGGTCAGTGGGCCCAGGATGCCGATCTCCACCGGAGTCTCCCTTCGTGCTCAGTGCTCCGTGCCGCGTGGCGAAGGCGCCGGCGTCGCGAAGGCGTCGCGTCGCGAAGTCGCGGCTCACGTAGGCCTTCGGGCCTCGCGGACCCCAGGAGTGGGGATGCGCCTCGCAGCGTCTTCACCATGGCATCCGGGGCGGCCCGCACCCCAGTGCCGGCCTCACCGATCGGGGGTGACTCGGGGAGGGGCCGGGGCGTGAGGATTTCACGGTCGATCGATGAGCCCGGCACTGTCCCCGCATCCGGCCGTGAGCCCAGAATCCTGGTGCCGCACCGGGAAGGCCCGGGGCGGAAGCCCACGAGAACCGACGGACCATCACGACACCTGGGGGATACCGTGTTCGGAGCTGCTCTTCTCGAATCGCTGGACCTGACCGACCTGCTGTCCCCGGCCGGGGACCAGGAGTCGGACCTCACCATCGTGGACCTCGACCACCCCGCCGCCGGGCGCGCCCAGCTGTGCGTCTGCTTCTCGACCGACGGCCTGTAGGGGTCCTCCGGTGATCCGCGGAGCCGACCCGACCGCCGCGCCCGCACCCGCGGCGCCGGCCGCAGCCGCCGCCGACCGCCGCCCGATCGGCTTCCGCAGCCACCTGCGGGCCGAGGTGGTGCCCGGCGACGCGGCCTACCTGGTCTCCGACCAGGGCGTGACCGCCCTGCAGGGGGAGGGCATCGAACGGCTGGTGCCGCTGCTCGACGGCACCCGCGACCTCGCGGGCGTGCTGCGGGACGCCGCCCCCGGGCTCCCGGACGGCCGGGCCCGGCAGCTGATCGCCCGGCTCGCGCGAGCCGGGCTGATCGGCTACCGCGGCGAGGCCGCCGCCGAGCCCGCGCACCGCTCGGCCCGCGCCTACTGGGAGCTGGCGGGCCTGGACGGCGCCGCCGCCATGGAGCGGGTCGGCGCGGGCGCCGCGGTGCTCGCGGTCGGCGGCGCCGACGCCGGGGAAGTGGAGCGGGCCTGCCGGAACAACGGCCTGCCGGTGGCCGCCGCGGCCGGCGCCGGGGCCCTGTCGGTGGTGGTCTGCGCCGACTACCTCGACCCGGCCCTGTACGAGGTCGACGCCGCCCACCGGGCCGCCGGGCGGCCCTGGCTGGCGGTCAAGCCCGGGGGCTCCAGCCCCTGGGTCGGGCCGGTGTTCGGCGCGGCCGACGGCCCGTGCTGGACCTGCCTGGCGCACCGGCTGCGCGCCCACCGGCGCTCCGAGGTGCCGGTGCAGCGGGCACTGGGGCTGACCGGCCCGGTGGCCCGGCCGGACACCTCGGTGCCGGCCGTCCGGGCGCTCGGCGCGCAGCTCGCCGCCCTGGAGGCCGTCAAGTGGCTGGCCGGCTACCGGCACGCCGGTCAGCGGGAGATCCGGGTGCTGGACAGCCTCGGCCTGGCCGTCCGGGGCCACCGGGTGAACCGCCGCCCGCAGTGCGCGGAGTGCGGCGACCCGGGCCTGATGGCCGCCCAACTGGCCCGGCCCGTCGTCCCGGTGGCCCGTCGAAAGGCGGACGGCGCGGACTGCCACCGCGCCGAGACGCCGGAGCAGGTCTACGAGCGCTACGGCCACCTGGTCAGCCCGGTGACCGGCGTGATCGCCGAGATCCGCCGGGACCCGCGCGCCCCGGGCCGGATCAACTGCTACCTGTCCGGCCGCAATCCGGTGGCCGGGGCCGGCGACCTCGACCAACTGCGCGCCGGACTACGGCAGATGAGCGGCGGCAAGGGCGCGACCCCGCTGGAGGCGAAGGTCAGCGCGCTGTGCGAGGCACTGGAGCGGCACTGCGGCGCGCTGCACGGCGATGAGACCCGGATCCGCGGCAGCTACCGGGAGTTGGCCCCGGAGGCCGTCCACCCGGACTCCTGCCAGCTGTTCGACCCGCGCCAGTACGTGGACCGGGAGCGCTGGAACGTGCGGCACTCCGTGTTCCAGCACGTGCCGGCGCCCTTCGACGAGACCGAGCCGGTGGACTGGACCCCGGTCTGGTCCCTGGCCGACGGCCGCCGGCGCCTGCTGCCCACCGGGATGCTCTACTACAGCTGTGCGGTCGGCCCGGTGGCGCCGCCCGCCGGCAGCCGCGCGCTGCGTGCCGACTCCAACGGCAACGCGGCCGGCAGCAGCCTGGAGGACGCCGTCGTGCACGGCTTCCTGGAACTCGTCGAACGGGACGCCGTCGCCCTCTGGTGGTACAACCGCACCCGCCAACCGGCCGTCCGGATGGCGGAGTTCGGCGACGTCTGGGGTCGGGACCCGATGGAGCTGTACGCCGGCCTGGGCCGCGAGGTGTGGGCCCTGGACCTCACCTCGGACCTCGGCATTCCGGTTTTCGCGGTGCTCTCCCGCCGCACCGACAAGCCCGCCGAGGACATCATGTTCGGCTTCGGCGCCCACTTCGACGCCCGGACCGCCCTGCGGCGGGCCCTGACCGAGATGGGCCAGCTGCTGCCGGCCGCCCTCGGCGCGGCCCCCGACGGCACCGGCTACGACCTGGACGACCCGGAGCTGCTCTCCTGGTGGCGCGCGGCGACCGTGCGCAACCAGCCCTACCTGCTGCCCGATCCGGCCCGGCCGGCGCGCGGCCCGGCCGACTACCCGGACGGTCCGCGCCGCGACCTCGGGGAGGAGGTCGCCGCCTGCGTGGCGGCCGTCCGCGCCCGCGGCCTCGACCTGCTGGTGCTCGACCAGACCCGGCCCGACATCGGCCTGCCGGTGGTCAAGGTCGTCGTCCCCGGCCTGCGTCAGATGTGGGCCCGGTTCGCCCCGGGCCGCCTGTTCGACGTCCCCGTCGCCCTCGGACGGGTGGGCCGGCCCACCCGCTACGAGGACCTCAATCCGATCCCCCTGTTCGTCTGACCGCTCCGGTCGGACCGCCCGGCGGAGCCCCCGCCCGCCGGGCCACCAGCACTGAGGAGTCACCCATGCCGACCAGCGACGGAATCCTCGCCGCGGCCCGCGCCGCCGGCGGAGCCCGCCCCCGCGCCCTGTGGTCCCTGCGCGAGGACGTCCTGGTCGAGCCGGTCGAGCCGAACGGGTCGCTGCTGCTCAGAGCCGGCTGGGGGGACTTCCGGCTGGACCGTCCGCACCCGCTGGTGGGGGAGACCCTGCGGCGGATGGGCCTCGGGCCGATCATGCTGGAGAACGTCTTCGCCGGGGCGATCCCCGCCCCCGGCGGCGGGGAGCCGGTGCCCGACCACGCCGGGCAGACGGAGGTGCTGCGGGTGCTGCACCGGCTCCAGCACCTGGTGGTGCGCTCGCTCGGCCTGGAGGACGCCGCCCAGCCGCTGTTGTCCGTGGTGCCGCTGGCCAAGGAGGCGCGGTTCCACCCCGGGCCGGTCGAGCCGGGCCGGCCGGTGCGGCTGTCCCGCTTCGCCTTCCTGCGCACCGAGGGCGCCGGCTTCGTGTTGGAGGCGCCCACCGCCCTGCACCGGGTCGAACTGCACCGGCCGGAGAGCGCCCGGGTGGTCGGCATGCTCGGCCGCCCGGTGCGGCCCGCCGAGATCGTGCCGGAGTCGGGCCTGTCCGAACCGGCGGTGCTGGCGGTGCTGGCCCAACTCGCGGGCGCCGGACTGCTCTCGGTCGCCGAGGACGGCGGGCCCGCGCCCGAGTCGCCGGTGGAGCTGATCCGGCTCGCCGCCCCGACCTTCGGCGAGGACGTCGACCCGGTGCTGGCCGCGTGGTCCGGCGTCGACCTGTTCTTCCACACCCGCAGCACCACCGGGCGCCACGACGGCCCGTTCGGTGCGACCTACCCGCTGCGCGGGCACGCCGACCCCGAGCCCGCGCTGCGTCCGCTCCCGGCCGGCCGGCGCCACGCCCTGGCCCGCCCCGACCTCAAGCAGGTGCTGGCGGGGGACCCGGTGCTGACCACGGTGATCGAGGGCCGCCGCTCGATCCGCGAGTTCGGCGCCGCCCCGTTCACCGCCGAGCAGCTCGCCGAGTTCCTGCACCGCACCGTCCGGGTGCGCGGGCTGCGCCCGGCCCCCGCCGACGACCCGTCCGGCGAACCGGTCAGCGACCGCCCGTACCCCAGCGGGGACGGCGCGTACGAGCTGGAGTTCTACCCGGCGGTGCGGGACTGCGAGGGCCTGCCGGACGGGATCTACTACTACGCGCCGGGCGAGCACTGCCTGGTCGCGGTCAACGAGAGCCGGGAGGAGCTCGACGAACTGTTCGCCGAGGCCGCGGTGGGGGCCCGGCTGGCCACCCCGCCGGCCGTGGTGGTCGCCATCACCTCCCGGCACCGCCGGCTCTCCTGGAAGTTCAGCGGCCTCGCGTACGCGCTGACGCTCAAGCACGTCGGCGTGGTGACCCAGAGCATGTACCTGGTGGGGACGGCCATGGGCCTGGCCACCTGCGCGCTGCGCAGCGGCGACATCGAACTGGCCGACCGGGTGCTGCGGGTCGACTGGCGGGCCGAGAGCAGGGTCGGCGGCTTCGTCCTGGGCACGCTTCCGGAGGGCAGTCGCCCGGTCCGGGAGGCGCCGGTGGAGCCGGCCGATTTCACCGGCTGGGACGAGTGTGCGAACGAGGTGTCGGCGCGGCGATAGTCGAGCCCTATACTCCCCCCAAGTCGCTTGGGGGGAGTCCAGCTTGAGTGGAACCGTGCGTGTGCGGAGGGGGCCCGACGGATCCGGCGGCGCGGGGGGTCTGCCCGCCGGGGAAAACAGACCGGCCGGTTTCAACGCCCCCCCACCGAGGCTGGCACTGGCCATTGTGGTGATCGTGCAGCTCGGCTTCGTGCTGATCGGCTTTCTGAACATGACCACGAGTCATCCGACGGAAAGCCAATTCGTCGTGGCCAGCCTGACATTCACGGCCGCCTCGGCCCTGCAATTCGTCCACTGCGCGCCCCGGATGCAGCGAGTCCGGGAGCGGTACGGACGCTGGACGCTGCTCGCCCAGGCGGTGCTCACCTACCTGCCGCTGGTCTTCTTCGGCTTCGCCTGGGGCGGGATGGCGGGTTTCCTGGGCTCCTCGGTGCTGCTCCTGCTGCCCGGCCGGCGGGCCGGAGCGGCCTTCGGGGCGGTCGTGCTGCTCTCCGGCGTCAGCGGAGCGCTGCTCGGCATCGGGGTGGCCGAGGCGGTCTACCTCACCGTGGCGACGGCGCTCACCGGGCTGATCGTCTTCGGCCTGACCAGGCTCGCCCAGCTGGTCATCGAGGTGCAGCAGGCCCAGCAGGACCTGGCCCGGCTGGCCGTCACCAGGGAGCGGCTGAGGTTCGCCCGCGACCTCCACGACCTGCTCGGCTACAGCCTCTCCGCGATCACCCTGAAGAGCGAGCTGACCTGCCGGCTGGTCACGGCCAACCCCGAACGGGCGCTCGACGAACTCGGCGGGGTGCTGGAGATCTCCCGGCAGGCCCTGGCGGACGTGCGAGCGGTGGCCCGCGGCTACCGCGACATGTCGCTGGAGAGCGAGGCGCTCTCCGCGCGCTCCGTGCTCTCAGCGGCCGACATCGAGGCCCGGTTCGACCTGGGCGGCCTCCAGCCCACCGGCGAGGCCGACACCGTGCTCGCCACCGTGCTGCGCGAGGGCGTCACCAACCTGCTGCGGCACAGCAAGGCCGAGTGCTGCGTCGTCAAGGGCCGGACGGAGGACGGGCGGCTGCGGCTCACCCTCTCCAACGACGGCGTCCCCGAGCGGGCAGCGCTCGGGGACGGCGACCGGCACGGTGGCGGTCTGGACAACCTGGAGGTGCGGCTCGCCGAGGTCGGCGGGCGGCTCAGCGCCGGGCCGGACGGGCGGGGGTGGTTCCACCTGGTCGCCGAGGTGCCGGCCTGAACTTCTCCGGCCTGAGCACCTCAGGCCGGAGCGCCTCGTTCAGACCAGCCAGCCGGATTCCTCGGCCAGCCGGATGGCGTCGATGCGGTTGCGGGCGTTGAGCTTGGTCACGATCGTCGTCAGGTAGTTGCGCACCGTCCCGACCGACAGGTGCAGGGCCGCCGCGATCTCCGCCGCCTCGGCGCCGCCGGCGGCGGCCCGCAGCACCTCGGTCTCCCGCAGGGTCAGCGGGTTCCGGCCGCTGTCGAAGGCGTCCAGCAGCAGCTGAGGGTCGATCACCCGCCGGCCCGCCGCCACCCCGCGGACGGCCTCGGCGAGTTCCTTGGGCGGCGCGTCCTTCAGCAGGAAGCCCGACACCTGCGCCTCCAGCGCCCGGCGCAGCGTGCCCGGCCGCCCGAGGCTGGTCAGGATCAGTGACCGGCACTGCGGCAGCTCGTCCTTCAGCAGGCAGGCGGCGGTCAGGCCGTCCATGCCCGGCAGGTCGATGTCGATGATCGCCACGTCGGGCGCCGTCTCCCGGGCCTTCGGCACCACCAGGTCACCGCGCTCGGTCTCGGCGACCACCTCCAGGTCGTCCTCGAGGTCCAGCAGCGCCACCAGCGCACCTCGGACCATGTGCATGTCCTCGGCCAGCAGAATCCGTATCACCCGGTACTCCCCCCAGAGCCGCGGCCGGGCAGGCCGCCCGGACGGACCTCCGATGGTAGGGGAACCCGGTCCCCGCAGCGCCCGACATGCTCCTGTTGCCGGCGGGACGCGCGGTGCGCGGTCGTACGGTCCTCGGCATGGCATGGCATGGCACGGCACGGCAGGACACGGCACGGCACGGCGGGTCAGTCCGGCGCAGGAGCCTCGGAGGTGCGGGCGTCGCGCGTCAGTCCGCGGTGTCCGGCTCGTCGGCGAGCCCGAGCCGCAGGTGCTCGATGTGGTAGATCGCCTGGTCGAGCAGCGCCGCGACGTGGTTGTCGTAGAGCGCGTAGACCACCGAGCGCCCCTGCCGCTGCCCGACCACCAGGCCGAGGTTGCGCAGCAGTCGCAGCTGGTGGGAGCAGGCGGACTGCTCCATGCCGACCTCGGCGGCGAGTTCGGTCGCCGCGCAGGGCCCCTCGCGCAGCCGGGAGAGGATCAGCAGCCGGGACGGGGTGGCGAGGGCCTGCAGCGTGGTCGCCACCCGGGCGGCGCTGGCCGCGTCCAGGCGCGTGTGCGGGACGGCGGTGGCGGGGGCGGCTCCATGACCCATGAGGCCCATAGTACAACTCACGCATGAAGGGGCGTTCATATGTTCATGTATGCTGGATGAGTCATCGGCTCCACCCTGCCTCGAAGGGTTCCTTCCGCATGCCCACCACCCTGGCCGAGCACCCCGCGCCCACCGCCGCACCACGCCCGGACACCGCCCCGCGCCGTCGCACCCGGGTGTTCGCGCTGCCCGAGGCCCGCTGGGCCGCGGCGGCGACCCTGCTCTTCCTGATCGCGCTGCCGCTCCAGCTCACCGGCGCCCCCGCGTGGACCTGGGGCCCGCTGTACGCCCTCGCCTACGCCGGCGGAGGCTGGGAGCCCGCCTGGGCCGGACTCCGGGCACTGCGCGAGAAGACCCTCGACGTCGACCTGCTGATGGTCGTCGCCGCGCTCGGCGCCGCCGCCGTCGGCCAGGTGATGGACGGCGCGCTGCTGATCGTCATCTTCGCCACCTCCGGCGCCCTGGAGGCCCTGGCCACCGCCCGGACCGCCGACTCGGTGCGCGGACTGCTCGACCTGGCGCCCGCCACCGCGACCCGGCTGCTGCCGGACGGCGCCGAGGAGACCGTCCCGACCGGGGAACTGGCCGTCGGCGACACGGTCCTGGTACGGCCGGGGGAGCGGATCGGCGCCGACGGGCGGGTGCTCGACGGCGCCGGCGACGTCGACCAGGCCACCATCACCGGCGAGCCGCTGCCCGTCGCCAAGCGGCCCGGTGACGAGGTGTTCGCCGGCACCCTCAACGGCACCGGGGCGCTGCGGATCCGGGTCGACCGGGACGCCGCGGACTCGGTGATCGCCCGGATCGTCGCCATGGTCGAGGAGGCCTCCGAGACCAAGGCGCCGACCCAGTTGTTCATCGAGAAGGTCGAGCAGCGCTACTCGATCGGCATGGTGGTCGCGACCCTCGCCGTCTTCGCCGTCCCGCTCGCCTTCGGCGCGGCCCTCACCGGTTCACTGCTGCGGGCGATGACCTTCATGATCGTCGCCTCGCCCTGCGCCGTCGTCCTCGCCACCATGCCGCCGCTGCTGTCCGCCATCGCCAACGCCGGGCGCCACGGCGTGCTCGTCAAGTCCGCCGTGGTGATGGAACGCCTCGGACAAGTCGACGCCGTCGCCCTCGACAAGACCGGCACCCTCACCGAAGGCACCCCCCGCGTCACCGACCTCCGGCCCCTGCCCGGCTCCGGCCTGTCCGAGAGTCGACTGCTGGCCCTGGCCGCAGCCGCCGAGCACCCCAGCGAGCACCCGCTCGCCCGCGCCGTCGTCGACGCCGCCCGGGCCCGCGGGCTCGCGCTGCTGCCCGCCGAGGACTTCGACTCCGTCCCCGGCGTCGGGGTGACCGCCACGGTGGACGGCCGGATGGTCGCGGTCGGCACGCCGGAGCGGCTGCGTGGGGGCCTCCGTCGACCGGAGGCCGGCGGAGGCCGCGGGGGCGCCGTCTCCGGGACCGTCACCGAGGTCGCCTCCGGGACCCTCGCCGGGATCGTCGCCGAGGTGGAGGCCCGCGGCCGAACCGCCGTCCTGGTGGAGGTGGACGGCGTTCCCGTCGGCGTGCTCGGCATCGCCGACCGGCTGCGCCCCGACGCCGCCGCCACGGTGTCCGCGCTCACCGGCCTCACCGGCCGCTCCCCGATGCTGCTCACCGGCGACAACCCGCGCGCCGCCGCTGCGGTGGCCGCGGAGGTCGGCATCGCGAAGGTCCGGGCCGGGCTGCTGCCCCAGGGCAAGGTCGCCGCCGTCCGGGAGCAGGAGGCGGCCGGCCGCAAGGTGCTGGTGATCGGGGACGGCGTCAACGACGCACCCGCCCTGGCCGCCGCCCACACCGGCATCGCGATGGGCCGGGCCGGCTCCGACCTCGCCCTGGAGACCGCCGACGCGGTCATCGTGCGCGACGAACTCGCCACCGTCCCGGCCATGGTGGCGCTCTCCCGGCGGGCGAGGTCCTTCGTGGTGCAGAACCTGGTGATCGCCTCGGTGTTCATCTCGGCCCTGGTCGTCTGGGACCTCGTCGCCACCCTGCCGCTGCCCCTCGGCGTCCTGGGCCACGAGGGCTCGACCGTCATCGTCGGCCTCAACGGCCTGCGGCTGCTGCGCGAGGCGGCGTGGGTGAAGGCGCGGGAGCAGGCCCGGGGATAAAACGCGCCGGCTTCCTCACAGCACGGTGAGGATCTCCTGGTGCGCCCCGTCCAGGACGAAGCCGTTGTCCCAGCGGACCCGCACCGTCACCCGGCGTCCGCGCTCCCGGTGCGCGGCCCACTCCGGCTCCAGCGCGGCGATCTGCGCCTCCAGCCGCTCCCGGCTCGCCACGGGCATGGTGTGCCCGTAGTCGTCGAACAGCGCCTTGAGCCGCCGGTACTCGCGGACCCCCTCGCCCTCCGGAAGCTCCCCGTCCACCCGCTCGACGGTGCCCTCCAGCCCGGCCCCCAGGGAGAGGGACCCGACGACGGCCTCGGCCTCCCCGGCGACCGCCTCGCAGAGGGCGAGATCCTCCGCCAACCTGACGCGCCGTCCTGCCTCCAGGGTCATCCGCCGTCCGCCTTTCGATCGATCGCTGCCGCCGGCCCGGGCGGCCCGGGCCGGCGGCCATTATCCGCCGAGCGCGGCGAGGCCTCTGGCGGGGAGGCCGCGGCGGGTGGCGGAGTGGGACGTCGGCGGGGCCGACTTTCCACTCCGTCCGGCCCGGAACGGGCGTGTGCGGGCGGATCCACAGGGCACGCCCGGCCGGGCTGTATGAACCATGAGCCGATGCCACCGCTCCTGGGACACCCGATGGTTGGTGTTGACGTACCCGGGCGGGTGGCCGGTGAACACGTAGCCGGCCGGGATCGGCACGGTGGCGCGGGTCCGGAGCTCGTTCCGTACGGGCTGCCGGCACCGCATCCCGGCTTCGTTGCAGCCGTCAGTCGTGGGGTGGGTGAGGCTGCGGAGACGCGGAGACGCGGAGACGCGGAGACGCGGAGACGCGGGTGGGCGCGGTCAGCCGAGGGCTGCCCGCCGGGGCCGGGGCCAGTCGGAGTGGTGCTGGTCGATGACGTAGCGGTGGCCGTGCTGCCAGGCGCCGGTGGGGGTGGGGCGCGCGTCGGCGAGGTGGGGGTGGCCCGGGGGGAGGTCGGTGTGGAGGTGGCTGAGGGTGTCCGGGTCGCGGGTGGGCCAGAGGGAGGCGGCGGTGACGGCGGAGGCCAGGGCCACGGTGCCCAGGGCCGCGGCGGTGGCGGGCAGGCCGACGCCGGCCGCGAGCCAGCCGGCCAGCGGGTAGGTGAGCAGCCAGCAGCCGTGGGACAGCGAGAACTGCGCGGCGAAGGCGGCGGGCAGGTCGGGGTCGGCGGCGGAGCGGCGGATGACCCGGCCGCCCGGGGTGAGGACGGCGGAGCTGCCGGCGCCGACCAGGGCCCAGGCGGCGAGCAGGGCGAGCCAACTGCCCGTCCCGGCGGGGGCGGCGGTGATCGCCGTGACCGCGGCGAGGACGCAGGGCAGGGCGAAGGCGGCGGGCAGCATCACGGACCGGTCGCTGGTCCGCGCCAGCAGCCGGGGCAGCAGGAGTGCGGCGAGCATCGAGCCGACGCCGTACGCGCCGAGGGCCAAGGACACGGCCCCGGCCGGGCGGTGGAAGTGGTCGCGGACCACGTTGACGGTGTCGACGAAGACGATCGCGCCCGCCGCCGCGACCGCGAGGTCCAGCGCGAGCAGGGCCCGGAGCCGTGGGGTGGCCCAGAACAGCCGGGAGCCGAAGGCGGCCTTGCGGGAGATCCCGCCGGGGCGCTCGACCGGCCTGGGTTTGGGCAGGGCGGCGGAGGCGACCAGCGCCGCGGAGGCGAGGAAGCCCGCCGTCGTGCCGGTGAACAGCCAGTCGTACGAGACGACGGACAGCAGCAGGGCGGCCAGCGCCGGGCTGAACAGCGATTCGAGGTCGTAGGCGAGCCGGGACAGCGAGAGGGCCCGGGTGTAGTCGCGTTCGGCGGGCAGCACGTCCGGGATGGTGGCCTGGAAGGTCGGGGTGAAGGCGGCGGAGGCGGCCTGGAGCAGGAAGATCAGGAGGTAGACCTGCCAGACCCGGTCCACGAAGGGCAGGGTGAGCGCGACCCCGGCTCGGGTGAGGTCCATCGCGACCATCAGGGCCCGGCGGGGGATCCGCTCGGCGAGTGCTCCGGCGATCGGCGCGACCGTCACGTAGGCGACCATCTTGATCGCCAGCGCGGTGCCGAGCACCGCCGAGGCGTCGTGGCCGGCGATCGAGTACGCGAGCAGTGACAGTGCCACGGTGGCCAGTCCGGTGCCGACCAGGGCGACGATCTGGGCGGTGAACAGGTGGCGGTAGGTGCGGTCGCGCAGCACGCTCAGCATGGGTCCCGTCCCGGGGCGGCGGTGGCGGAATGACGTGTCCAGCATAGTCAACAGGTGCGTACCTGTGCACCTGTTTGCCGTCGGACTCCGCAGCCCGGAGCCGGGAGGTGGCGGTCGTCAGTCGTGCGGCGGCAGGTGGCCGATCTGGTGGTCGGCGACGTTCAGCGCCTCGTCCACGAGCCGCCGCAGGTGCCCGTGCCGCAGCGAGTAGACGACCCGCCGGCCGTCCTTGCGGGTGGCGACCAGTCCGGCCAGCCGCAGCTTCGCCAAGTGCTGGCTCACCGACGGCCGTGCGGCCCCGGTCGCCTCGGTCAGTGTGGTCACGTCCGCCTCGCCTCGCCCGAGCCGCTCCAGCAGCGCGAGCCTGGTCCGGTCGGCGAGCAGTGCGAGCACGGACGCGGCGACGTCCAGCCGTGCTTCGCCCCGCTGCTGCGAGTGGTGCGCATCTGCCAGATCGGTGCCGGTGCTCATCCGGCCATGGTAGGCCCTGAGCGCGTGCACGCGTGCGCACCCGACGACGTTCGGCGCCGCCAGTAGGCGATGGTGACGGCGGCCAGCAGTGGGCCCCAGAGCAGCAGCGGGGCGTAGCAGGCGATCAGCACGACGGTGTGCCAGTCGCCGGTGAACACCGGGATGCCGTCACTCATCGGGCGGCCCTGGATGGTGCGGCCCATCGAGAGCATGACGGTGAACAGGGTCGTGACGCAGACCAGCGCGGCGGCGCCCAGGGCCGCCGGCACGACGGCCGCCGCGACCGGGACGCGGCGGCCGCGCAGCCCGGGGAGCCAGCGCGGGAAGACCTCGCCCCAGTGGGCGACCAGGCCCAGCGCGGAGACGGCCAGCAGCTCGGAGACGGCGGACAGCAGGACGACGTAGAGCTCCAGCGGCAGCCACCGGGGCAGGTTCCCGGACTCCTGGGCGCCGTTGCCGGCCAGCGGGAGGTGGAAGGCGCAGGTGGCGATCCGCCAGGCGCTGGACGGCAGGACGGTGAAGGGCACGGCCCGGGCGGCGATCCGGGCCCAGCGGGGGACGCCCGGGACGGGGGTGTGGACGGCCGCCCAGACGGCGCGCAGACGGCTGCGGGCGCCGAACGGTGCGGTGGACGGAGCGCCGGTCGGAGTCGTGCGCGGGGCGGTGTCGGGGGCGACGGCGGTCATGGGCGGCTCCCCGGTCCGGCGGGTGCGGTGCCCCCACGGTCGCAGCCGGACCCATCGCGCCGCCTCGGCCGGTGGGCGGAGCCGGCTCCCCCCACCGGGGGATCCGGCCGCCGGGTGGTCAGTCCGCCGGCTGCTCCACGGGCTCCGCCGCCGGGTGGTCGTCGGCGGGGGCCGGGGTGGGCTCCAGGTTGCCCATCCGGGGCAGGGCGAGCAGCGCGGCGAGTAGCAGGATGCCGCTGATGACCAGCGGGGTGCGGACGTTGACGGCGGAGCCGATCCAGCCGCTGAGGGCCGCGCCGATCAGCATGCCGATCCGGGTGAGCATCAGGTAGCAGCTGTTGACCCGGCCGAGCAGTTCCTTGGGGACGATCTGCTGGCGCAGCGAGATCGCCTGGACGTTCCAGGTCACCACGCCGAAGTTGCCGACCGCGAACAGCACCGCCACCAGGATCACCGAGGGGCTCAGCCCCATCAGCAGCAGCGCGGAGCCCATCAGGACGAAGGAGAGGCCGATCCGCGCGCGCCGCCCCATCCGCTGGCTGAGCCGCCCGGCGAGGGTGCTGGCGGCCGTGCCGCCGACCACGCCGGAGGCGAGGACGGCGCCGTAGGCCCAGGTCGGGGCGGACAGGGTGCGGGTGACCAGCAGCGCCAGCATGGTGATGCCGAGCGCGGAGGCGCCGCCGGCCAGGGCGGAGAGGGTGGCGACCAGGCGCAGTTGCTTGTGCTGGTAGAGCCAGCGGACACCCTCGCGGATCTCGGTGAACACCGGGCGTCCAGCCTGCGGCCGGCGGGCGCTGGAGCGGCCGGTGGCGAAGACCAGCGCTGCGGCGAGCGCGAAGGAGAGGCCGTCCACGGTGAAGGGCGAGCCGGCGGCGAGGGCGAACAGGGTGGTGCCGACCAGCGGGCCGGCCATCCGGCCGACCAGCAGGCCGCCCTGCAGCCGGCCGTTGGCGGTGTCGAGCTGGTCGGGCCGGACCACGTCCGGGATGGCCGAAGTGGCGGCGTTGACGAAGACGGTCTCCCCGCAGCCGAGGACGAAGGCCAGGACGGCGAGGGCGGCCAGCGGCGGGGTGGCGAGGAAGACCCAGCTGGCGAAGCCGAGCACGATGACGGCGCGTCCGATGTCGATCGTCCACATCAGCCGGCGGCGGTCGAAGCGGTCGGCGATGACACCGCCGAACAGGGCCATCAGCAGCCAGGGGAGCGAACCGGACACCGCGACCAGCGAGACCGCCTTCGGCGAGTCGGAGACCGTCAGCGCGAGCAGTGGCAGCGAGGAGTCGCGCATGCCGTCGCCCACTGCTGAGATCGATGAGGCCGACCACAGCATGGCGAATTTACGGCCCAGTTGGGGCCTGCTGCGCTGCGGGGGTGTGGCTACGCTGGCTGAGGTCACCGAGGCAGTATGGCATGACCGCTACAGATTTGGCCGCCCTTCACAGAGCATTCCCAGCCGGGTGCTCAGGGTCCGGAAACACCCTTGACAGGGGTGGCCGGCCCGCCGGCCGGGGCCGCCCCGAACAGCACGCGGGAGGCCCGCCCGCGCCCGGGTCACGGCTTCGGCAGCGCGTCGGCCGTCGTGGGGAGCGAATAGGCGTCGGGATCGACGGTTCCCGGCAGGTCGACGGCCGGGCGGCCGGGGGCGTTCGGGTCGGGCAGCGACGGCTGCGCGGGCGGGGCCGCGACCTGGTTGAAGGGGATGCCGGGCGGGGCCTGGACCGGGGCCGTACGGCCGGCGGGCAGCGGGCCGCGGTTCGGAGCGCCACAGGCGGCCCGGGCCTCCAGATCGTCGGGGCTCTGGACGGCGGGCTGGTTGCCGGTGAAGCAGTTGCCGGGGTCGGCGGAGGCGAGGACGAGGTCGGCGCCGTTGCCCTCGGTGCGGTTGCCCAGGACCTGGTTGCCGGCGGCGGGGTGGCCGGGCGGGTCGGTGATGATGACGCCGGCCGCGCGGTTGCCCTTGACGAGGTTGCGCTCGACCCGGTTCGCCGTGCCGCCGCCGATCCCGATGCCGATGCCGAAGCCGCCGTCGGCCTGTTCGGGGGTGTCGGTGGCGTTGTTGTCGGTGACGGCGTTCCCGGCGATCACGGCACCGTGCTGGGGTGCGAGGGCCTCCAGGTCATTGGAGTTGACGGTGACGCCGACCCGGTTGCCGACCACGCGGTTGCCGAGGACGTACAGCCCGTCCGAGGAGTTGGTGAGCTCGATGCCGACGGCGTTGCGCTCGACGGTGTTGCCGCGCACCAGGGTGTCGCAGGGTTTGCACTGGCCGACGTAGATGCCCGAGTCGGCCCCGCCGGAGGCGTAGGAGTCCTCGATGACGCCCGCCCGGGCGTCGAAGGCGTAGATGCCGTAGAGGCCGTTGTTGTAAGCGGTGACCCGGGTGGCGCGGAAGCCCTGGACGGCGGGGAACCGGGTGGTGTCCAGCGGGTTGTAGGCGGAGCCGCCGGCGCCGCGCTGCTGGAGCTTCTCGTCGGTGACGCCGGTGAACAGCACGCCGTTGGCGAGGAAGCCGTGCACGGTGAGGTTCTCGACCACCGATCCGGGGCCGGTGACGGTGACGCCGTTGACCAGCCGTACGCCACCGTCCAGGACGACGGTGTTGCGGTCGGCGCCGCGCAGCACGATGCGGGGCTTGGTGATCCGCACGCTCTCCTGGTACGTGCCCGGGGAGACCAGCACGGTGTCGCCCTCGCGGGCGACGTCCACGGCCTTCTGGATGCTCGGGAAGTCCTGCGGGACCCGCACCACCGTGCCCTCGGGGTGGTGGGCGTCGGAGGAGGGGCCGGGGGCGGCGGAGCAGCCGGAGAGGGCGAGGGCGCCGGCGAGGAGCAGTGTGAGCAGGCCGCAGCGTACGCGCCCACTGAATACGAGTGTTGACCGGTAACCGAATTGATGCTCAGTCAAAAGTTGCATAAGGGGTGTTCTATCGTCTCCAATGTCGGTCATGCATGCGGAAACCGGAAAGGCGCGGAAGGAACCGGGAGCCGCCGGGGGCGGTGTGGACCGGAGGGCGCTGATCGCGGGCGGGGGCGCGGTGCTGGCCGCCGGGGTCGGTGCCGGACTCGGTGCCGGGGCCGTCGCGTTGGGGCGCGGGCGGTCCGCCTCCGCTCCGCCGCCGCCCGCCCCGCCGGTCGCCGTTCCGTTCCACGGGCAGCGGCAGGCCGGGGTGACGGCCCCGCAGCAGCCGGCCACCGTCCTGCTGGCGCTCGACCTGGCACCCGCCACCACCTCGGACGGGCGCAGCGCCCTGCGGTCGCTGCTGGGCGAGTTGACCGACGTGCTCCGCGGGGCGGCGGGCGGCACCTCGACGGACCCGCGCCTGCGGGGCGCGGAACCGGCACAGCTCAGCAGCCTGGTGGGGGTCGGGCCGGGGCCGGCCGCGCGGCTGGGGCTGAACGTGCCGTCCGTGCTGGCCGACCTGCCGGCCTTCCCCGGTGACCGGCTGGAGCCGGCGCGCGGCGGCGGAGACGTGGTGGTGCAGCTGTGCGCCGCCGACCGCTGGCCGCTGACGGTCGTCGCCGAACTCGTCGGCGCCGCGGCGAAGTCGGCGGGGGCGGGCGTCCGCTGGAGCCAGTCCGGCTTCCTGGCGCGGACCGCCCCGGGCACCACGCCGCGCAACCTCTTCGGCTACAAGGACGGCACGGCCAACCCCGACGAGGCGGCCGCCCGGCAGTGGGTGTGGGGACCGCCCGGGCCGTACGAGCACGGCACGGTGCTGGTCTACCGCCGCATCCGGATGGACACCGCCGCCTTCGCCGCCCTCCCCGAGGAGCGCCGCGACCTGGCCATGGGCCGCCGCCTCGCCGACGGCACCCCGCTCACCGGCACGGCCGAGCACGACGACCCCGACATCTACGCCAAGAACCCCGACGGTTCCTACGTCATCCCCAACACCGCCCACGTCCGCCTGACCAGCCCCCGCCTGGACTCCGGCGCCCGGATGCTGCGGCGCGGCTACAGCTACGACGACGGCCCGGACGACCGGGGGCTGCTGTTCTGCGCGTTCGTCCGGGATCCGGCCCAGTTCAACCGGGTGCAGGAGCGGCTGGCGGCGAAGGACGCGCTCAACCCCTTCCTGGTGCACACGGCTTCGGCGGTGGCGTACGTGCTGCCGGGGGCGCCGGAGGGCGGGGTGCTGGGCGAGGGGCTGTGGGCGTAGGGCGCGTCATGGCGGTTGTTCCCGGGCCGTGGGGACGACCGGGCACGAGGGCGACCGCTTCCCGAGGGCGACCGGGCGCGGGGCCGACCGGTTCGCGGGGGCGCCGGGTCACCAGGTGACCGGCAGGGCGGCCGGGCTGCGGGTGGTGGTGCCCAGCTGCCACGGCAGGCGGTCGACGGGGGTGGTGAGGCGGAGGCCGGGCAGGGCGGTGGCCAGGCGGCGCAGGGATTCGCGCATTTCGAGGCGGACCCGCCAGGCGCCGATGCAGTAGTGGGGGCCGCAGCTGAAGGCCAGGGTGGGGGCGTCGAGCGGCAGGGCGAGGTCGGCGTCGAGGCCCGCGGGGTAGACGGCCGGGTCGCGGTTGGCACTGCCGAGGGCGGCGGCGACGACGGCGCCGGCCGGGATGGTGACCTCGCCGAGCTCGATCGCGGCCGTGGCACGGCGCAGGGTGGTCTCCTCGTCGCCGAGCGGGATGAAGTGCAGCAGGCGCTCGACGCCGCGTTCGGCGATCTCGGCGTCGGCCAGCAGGGGCCAGTGGTCGGCGCGTTCGCCGAGGAGGTAGGTCAGGGCGTTGCCGAGGGCGCCGGTGACGCTCTCGTTGCCGCTGGCGGTGAGTCCGAGGACGAGGAAGGCGAGGGTGTCCTCGGGGACGCCGCCGTCCTGGTCCGCGGCCCGGACGAGTCGGCTGACCAGGTCGGGGCCGGGTGCGCGGCGCCGGTGCCGGATCAACTCCTCGGTGAAAGCGTGGAATTCGGCGAGTGCCGGGCCGTGGTCCTCGGCCGGGTCGCCGCCCTGGGCGAGCAGGGCGAGGGTCCAGCGCCGCAGCCGCTCCTCGTCCAGCCGGGCGGGGCCGTCGCCGTCGAGGCCCATCAGCCGCTTCGTGACCGCGAAGGGCACCGGCCGGGTGAAGGCCGTGACCAGGTCGGCGGGCGGCCCGGCGGCGACCAGCGCGTCCACCGCCTGCTGGACGGCGGCCGCGACCCAGGGCTGCCAATCGGCGATCGCCCGCGGGGTGAAGGCCTTCTGGATGGTGGCGCGCAGCCGGCGGTGTGCGGGGCCGTCCTGGTTGAAGAGTGAGGCCGGGTTGGCGGCCACGTCGGCGGTGCCGCCCGCGGTGCCGACCTCGTGCAGGTCGGCCCGGGTGAGGCGGGGGTCGCCGAGGACCTGCCGGACGTCGCGGTAGCGGGTGACGAGCCAGGCGCGGGTGCCGTCCGGGAGGGTGGTCGGGTGCGGCGGCTGGGCGGGGGTGACCGGGAGGCGGTGGAGCGGGGGGAGTGGGGTCGCGGTGTCGGGCGCGGCGGTGGACATGGATCCCTTCGGGGGCGACGGGCCTGCGGGGCACTGGCATCCAACTGTCATATTTACTGCGGAATTTCAGCCCTTGGGGCGGTTCTTCCGCCGGAGCCGATGGTATGCCCACGGACCTCGTCCGGGCCGTCACGCCTTGTGGGCCGTCGTGCCTTGCGGCGCCGTGGTGCTGTCGGCCGTCACCGACCCCACTCGGGTGCCGGATCGGCGGGCAGCAGCGGCCGCAGCGCGCCGAGGACCGCGCCGATGCAGGCGTCGCGCAGCTCGGTGCGGGTGCAGGTCTGCTCCGTCAGCCAGTCCAGGACCAGAACCCGGACGAACACCAGCCAGCTGCGCAGGACTTGGGACACCGCCTGGCGCGCTCGCTCGTCCGCGAGCGGGAGAACGCCGAGCAGCCGGGCGCGCAGGGCGTCCAGCTCCTCGGTGATGATGGTCTGGATGACCGGATCCCCGGCCAGGACGCGGTTGGCGGTCAGCACGGCGTGCCGGTTGGCGATGAAGTAGTCGAGGTGGGCGTCCATGCCCTCGACCAACTGCTCGACCAGGGTGTCCGCCGGGTCGAAGCGGCTCTGCACCAGCAACTCCCCGGCCGCCTGCCGGTACACCTCGGCGAACAGTTCGTGCTTGCTCGCGAAGTGCTTGTAGAGCAGCGCGCGGGACACCCCGGCCTGCTCGGCGACCTCCTCCATCAGCACGTCCTCGTACGGCCGGGCGGCGAAGGCCCGGGCGCCGACGGCGAGCAGCTGGGCGCGGCGCTCGGCGGGCGAGAGGCGTTTGCGGCGTTCCTGGACTGGCATGGCGGACAGGTTACTTGACACGTGTCCACTAGTCGGCGCTAGCTTAGTGGACACGTGTCAACTAAGCCCGGCGTCCGGCCGGGCGGGTAGCGGGGTGGTGGGGAGCATGGCGAAGACGCTGCGGGTGCTCGCGTGGATCATGGGGGTCGCCTGTGTGGCGATCGGCTTCTTCCATCTGCTGGCCGGGAACGCCGCGATCCCCGGGATCGGAGACCCCGGCCCGACGATCGACAGCTTCGGCCGCTTCATGGGCGCGGCCTTCGCCGGGTACGGAGCGGCCTGGATCTGGGCCGCCCGGCAGGCGCCGGTGCCCGCCCGGGCGGTCCGGTGGCTGGCGGCGGTGTTCCTGCTGGGCGGCCTCGGGCGGGTGCTGTCGATCGCCGTGGACGGGTGGCCGCACGGCTTCCAGGTGGTGCTGATGGTGATCGAACTCGGGCTCTCGCCGGTGTACTTTTTGCTCGCCGACGCCGACGAGCGGGCGGCCCGGGCGGGGGTGTCGGCGGGTGCGGCCCAGCGGGTCTGAGCGGTCCGCGGGCCTGAAAAGTCGCCAGGCTCGGACGGTCAGCGAGCCCGAGCGGTGAGGCGGCCCGAGCTGGCGGCCGGTCGGACGGCGAAGGCCCGCAGGTGCGCCAGGACGGTCCCGGTGTCCGCCGTCGCCCCGGTGAGCGAGACGTGTCCGTCGGGCCGGACCAGCACCACCGCGTCCCCGCGCAGCCCGTACGCGCGGGCGGCGTGGCCGTCCGGGTCGAGCACGGCGGCGCGCCGCAGTCCGGGTGTGGCGGGCAGGTCGGCCAGGCCGGGGTGGTCGCCGAAGGTCAGCAGGGTGAAGTGCGGCCCGCGGAACAGCTCGAACAGCCGGGTCGGCGTGCCGTCGGCGGTCGCGCAGGGCGCGTCCGGGGCGCGGTCGCCGGCCCGGACGTCGGTGGCGCCGTCGAGGTCGCGGCCGAGCGGCCCGCCGCGGTAGCCGACTGACAGGCCGGTGAGGTCGGCGCCGTCGACGGCCATGGTGCGGAACTGGTCGCTCAGTAGGTCGGCGCCGTCGCCGCTGAACACCGCCTTGTGGTGGGCGGAGGTGGCGGCCAGGGAGGCTCGGGCGATCGGCAGCCGCTCGTCCTGGTAGCTGTCGAGCAGCGCCTCGGGCGCGCCGCGCAGCACGGCGGCCAGCTTCCAGCCCAGGTTGTGGGCGTCCTGGACGCCGGTGTTCAGGCCCTGGCCGCCGGCCGCGGTCTGGCAGTGCGCGGCGTCGCCGGCGAGCAGGATCCGGCCCTCGCGGTAGCGCTGGACCATCCGAACGGTGGGGCGCCAGACGGTGGACCAGGTCGGCTCGTGCATCCGGACCCCGGGCAGGCCGGCCCGTTCGGCGAACAGTCGGCGGAAGGTGTCGAGGGTGGGGGCCGGCAGTTCGCCGCCGGCGTCCGGCTCGACGGCGGCGTGCACGGCCCAGGTGCCGTCCTGCCGCATCGGGATCAGGGCCATCGCGCCACCGCCGAACCGGGGGTGGTTCCAGATGTGCATGTGGTCGGGGTCGAGGCCGTCGAGGTCCATCGACGCCATGATGAATCGTTCCTCCTCCCAGGTCTCGCCGAGGAGGGGGATGCCGGCCAGTTTGCGGACGGTGCTGCGGCCACCGTCGCAGCCGACCAGGTACCGCGCGCGCAGCCCCGTGCTCCGGCCGCCCCGGCGGAGGGTGGCGAGCACGCCGTCGCCGTCCTGGGCGTGGCCGACCAGCTCCGTGCCGGTCTCGACCTCGACCCCGTACTCCGCGAGCCGCGCGCGCAGCACGGCCTCGGTGTGGTGCTGGGCGATCAGCAGCATCCCGCCGTACGGGCGGTCGGGCGTGGCGGGGAGGGACTCCGCCGGGTCGACCTCCTGGACGAGCTCCGCGCCCCGGTAGGTGCGGACCTTCAGGTTGAGCGCCCCCCGGTCGAGGATCTCCGCGACCACCCCGAGGTCGTCGAAGACCTCGAGCGTCCGCGGGTTGACGCCCTTTCCGCGCACTCCGGCCGTGCGGAACTCCTCCTCCCGCTCGATGATCCGGCAGTCGACCCCGGAGCGGGCCAGCCCGAGGGCGAGCACGAGGCCCACCGGGCCGGCGCCGACCACCAGGACCCCGGTGTCGGGCCTGCCGGGAGTGCCGGGCAGGCCGGAGGTGTCCAGCGTGTCGGGCGTGTCAGGCATGTCAGGCATGGCGGTGGCCCCCTGTCACTCAGCCGTAAGATACGGCACGTGTCTTGCTGTGGACAGTAGACTGGCCCCCATAGGAAACGCAACGTATCTATGAAGGTCGGGTGCGGAAGCCGGTGGCGGACGACGGAGCGAGAACGGCGGGCGCGGGATCGACCCGGCGACGCGGCGGGGAACTGGAACGGGCGATCCTCGACGCCGTCTGGGCCGAACTCGTCGACCACGGCTACGACCGGCTCACCATGGACGGCGTCGCCGCCCGCGCCCGCACCAGCAAGCCGGTGCTCTACCGTCGCTGGCAGAACCGGGTCGAACTGGTCATGGCCGCCCTCGGCCGCAACGCCCCCGACTACCAGGAGCCGCCCGACACCGGCGAGTTGCGCACCGACCTGCTCACCTTCCTGGGCGGTCTGGCGCACCGCTTCGACGACCTGCCGGCGGACGCCGTGCACGGGCTGCTGGTCGACATCATGCGCGACCCCGAACTGCGCACCCGCTTCCGCGCCGGGCTCACGGCCGACGGCCCGGTGGACGGCCTGGCCGCGATCATGTACCGGGCCGCCGACCGGGGCGAGATCGACCCGGCCCGGCTCACCCCGCGGGTGATCTCCCTGCCCCTCGACCTGCTCCGCGACACCCTGATGATGGAGGGGGTCGTGGCCTCCGACCGGGTCATCGCGGAGATCCTGGATCAGGTGGTGCTGCCCCTGCTCCGCGCGCCCGGGGCACCGGGCCGGTGCTGACCAGGCGGCGGGCGACCCGCACCCGCCCGCGCGGCGTGCGTCACCTGTTCGCCGTCCCTGGACCTCGTTAGGGAACACCGGCACGGCCGTCACCGCCACCGGCACCGACCGGGCGGGCACCGGCGCCTGCACCCTGCACCTTGCGGCCGGGGCCCAGGGCCGCGACCCCCGCGCCGGAAGCCGGGGCGAAGGCAGCGGATCGAGTCGGGCTACCGGAGGAAGTGGTCCCGATGCTCGGTCAGGAAGGCGTCCAGGCTGCGGGGAAGGCGGCCGAGGATGTCGGCGACGGTGCGGGTGGGGGATTCGGGCCGGGCGATGGCGAGTCGCTGGATCTCCACGACGTGGTCGGCGAGCCAGGCGGGCATGCCGGCCTGGTGCACGAGGCCGTCGCGCATCTCCTCCGGGGCGAGGTCGACGTACTGGATCCGCCGGCCGGTCAGCACCGTCAGCCGGGCGGCGAGGTCGGGGTGGGAGACGGCTTCCGGTCCGGTCAGCGTGTAGGTGCCGCCGGCGAGGTGGCGGCGGGTGAGGACGGCGGCCGCGACGTCACCGATGTCGCGGCAGTCGACGTAGTTGCAACGCGCGTCCCTCATCGCGCCGAGCACCACGCCCTGCGCCACGCTGGGCGCGAGGCGCAGCAGGTTCTGCATGAACGCGTAGGGGCGTAGGACGGTGCCGGTGAGACCGGAGGCGCGCAGGTGTTCCTCGACGGCATGGTGCCCGCGGGAGATCGCGACGGGCGAGTCGGGCTCGGCGGCGGGGGCGGAGACCTTGACGATGTGTCCGATGCCGCTGCGAGCGGCGATGTCGATGACCCGGGTTTCGAGTTCGACCTGCGCGGGGTTGTTGGCCATGGCGAGGAAGAGCTGGTCGGCGCCCTCGAAGGCGGTGCGCAGCGAGTCGGGGTCGGTGGCGTCGGCGTACTGGACCTCGACGGGCCGATCGTGCGGGCCGGCGGCGCCGGGGACCGGCCGCTGCGGGGCGCGGGTGAGCGCGCGGACGGGTACGTCGAGCGCCCGGAGGCTGTGGAGCAGGGCGGTTCCGGTGGTTCCGGTCGCTCCCATGACGACGATCATCGTGTGTCCTCAGTGCTTGGCGTCTTCCGGAGCGGCGGCTGCCGCCCGGTGGGTTCGGTCGGGCGTCCGGCACCCGTGGGGCCGGTGCTGGATCGGCTACGGCTGGTGCTTCGCGATGGTGCTGCGCCAGCGCAGGGTGACGATGGTGGTGGCGAGGACGGCGGAGACGGGCAGGTCGATGCGCAGCCGCAGCAGCCAGGGGGCCGCGTGCAGTGAGGTGTGGGCCGGCAGCCACTCGGCGGCGAACCATCCCACCCCCGCCGCCGCACCGGCGGCCGCGACGACGAGCAGCACGGTCAGGACGACGCGCGGCAGGGCGGTGGTCCAGCGTCGTGGCCGCCCACCGTGCCGCAGCCAGGCGCCGACCAGGAACGCCACCACGGCGGAGGTGCCGGCGATGGAGGTGCACGCCGCCCATGTCAGGTCCGCCTGACCGGTGATGACTCCTGCGCCGCCGGCCATCAGCGCGGGGGCGGCGTAGGCGGTCAGCACCTCGCGCCACAGCGTGAACGGCCGGGCGGCTGCCCGGCTCGGGGCGGTTCTGTCCTTCGTCGCGGGCATGTGGGCCTCTTCATCTCGTTCGAGTTCGGAAAGGCGAAAGGGGTCGGTTGGACGGCCGACGGGCCCGGTTCCAGGGCAATTGATTAGCCGCCTAATTACCGGTCCGTGAAAAGGGCTCCCATCCACGGGATGAGAGCCCGATGTGGCCTGCTGCGGTCGGATGTTGCCCGGCGCGGCCTGGGCGGCCTGGGCGGCCTGAGGTGGTCAGCTGGCGGTCAGTCGGGGTCAGTCAGCGGTCAGGGCCGAACTGCCGCGCACGACGCGGGCGAGCAGGTCCAGGAACACCGTGCGCTCCTCGACGGTGAGCCCTCCCACCATCGCCTCCAGCCGCCCGAAGTGTTCCGGCGCCATGTCGCGCAGGCGCTGCGCACCACGCGCGGTCAGGACCGCCACCGTGCCACGGCCGTCCTCGGTGGACGGGCGCCTGGCGATCAGGCCCTCGCGTTCGAGTCCGTCGAGCAGGCCGGTGACGGTGGCCCTGGAGACGTCGAGGTCGGCGGCCAGTTGGGAGGGGGACTTCTCTCCGCCGTGCCCCTCCAGGTCGGCGAGCAGCCGGTAGCGGCCCGTCGACAGCCCGAACCGGGCGAAGTGGGCCTCGGCCGCCCGGCCGACCCTCGCACCCGCGGAGATCAGTCGCACCGCGACCAGCACCGCCTGCGGATCCACCTCCAGGCCGTAGTGCCGTAGTTGCCAGCCGGCCTGCTCCAGTGTGGGCTGCTCGCCGTCGCCCCCGTCCCTCGCCATGCAGATAATATGGCAGCTAATCACTTGCGGCGTCAAGCGCCATCTGTCTATGCCATGAGGTCGTGCGATTCGGGCGGAGGCATGGCGAAGGTCCTAGACTCCGAAGCCGGTCGAACGTACGTCCGCGAGGAGGACCCGAAGCGCATGAGCGGCACCGTGGTGGCAGTCAGCAGCAATGCCGAGTACTCGTTCAGCAAGCCGAACCGGGAGGGCATCAGGCTGCTCGCCGGGCTCGGCGTGGAGGGCGACGTGCACGCCGGGGTGACGGTCAAGCACCGTTCACGTGTCGCCCAGGACCCGACCCGGCCCAACCTGCGTCAGGTGCACCTGATCCACCGGGAATTGCTCACCGAACTCGGCGAGTCCGGCTACGACGTGGCGCCCGGCGCGCTCGGCGAGAACATCACTACCGAGGGGGTGGACCTGCTCGGCCTGCCGGTCGGCGCGGTGCTGCGGATCGGCCCCGAGGCCCAGGTGGAGGTCACCGGCCTGCGCAACCCCTGCGCGCAGATCGACGCCTACCGCACGGGGCTGCTGAAGCAGGTCGTCGGGCGGGCGGCGGACGGGTCGGTCGTGCGCCGCGCCGGGATCATGGGCGTCGTCCGTACCGGCGGGCCGGTCCGGCCCGGCGACACCGTGACCGTCGAACTGCCGGAGGGGCCGCACCGGCCGCTGGACCGGGTCTGAGGGCCGGACCGGGCCTGGGGGCCGGATCGGACCTGAGGGCTGGATCGTCAGGTACACGGCATGGGTGCGGCGGTGAGGTGATATGACGGTCCGGCAGAACGCTTTCCCGTGCAGGCGAACGAAGGGTCGACTCCCATGTCAGGCAGCAGTGCCCTGATCGACAGCCGCTGGCTCCGCCGGTACCACCCCACGGAGGGCGCCGCGGCCCGCTTGGTCTGCTTCCCGCACGCCGGCGGCTCGGCCGGTTACTTCCACCCGGTGTCCGCCGCCGTCTCCTCGTACGCAGACGTGCTCTGCGTCCAGTACCCCGGCCGCCAGGACCGCCGCGCCGAACCCGGGATCACCTCGATCGCGGAGCTCGCCGACCGCCTCCACCAGGTGCTGCTGCCGTGCGCCGACCGGCCGTTGGTGTTCTTCGGGCACAGCATGGGCGCGGTGCTCGCCTTCGAGGTCGCGCGCCGCTTCGCCCGGGACGGTCTGGACGCCCCGAGCCACCTCTTCGTCTCCGGCCGCCGGGCGCCCTCGCTCCACCGCGACGAGCGGGTCCACCAGCTCTCCGACGAGGAACTGCTGGCCGAACTGCTGAAGCTCGGCGGCACCAGTGAAGAGCTGCTGGCGGACCGGGACTTGCAGGACATGATCCTGCCGCCGCTGCGCAGCGACTACACCGCGATCGAGACGTACCGCGGGGAGGCCGACGCCGTGCTCGACTGCCCGATCACCGCGCTGACCGGCGACGCCGACCCGCGGGTGACGGTCGAGGAGGTCCGCGCCTGGTCCCGCCACACCAGCGGACCGTTCGACCTGCGGGTGTTCCCCGGTGGGCACTTCTACCTGGCGGACCAGTCCCCGGCGGTGCTCGGCGTGATCACCGCCCAGCTCGTCGGAGCACCGACGGCGCGGTGACGGACACCGGTACCGGTACCGGTACCGGTACCGGCGCAGGACGCCTCCGGAGGGCTCGTGCCTCCGGAGGCGTCCTGCGCTGAGGGCCGGTGCCCGTTACGAGCGGACCGGACGGGTGACGGCTTCCCGGACGCAGCATGCGCGTTCGGGCCGCCGGCCGGTGGCTGGTGGCTTGGCGGCCGGTCAGCCGTCGAGGCGGCCGACCAGGTCGTAGCCGGCCTCATCGATGGCGGCGGCGACGTCCCCGTCGACGAGCGGCTTGGTGCTGTCGACGGTGACCCTGCCGGTGGTGAGGTCGACCGCGACCTCGGTGACGCCGTCGATCTTCTTCAGCTCGGCCGTCACCGAGGTGACGCAGTGGCCGCAGGTCATGCCCTGCACCTGGAAGGCCGCACGCTCGGTGGAGGCGGTGGTGGGGGTCTCGGCGGCGTCGGTGCCGCACGAGCCGCAGCAAGAGGAGGCCTCGGCAGCGGAGGACTCGACGGTGACGGTGGTCTCGCTCATGGTGTGCTCCTGTCGTCGGTGTGCGCGGCGCCTTTCCGGGTGGCCCGGCGGCTGCTTCGCTGAGAACATACCATACCCCCCTGGGGTAATGCGGAACTTTCCCAGTGACGCTCAAGTCCGGCATGTAGCACTGCTGTTGTACTCGACGTGCACGATGGCCGGCGCAGCCACCGCCCGCGTGCCCCTGGGCCGGCCGCCGTCCAGGACCGTCGCCCGCCCCCACCGCACGAGGTGAGCCCCCATGGCCCAGACCACCCGGAGCGGGCCGCGCGGCCCGCATGGCCCTCAGGGCCTGCGCGAACTCCTCGCGGCGGGCGAACGGACGTACTCCTTCGAGTTCTTCCCGGCCAAGGACGAGGCCGGCGAACGCGCCCTCTGGGCCGCGATCCGGCGGGTGGAGACGGTCGCGCCGACCGAGCTTGCTCATCGGCTCTGCCCGGGGGCCATCAACGCTGCGGGAAGAGGTCTTGGTGCCGGGGCGCCGGCGCGTTACGGTTCCGTGTATACCCCGGCCCCGTATAGGGTGGCACGCGCCGGGGACTGAGGAAGGCGGACCACCATGCACGCGATCCTGCACGCGCTGTCCATCACCGGATCGATGACCTGGGAAATCACCTGGGCCCTGATCCTGGGCTTCCTGCTCTCGGCCGTGGTGCAGGCGGTGGTCCGCAAGTCCACCGTGGTGCGGTTGCTCGGCGACGACCGCCCGCGCACCCTCGCCGTCGCCGCGGGTCTCGGCGCGGCGTCCTCCTCGTGCTCCTACGCGGCTGTCGCGTTGGCCCGCTCGCTGTTCCGAAAGGGCGCGGACTTCACCGCGGCGATGGCCTTCGAGATCGCTTCCACCAATCTGGTGGTCGAACTCGGCATCATCCTCGCCCTGTTGCTGGGCTGGCAGTTCACGGCCGCCGAGTTCGTCGGCGGACCGGTGATGATCCTGCTGCTCGCCCTGCTCTTCCGACGGTTGTTGGGCGACCGGTTGCTCCAGGAGGCGCGGGAGCAGGCGGAGTTCGGGCGGGCAGGCTCGATGGAGGGCCACGCGGCGATGGACATGTCGGTGGCGGGGGAGGGCTCCTTCGCCCGGCGCCTCGGGTCCGGCAGGGGCTTCACCTCGGTCTCGCACGTGTTCGTGATGGAGTGGGCGGCGATCCTGAAGGACCTGGTGATCGGCCTGCTCATCGCCGGCGCGATCGCGGCCTGGGTGCCCGATTCGTTCTGGCAGGCGTTCTTCTTCGCCGACCACCCGCTGGCGTCGAAGCTGTGGGGCCCCCTGGTCGGGCCGCTGGTGGCGATCGCATCGTTCGTCTGCTCGATCGGCAACGTGCCGCTGGCCGTGGTGTTGTGGAAGGGCGGCATCAGCTTCGGCGGTGTGGTCGCGTTCATCTTCGCGGACCTGCTGATCCTGCCGATCCTGAACATCTACCGGAAGTACTACGGCACCCGGATGGCGCTCTTCCTGCTGGGGACGTTCTACGCGGCGATGGTGCTGGCCGGGTACGCGGTGGAGTTCGTGTTCGGCGGCCTCGGCCTGATCCCCGAGCAGAGGGAGGCGGAGATCCCGATGGCCGGCGTGGAGTGGAACTACACGACGTGGCTCAACATCGTGTTCCTGCTGCTGGCGACGGCCCTGGTCGTCCGCTTCTTCCGTACGGACGGGGCCGCGATGCTGCGGATGATGGGCGGCAGCCCGGAATCCGGCGAGCACGCTGGCCACGTCCACCATTGAGCATCAAATGCGCTGCCCGCGTGGTCGGTTGGCGGTACCGGCCGCTGTTACTCCCGTAGGATCACCGGTCATGCCTGTCTATCCTCCGACCAGTCCGTACGACACTGGATTCTTCGACACCGGGGACGGCAACCGCATCTACTACGAACAGCTCGGCAGCCCCGAGGGAAAGCCTGCTCTGGGCGTCCACGGCGGCCCGGGAGCGGGCGCGCCGCAGCGGCCGTTACGGGCCTGGGATCCCGAGCGGTACCGCGTCATCCGCTTCGACCAGCGCAACTACGGTCGCAGCACCCCGCACGCCAGCGACCCGGCGGCGGACATGAGCCTGAACACCACGCAGCACCTGATCGACGACATGGAGCAGCTGCGCGAGCACCTCGGCATCGAGAAGTGGCTGCTGAACGGGGCCTCATGGGGTTCGACGCTCGCCCTGGCCTACGCACAGCAGCACCCGGAGCGGGTCACCGAGATCATCCTCCAGGCGGTGACGACGACCAACCGCTCCGAGATCGACTGGCTCTACCGGGGCGCCGGGCGGTTCCGCCCCGAGGCGTGGGACCGGTTCCGCGACGGTGCACCCGAGGACGAGCGGGACGGTGACCTGCTCGCGGCCTACGCGCGGCTGATGGAGGACCCCGACCGGGCGGTCCGGGAGAAGGCCGCGGCTGACTGGCTGGCGTGGGAGGACGCGGTCATCTCCAACGAGCCGCACACTCCGGCGGGTATGTACAGCGATCGGGAGGTCGACGCCCGGATCGCGTTCGTGCGGATCTGCGCCCACTACTTCAGTAACGGGGCCTGGCTGGAGGAGGACCAGTTGCTGCGCGACGCCCACAAGCTGGCCGGAATTCCGGGGGTGCTGGTCCACGGCCGGCACGACATGGGCTGCCCGCCGCAGACGGCGTGGGAGCTGGCGAAGGCCTGGCCGGGTGCGCGGCTCCACATTTCCGAGGACTCCGGCCACATCGGCAGCGAGAGCATGGTGCAGGTGGTGTGGAACGCCATCGAAGAGTTCAAGGACCGGTGAACCCGTGGGGGCAGGGCAGCTGAGTCGGGTTGGCTGACGGCGTGGGGGGGGGGGGGGGGGGGAGGCGCGAGGGGGGGGGGGAGGGGGGGGGGGGGGGGGGGGGGAGGGGGGGGGGGTGGGGCCCCCCCCCCCCCCCCCCCCCCCACGCAGGGGTGTTCAGGCGTTGGGGAGTTCGTCGGTTTTGATGGCGGTGATGAAGGCCGTCCAGGCGTCGGCGGGGAACGCGAGTGCCGGGCTGTGAGGGTCCTTCGAGTCGCGAACGGCCATGCCCCCAGTATTGGTGATGAGTCCGGTCTCTACACAGTCGTTCGCCTGTGCGCTGTAGCTGCTCTTGTACCAGCCACGAGCGGAGATCTCCGGCATGGTCATGTGCTCTCCCTCTTGTCTGATCTGTACTCACGATTCCGTTGCGATGGCGGTGATCATATCGAGCGACTGGGCCGGGTTCAGGGCCGAGGAGCGCAGGTAGTCGAAGACGAGCCCATAGCCAGCGAGTTCTGGTTCTTTCTCGAGGTAATGGCTACTCGTCAGAGTCTCTAGGAACACGGTCCCTGGAGTCGGCGAATCGGTGAACCCGAACATCACGAACGCACCGCATGCTCCGGCGAGAGCGCCGACGCTGAGTGGGATAACCTGCAAGGTGATGTTGGGTTGCTGCGCAGCCTCGACCAGGTAGTTCAGTTGGGCGCGCCGTACGTCGAGCCCGCCTACCGGGCAGCGGAGAGCTGGCTCCCAGATGATTGCCCAGAAGCGTGCGGCATCTGGCTTACCCAAGACGTCCTTGCGATCCATCCGCACCTTGACCAGTTGGTCGATACGTTCAGGGCGCACGGCGGCAGGATTCGCCCCAAGTAGAGCTCGGGCGTAGTCCTCCGTCTGCAAGAGGCCAGGCACGACCAAAGGTTGCCACGTCTGGATGTACCTGGCATGACCTTCCAGGTCGAGGAAGTCCGCATACTCAGGTGGAATCGTGTCACCGTAGTCGTGCCACCACCCGCGTTTCTTACTGTCTCGAGCGAGCGTTTCTAGGGTGTCCCTGTCGGACGGCTCCGTGACGCCGTAGAGGTCCAGCAGGACTCCGAGATCCAAGCGCCGGATCCCCACCGAGCCGGTCTCTATCCGGCTGATCTTTGCGCGGGAGCACCGGAGAGCGTCTGCGGCCTCTTCGGTGGTCTTGTCTGCCAGTTCTCGAAGCCTGCGAAGCTCCGAGCCCAACCGACGGCCGCGCACTGTCGGCCTTGGTCCGTCGCCCATGCTCGATCCTCTCTTGTCCTGCTCAGCATGCATTGTGACGGATCGTCGTGGCTACGGGCCGCGTTCTGCAAATTGCAGAGTTCACGTTGCGAGCAGCGTCAGCGTCAGTGCATGCTTACGAAGTGTGGTGAGCGTCACCACACAGCGTGATCCTGGCGGCTCATCGCTCGGGCACTCCTTTGCCCTCGACCGCCTCCGGATCGCGCCATTCCCACCACCCCGGAGGAGGCCCCGCCATGCCCGGAACGCTGGAGAAGCCGCCTGCCCCTGCGAGCGAGTACTCGTGGTGGCTGCCCAGGCACCACAAGTCCGCCGGGTTCGCCCGCCGGCTGCTCCGTACCTTCCTCGCCAAGCAGCCCGACGGCGAACGCTTCCTCTGCGCCGGCGAGTTGGTGCTCGGTGAGCTGGTCGCCAACGCCGTTCTCCATGCCAAGACCCCGCCGGGGCGGCTCATCCTCGTCCAGCTCTCTCTACACCCCGACGTGCTCCGCATCGAGGTGCATGACGCCGACGCCGAGCGGCCGGCCCTACCCCGCCCCGTCGCCCCGGACGACGAGTGCGGGCGCGGGCTCTGGCTCGTCTCGCAACTCGCCGCCGACTGGGGCTGCTGTCCGCGCGAGGGCGGCATCGGCAAGGTGATGTGGGCGCTGATCGGAGGGGGCGCGCGATGAGCACCGAACTCCCCTTCCCGGTGACCGTCGAGATCAAGGGCGTCACCAAGCGCGCCACCTTCTCGAAGCTCTCCGACGCCCTCGACGCCATCCGCGCCAGCCTCGCCCGACTGCCCTTGGACGACGACCAGGCCGGCTACCTCGCCGACCTCTTCTCCCAGGCCTCCGCCGCCCGGATCGCCCACCAGCTGGTCGAGTTCGGCGCGGTGCGCGCGATCGCCTTCATCGGCGTGGAGTCCGCCCACCCGATCCACCTGTGCGTGGCGGGGCCGGAGTGAACACCGAAGCCCTGCTCCGCTCGGTGCTCACCCGAGCCGCCCCGGCAGCCGCTCGGGTGAGCGGCGGTCGAGCAGGTGCCCCGGGCGATCCAGCGCGGATCGCCCGGCACTGCGCGGGGGCACCTCCCGAAGCCAGGTGAGCGGCACCTACACCCCGAGGCCCGAGGTGTGTGCCGCCGCCATATAAGCGGCACCCCGCCATCCGTAGCGTGTCGCGCAATGGACCCTCGGCGTAAGGGAGTGGGCGCGGTATGCGGAGAAGCGGACTCGGTAGGCGCAGAGGTCGGGGCATGCTGCTCACGGGCGTGCTACTGCTCATCGGCGTGGTCGTCCCATCAGTACCGGCGGCCGCAGCTGCGACGCCACCCAACCTGGCCCTGGAGGCGACCTACGGCAGCGTCGCCAACGGCTGGGACCACGTCGAGCGGTACCTCGACACCACCACCGGTTTCCACCAGGAGCAGTACCCGCCGGACGGCCGGGGCGACCAGGACGGTCAGCGGCTCACCTTCTTCGGCGGCGTCAAGCAGCCGTTCTCCGGCCGCTTCCTGCTCTACTCGGCCCCCGGCTGGAACTCCGGTGCACACCAGGTCCCGGTGCTGCTGGTGCACGGCGCGAACGACAATCCGGACCGGGCCTGGGCCGATCCCGGCGAGTCCGGCGGTTACGGCTGCGGCGCCGCCTCCTGCCCGAGCACCGGCCTGATGCAGTACCTGGCCGGCCGGGGCTACCGGGTCTTCGCGATCGGCTTCGCGCACAAGCAGGGCGACAACCTGATGCAGGCCCAGGAGGTCGGGGACGCCGTCGCGCTGATCCGGGCGAAGCTCGGCGTCCCGCAGGTGGACCTGGTGGGCTGGAGCAAGGGCGAGATGTCCACCCGGGCTTACGTCTCCTCCGTCAAGCCGGCCTGGGGCCGCCCGTACGCGGGCGACGTGCGCAAGTTGATCACCCTCGGCGGCCCGAACGGCGGCTACGACTACCCCTTCGCGCACGGCTGGGCGCACGACTTCTCGATCTGGCCCCAGTGCGGCGGCGCCGTCAACGCCCCCTCCCCCCACCTGCACATGACCTGCTACGGCACCTCCACCGCGCACCCGGAGTTCTCCTTCACCCCCACCGGCGGCTACGACGACTACCCCGGGCAGCGGCAGATGCTGGCCCGCTGGGACTCCGTCTTCGGCGTCGACCAGACCCAGCAGGACTGGTACACCACCTACTACGGCGGCCAGGGCTTCTACACCGACGGCGGCGGCATCCAGCCCGCGATCGACGCCGGCTCGTTGATCACCCCGCTGCACCGGGCCGGGGTGCCCGCCTCGGTCACGGCGTACCTCCTGGCCGGCGGCACCCCGAACATCGTCGGCATCTTCAACGAGGACCGTGGCCCCAGCGACGGCGTGGTGTTCGTGGCCAGCGCTCTGGACACCACCGGGTTCGCCACCGTGGGCGGCACCGCGCTGGTCGCCTCCGCCAACCACCTGGAACTCGGCTGGGACGGCGCGGCGAGCGCGCAGGTCGCCGGCTGGCTGAACTGAGGACGCGTCCGATGATCGTCGACCGGCTGATAGCCACCGACCGACTGACCGTGAACTGCGCCGAGATCGAGGGCCGCACCGGGGAGCCCGTGGTCCTGGTGCACGGCAACGTCTCCTCCGGCGTGTTCTGGCACTCGACCATGGCCGGACTCCCGACCCGCTACCGTCCGCTGGCGCCCGACCTGCGCGGCTTCGGCGGCACCGAGCCGCTGCCGGTGGACGCCACCCGGGGCCTGCGCGACCACACCGAGGACCTGCTCTCCTTCATCACGACGCTGGCCCTGGGCCCGGTGCACCTGGTCGGCTGGAGCATGGGCGGCGGGGTGGGTCTGCAACTGCTGCGGGACCGCCCCGAGTCGGTCCGCTCGCTGACTCTGGTCAACCCGGTCTCCCCGTACGGCTTCGGCGGCACTCACGGGGCCGACGGGCGGCTCAACTCGCCCGACGGGGCCGGCTCCGGCGCGGGCGGCGCGGCCGCCGAGTTCGTCCGGCTGCTGCGCGAGGGGGAGGTGGGCGCGGAGTCGCCGTTCGCGCCGCGCTCGGTGCTGGACAGCGCGTACGTCGGCGAACCGCTGCCCGAGCCGGACCGCTACCTGGCCGCGATGCTGACCACCCGGGTCGGGGACGACCACTACCCGGGCGACAGCCGGCCGAGCGATGCCTGGCCGGGCTTCGCGCCCGGCGGGCGGGGCGTGCTCAACTCGCTGGCGCCGAACCACTTCCGGATCGACGACCTCGACGTGGTCGAGCCGAAGCCGCCGGTCCTGTGGATCCGCGGGTCCGCCGACGTGATCGTTTCCGACACCTCGCTCTTCGACATGGCCCACCTGGGGGCCCTCGGCCTCGTCCCCGACTGGCCGGGAGCGGACGCGTGCCCGGCCCAGCCGATGGTGGCGCAGACCCGCGCCGTGCTGGACCGCTACGCCGCCGCGGGCGGGCGGGTGCGCGAGGTGGTGGTCGAAGGGGCCGGGCACAGCGTGCAGCTGGAGCGCCCGAAGGAGTTCCTGGCGGCGCTGGTGGAGGCGCTGGGCGGGGCGTGACCATAACGGGCGGTAGCCGCCCGCCCACGCGAAAGAGCCGGACGACCCCGGGGGATCGTCCGGCCCTTTCGCGTGGGCGCGTTCAGTGCTGGTGGCCGTCGGCCGGGCTGGTGGCGCTGCCGTCCTCCGTCGTGACGGTGAAGGCGGCGGTGTGCACGGTGCCCTGGTGCTGGAAGTCCAGGAAGAGGCGGTAGCCGCCCGGGCTGGGGGCGGTGGTGGTGAAGGCGATCTCCGGGCCCGGGGTGGTGGTGTCCGGGTGGACGTGGAGGTAGGCGAGGTCGCCGGCGCGGAGGGCGACGAGGTGGCCGTAGGCGCCCAGGTAGGGCTGGAGGTCGGTGACCGGCTTGCCGTCCTTTGCGACGGTGAGCGTGAGCCGGCCGCTGCGCCCGGGGGTGAGGCCGCCGCCGAGGGTGACGGTGTAGCCGTCGACGGTGACCGTCCGCCCGGTCTCGGGCAGTGGGGCGGGGTGTAGGTCTCCCGCGGCGTGGAGGTCGGCGCCGAGGGTGAGGCCCTCGGCGGCGCCGGCCGGGGTGAAGTCGGCGAAGACCCGGTACTCCCCGGCGGCGGGTACGGCGGTCGAGGCGCTCCAGGTGCCGTCGGCGGCCAGGGTCGGGTGCAGGTGCTGGAAGGTGGACAGGTCGCGCGGCGCGACGATCAGGTGGAGTTCCTTCTCGTGCTGCCGCTGGTAGGCGGTGACCGGCCGGCCGTCCGCGCCGAGTATGCGGAACCGCAGGTCGGTGGGGGAGCCGGCGGTGACGAAGGGGTTCTCGACGCTCAGGGTGTAGCCGCGTTCGGAGATCTGGAGGCCGCCGGGCACGGGGTCGGCGGCTCCGCCCCTCGTGTCGGGTGCGGGGTCGTGTCCGGCGTGCTGCTCGGGGGTCTGACCGGCGTCGTGCCCCGGGTGTCCGGCGCCGGCGGGGTTGGGCGAGGGCGCGGAGCCGGTGGCGTGGCCGACGCCGAGGGCGAGGCCGAAGACGGCGGCGAGCCCGGCGGTGAAGGCGGTGATGCGCACGGCGGTGTTCATGGCGGGGGCCCTCCTCAGGCGTTCGGACAGGAACGCAGTGAATACCGGGCGGGGGTATGTAGTCAAGCGAGTCGCGGACTTTTCACAATAGGGACCAGGGGTATCCGAAACGCTTGCGCGATGTACCCCCCGGGGGTATAACTGAGACATCACCGACGGCCGGTACGGCGACGGCGCGACGACTGCCACGAGGAGCAAGGATGACGACGCAGGCCCCCGCCTCCACGGAGGTGGAACTCTCGATCGGTGGAATGACGTGCGCCTCGTGCGCGGCCCGCATCGAGAAGAAGCTCAACCGGATGGACGGCGTCTCGGCCAGCGTCAACTACGCCACCGAGAAGGCCAAGATCACCTTCGAGAGCGGCGTCGAGGTGGCCGACCTGATCGCGACCGTCGAGGCCACCGGCTACACCGCCGCACCGCCCGAACCCCCGGTCACCGAGGGCGCCGAGGCCGGCCAGGGCGCCCGGCAGGCCGCGCCGGCCGACGAACTGGCCCCGCTGCGCCAGCGGCTGATCACCGCGCTGACCCTGGCCGTGCCGGTGATCGCGATGGCGATGGTCCCGGCGCTGCAGTTCGACGACTGGCAGTGGCTGTCCCTGACCCTCGCCGCGCCGGTCGTCACCTACGCCGCCTGGCCGTTCCACAAGGCCGCGTTCACCAACGCCCGGCACGGCGCCGCGACGATGGACACCCTGGTCTCGCTCGGTACCGGCGCCGCGTTCCTGTGGTCCCTGTGGGCGCTGTTCTTCGGCGACGCGGGCATGCCGGGCATGCGGCACGGCTTCGAGCTGACCATCGCCCGCAGCGACGGCGCGTCGGACATCTACCTGGAGGCCGCGGCCGGTGTCACCGCCTTCATCCTGGCCGGCCGCTATTTCGAGGCCCGCTCCAAGCGCACCGCGGGAGCCGCTCTCAAGGCGCTGCTGGAGCTGGGCGCCAAGGACGTGACGGTGCTGCGCGGCGGAGCCGAGGTGCGGATACCGATCGCCGAACTCGCCGTGGGCGACCGCTTCGTGGTGCGGCCCGGCGAGAAGATCGCCACCGACGGCACGGTGGTCGAGGGCGCCTCGGCGGTGGACGCGTCGATGCTGACCGGTGAGTCGGTGCCGGTCGAGGTCGGCGTCGGCGACGCCGTCACCGGCGCCACCGTCAACGCGGGCGGCCGGCTCGTCGTCGAGGCGACCAGGGTCGGCGCGGACACCCGGCTCGCCCGGATGGCCAAGCTGGTCGAGGAGGCCCAGAACGGCAAGGCCGCCGCCCAGCGGCTCGCGGACCGGATCTCCGCCGTCTTCGTCCCGATCGTGATCACCCTCGCGGTGGCCACCCTCGGCTACTGGCTGGGCACCGGCGAAGGCTGGACGGCCGCCTTCACCGCCGCCGTGGCCGTGCTGATCATCGCCTGCCCGTGCGCCCTGGGCCTGGCCACCCCGACCGCGCTGCTGGTCGGCACCGGCCGCGGCGCCCAGCTCGGTATCCTCATCAAGGGACCGGAGGTCCTGGAGTCCACCCGCAAGGTCGACACCATCGTCCTGGACAAGACCGGCACCGTCACCACCGGACAGATGACCCTGCTCGCCGTCCACACCGCCGACGGCGTCACCGAAGCCGAGGCACTGCGCCTGGCCGGCGCCCTGGAACACGCCTCCGAACACCCGATCGCCCGCGCGATCGCCACCGCCGCCGCCCAAGCCGGCGAACTGCCCGCCGTCGAGGGCTTCGCGAACGTGCCCGGCCTCGGCGTCCAGGGCACGGTGGACGGCCACGCGGTGGTGGCCGGGCGCGAGGCCCTGCTCGCCGACCGCGCGCAGTACCTGCCGGAGCGCCTGGCCGAGGCCAAGCGCACGGCGGAGTCCGCGGGCCGCACCGCGGTCGCGGTCGGCTGGGACGGCGCGGCCCGGGCCGTGCTGGAGGTCGCCGACGCGGTCAAGCCCACCAGTGCCGAGGCCATCGCCGCCCTGCGCGCCCTGGGCCTGACCCCGGTGCTGCTGACCGGCGACAACCGGGCGGTGGCCGACGCGGTCGCCGCCGAGGTCGGCATCGACCCGCAGCACGTGATCGCCGAGGTCCTGCCCGAGGACAAGGTGGCCACCGTCAAGCGGCTACAGGCCGAGGGCAAGGTCGTGGCGATGGTCGGCGACGGCGTCAACGACGCCGCCGCGCTCGCCCAGGCCGACCTGGGCCTGGCCATGGGCACCGGCACCGACGCCGCCATCGAGGCCGGCGACCTCACCCTCGTCCGCGGCGACCTCCGCTCGGCCGCCGACGCCATCCGGCTCTCCCGCAAGACGCTCCGAACCATCAAGAGCAACCTGTTCTGGGCCTTCGGCTACAACGTCGCCGCCCTGCCGCTGGCCGCCGCCGGGATGCTCAACCCGATGATCGCCGGGGCCGCGATGGCCTTCTCCTCGGTCTTCGTGGTGGGCAACAGCCTCCGGCTGCGCCGCTTCCGCTGACCAGCGCCGCCCCCGGACCGCCGGTCCGAGGCCCCGGAACCCGAACACCCAGGTTCCGGGGCCTCGGACGTGCAACGCCGTTGCTTCAGGCGGTCGCTGCGGTCGCCGTACTGCGGGCGGACTTCGGCTTCTTCGAGCCGTGCCGTCGACCGACCGCCCCCGCTACGTCCTACTTCTCCTCCGGCTCCCAGGCGCGGAGCAGGTCGAGCAGCCCGGCGTCCCCGTCCACGCGCAAGGACTCGGCCTGGATGCGGTCGTACAAGTAGAGGACCAACTCACTGGCCGTGCCATGGACGGAGGCGCCGGCTGCGTCCGAGGCCTCGCCGGTCGCTGCGGTGGGCGCGGGGATGCGGGTGGAGCGTGCGCCGTCGCCGTCGACCGTGAGGCGCCAGGAGCGGCCCTCGGCGGAGTGGAAGTCGAAGGCCGTGGGCTTGTGCGGCCAGGCACTCGGCGTTCCGCAGACGGTGAACAGGAACTCCTCCACACCGTCGAGTGCCACCTCGACCGGCAGCGGCTGCGCAGCGCCCCCGGCGAGCTGGGCGTCGTACGTGTGCACCGCGGTCTCCTGGGCCCGGTGCCGGGCGACACCGCCGGAGGTTTGCGGTGACTGCGACGCGGGCCACCACGTCCAGCAACCGCTCTCCGGGCCTGCCTCGCGCAGGGCGCTCAGCAGAAGCTGCGTCGACGCGGCCAGCCAGGCCAGCAGGACCTCACGCTCCCGCGGCACTTCCAGCGCCCCGCGCGCAGCGGTGGCCTCGGCCGGGGGAGCGTCGGCAGGCCCCGCGCCGACGATGGCGGCCCAGAAACGGTCTCCCCCACCCAGGTGCTTCACCAGATCGAACAGCGTCCACCCGGGGCAGGTCGGCACCTGTGCGTCGAGACTGGGCGCAGCGGCGACCGCGGCGCGGAAGGCGGTCGACCGTTCATCGATCAGTCGCAGCAGGTCAGGAAACTCAAGATTCTCTTCCACGCCGGATGTCTATCACCGTGCTCCGGTGATCGGACAGCGATTTTCACGGTGGCCGCCGGGACAGCCGGGGCAGCCGGACTGCCAGAACCGCCAGATCCGCCAGATCCGCCGGGGCCGTCAGGGTCGCAGGGTCGCCGCCGGGTTCACCGTCACCGCCCGTCCGGCAGTTCCACCGCCTGCCAGCGGTACGCCGCGTCCTCCTGCCACACCTGCAACTCGCCCTCCACCACTGCCGCCAGGCACAGCCGCCAGTCGTCCCCGACCGCCAGCGCGACCCGGGTGGCCGGGCGCAGCGTGGGCCGCCACCAGCGCGGACGCCGCGACGCACCGCCGGCCGGGAGCCGCAGCCGGACGCCGCCCGCGCCGGCCAGGGCGATGGTGGGCCCGCCGCGGTGGCCGGCCATGGCGATGCCGAGGGCGGGTTCGCCGTCGCCGACCTCCGTGCCCGCCCCGGGAGCGTCGACGGCGTGCAACTGCACCGAGCCGTCCGAGCGAAGGGTGGCGGCCTGCGGGCCGGCGGAGGTGCGGGCCAGCGCGCCGGCGCGCACGGCGCCGGGCGGGCCGAGCGGGACGGGCGGCCGGGTGGAGCCCGGCCGCCAGCCGAGCACGCGCTCGCGGTGTTCGATCAGCACCAGCCAGGCGCCGGGGCGTTCCTCCTCGGCGGCGAGCACCCGGTCGGCGGGGCAGCCGGTGTGCTCCTGGCCGGTGAGGGTGAGGCCGGGCGCCCAGCGGTAGGACCGCAGGGTGCCGCCGGCCGCCGTCCAGACCGTCAGCTCCCCGGTGGAGTTGACGGCTCCGGCGAGCCCGCTGACCCCGCGCGCCGCCTCCCACCAGCCGGTCGCGGTGCCGACCCAGAGGGTGCCGGTCCGGTCCTCGGCGCAGACCGTCAGCTCGCCCTGGCGACCGGCCCAGCCCGCCGCCAACTCCCGGACGACCCCGGGCCCCTGGCCGGAGGGCAGCCGAAGTCCGGTGCGGCCGGGGCCGGCCAGCGCGGTACCGTCGGCGCCGCCGGTGACCACCAGCGGCCGGCCGGCCCGGTCGGGGAGTACGGCCAGGCCCGCGGTGCGCGCCACCGGCCGGTGGGCGCGCAGCAGTTCGCGGCCGCGGGCCGCCCACGGGCCGAGCGGGGAGGGGCGGCGCTCGGGCTCGCGGGCGAGCGGTTCGCAGGCCCACCGGGCCAACTCCTCGCCGTAGCCGGCCGCGAGCAGCTCGGCGCGGGCCTGCTCGGCGGCGAGCCGGTGGTCGAGCCGGCCGTGGTCGGGCAGCAGCAGGGTGCGGGCCAGGGTGCCGACGGCGAACAGGTCCTTGGCGGTGGTGGGGAAGCCGCCGACCTGTTCGGCCTCGGGCGGGACGTGCCCGGGGGTGAAGACCGCGACGGTCAGGGTGTGGTCGAGCGGAGCGAGGAAGGTCAGATCGATCAGCTTGACCAGGCCCTGGCCGTCGACCAGGACGTTGGCGGGGGAGATGTCGCGGTGCACCCAGCGCTTGCGGTGCAGGTCGTCGACGATCCGGCAGAGCCGGGTCAGCACCTCGGCCACCGCCGGGTGCCCGCCGCGCTGGGCCCGGGCCCAGGTGTGCAGCGGCACGCCGTCGACCCAGGGCGATATCTGGTAGCCCAGCAGGCTGCCGGAGGGGGCCGTGCCCGGCCGGTGCGGGGAGGGCCCGAGCAGGAAGCTGGGCACCACCAGGTCGGTGATGCCGAGCCGGTGGGCGTTGTGTGACACGTCGTCCCAGCGTCCGAGCCAGCGGCGCACCTCGGAGGGGCCGCGCTCCAGCATGATCTTGGCGGCGACCAGCTCCTTGATCCCGTTGTGGCCGGTGCGCACGGCCCGCCACACCTCGGCCTCGCCGCCGCGGTGGTGGAACTCCAGTAGTTCGTACTGCTCGGGGTCGAACTCGGGCCCGAAGCGGAGCCCGGGCACCCAACGAGACTCGGACACTCGACCCCCGACGCTTGTCACCGCTGCTGATGCTGCTGATGCGCTGCCCAGGATAGTCCGGGTTCCTGTTCGTCCACCCTGAGGAGGGCCTATTCTGATGGGCGGCCGGAGCAACATCACGAAACAACGTCAAATCATGGTCGTACCGGGGAGGTTGATCATGACTCGGGCGTGTGTCGGACAACAGGGGGACGGTGCATGCTGCTGACCGCAGTGCTGCTGATCGTGGTGGCACTGGCCGCAGTGGCGGCCGTCGTACTGGGACGCAGGCGAACGGCCCTGGACGCCCCGGGCGTCGCCAAGGCCCTCGCCGCCGCCGCCGAGAAGCTCGCCGCCGGCCACGCCCCGCAGGCCCGCCGTCGCTACGCCCGGCTGGCCCGCCGACTCGCCACCGGGCCCGAGGAACTCCGCCCCCAGCGCGGCCTCGCCCTGCTCGGCCAGGCCGAGGCCACCATCCCCACCGGCGACCAACAGGCCACCCTCGCCCTCTACCGCGAGGCCTTCCCGCTGCTCGCCGACCCGGCCCGGCAGCTGCCCCGGTGGAGCCTGCGCCGCCTCGCCGACGAACGGATGCAGGCCCCCGACGGCGACCTCGGCCCGCTGCTCGCCCTCCTCCAGGCCACCGCCGCCGGCGCCGAGCCGGGGGAGGAGGCCGAAGCCGCCGCCCGCGCCCAGCACTGGCTGCAACAGCTGTGCCGGGAGGGCACCGCCGAACAGCGCGACCACGCCGCCGCCCGCGCCCTCGCCGCCCTGCCCGGCCGAGACTGGCCGGTGCTCGCCCGGGCCGCCCTGCTGCGCGCCACCGGCCGCGCCGCCGAGACCGAACCCCTGCTCGCCGCGGCCGCCCCCGGCGGCAGCGGCGAACTCTGGTTCCGCTGGGGAGCCCAGCTGTTCACCGAGCACCGCGACGAACCCGCCGTCGCCGCCTTCGACGAAGCGGTGGGGGGGGGGGGCGGGGGGGGGCTGGCCTTGGGGGGGGGGGGGGGGTGGGCGACCCAGCACAACCTCGTTTCTTGAACAGTCCCCAACAACCCCCTCCCCACACCCCCCCCCCCCCCCCCCCCCCCCCCCCCCCCCCCCCCCCCCCCCCCCCCCCCCCCCCCCCCCCCCCCCCCCCCCCCCCCCGCTGCGCACCGACAGCCTGCTGTTCCGCGGACTGGCCCGCCAACGACTCGGCGCCACCGATGCCGCCTGGGCCGACCTCGCGGCCGCCGCCGGGGAGACCCCGGGCGACCCGCGCCCGCGCTACGCCCTCGGCCGGCTCGCCCTGCTGCTCGGCGCCGACGACCAGGCCCGGGAACAGTTCACCGCCGCCCTGACCGTCCAACCCTCCTTCGCCCCCGCCCGGTTCGGCCTCGCCCTGATCCACGAACGGGCCGAGCGCCCGGCCGAGGCCGCCGCCGACTACCGGTCCGGCCTCGGCCAGGCCCCCGACTGGCGCCCCGCCCGCGTCCGACTCGGCGCCGCCCTGACCGCCGCCGGCCGGCCCGCCGAGGCCGAGCCCATCCTGCGCGCCGAGGCCGACACCGAACCCGGCTCCCGCTGGAGCCGGATCGCCGCCTTCCACCACGGTCTCGCCCTCGCCCGCACCGACGACCAGGCCGGCGCCCTCGCCCGCTGGGAGCCGTTGGACGACCCCGAACTGCACGGCCGCCAGGCCCTGGCCCGCGACCGGCTCGCCCGCACCCGACTGGCCGTCGACCCGGTCGCCGCCCGCGAACTCTGGCAGCGGGCCGCCGCCGAGCACCCCGCCGCCCCCGGCTACCGCGCCGCGCTGCGGGAGGCCGCCCTGCGAGAGGCCGCCCACCTGCTCGCCACCGGCCGGGACCAGCCCGAGACACGCGGGCGGGCCGCCGCCGCCCTCGCCCTCGCCGACACCCTGCCCGGCGCCCTCACCCGCCGGCAGTCCCGGCTGCGGGCCGCCCTCGCCCTCGCCGACGGCGCCCCCGAGCAGGTCACCGCGCTGCTCGACGCCACCGCCGGACAGCGCGACCGCTACCACCTGGCGGCGGTGGCGCTGCTCGCGGGCCGTCCCGTCCAGACCATCGCGCTGCTCGCCCCGCTCGACCCAGACCCGGCCGGGGACCCGGCACTCGCCCGGCTGCGCGCCCTGCTCGCCGAACGCGCCGGCAACTGGGCCACTGCCCTGGACTGGTACCGCCACTTCCTGACCTCGCCCGGTGCACCGCCGGCCCCGGCCGAACCCCTCGGTGACTGCGCCGTCTGCGCCCGCCCCGCCACCGGCGGTTGCGGCGGCTGCGGCCGCGAGGCCTGCACCGACCACCTGCACGCCCCCGCCGGTGTCGCCGCCCCCGCGCGCTGCGTCCGCTGCTCCGGCCCGGCCCTGCGCGCCGTCCTGGACTGCGCCCGCCGGGCCGGCACCCCCGAACAGGCCGAACCCGTCCTCGCCGCCTGGGCCGAGGCCCTCGGCGACAGCGCCGCCGCCGCGCCGCTGCGACTCGACCTCGCCCTGCTGCGCGCCGAACTCGGCCGCCTGGACGAGGCGTTGGCCGACCTCCCGGAGGACGCCGGCACCACCCGCTCCGCCGTCCTGGTCCGCCGGGCCGGCGCCGCCCTCGCCGCCGAACAGCCCGGACGCGCCGCCGCCGACCTGCGCCAGGCCCTCGCGCTCACGCCCGGCCACCCGCAGGCGGCCGGCGCGCTGGTGCTGCTCGGCGAACACGAGGCCCACCAGCACGCCGTCGAGGGCCGCCACCGCGAGGCCTACGGGGCGTACCGAGCCCTGCTGCTCAAGGACCCGGCCCACCCCCGGCTGCTGCACGCGCTCAGCCTCTGCGGCTACCGGCTCGCGGCCGGCGTCGGCAGCCCCGCCGCCGTCGACGGCCCTCCGGCCGGCAACCTCGGCGCAACCGCGGAGCCCGACGAGCAGGTCTGGGCCTGGACGCTCGGCTGCCTGGTCGCCGCCCTCCACCAGGAGGAGCTGTGGGCCGAGTCCGCGCGGATCACCGGCCGCCCGGTCGAACCGCAGCGGATGGCCACCGCCCGCACCGCGCTCACCGACCGCCTCCGGGAGGACCTGCGCGCCCTCGACCGTGCCGCCGGACGCAGCGGTGACGAGGTCACCGCCTGGACGCTGCGCCTCGGCATCGAAACCCACGCCGCCGACGCCCTCGCCCACGAGGACGTCCGGATCACCCTGCCCGGCCGACCCGCCCGCCGCCTCGCCGTCGGCCCCACCCTCGACCGGCTGCTCCGCGCCGAGCCCGAACTCGCCTCCTGGGGAGTCGCGTTCGACCAGGCCGTCCGGGCCTGGCGGCGCCCCGCCGGGCCCGACGCGCCCGCGCTCACCCGCGCCCTCGGCCTGTTCGGCGAGCTCGGCCCGCAGCGCTACCTGAACCTCCAGGGCCGTCAGGCCGCCGCCGTCGCCGCCCTGGACGCGGTGCCCGAGCACGAGCGCGGCGAGGGCTGGCAGGCGCTGCTCGGCGAGGCCCTGATCAGCCAGGCCCGCGAACACCACCGCCACCAGGACTGGCGCGAGGCCCTGGACTGCCTCACCCGCGCCCGGGCCGTCCCCGGCGCCGAACTGCCCGCCGACGCGGCCAGGATCGCCGCCGAGTCCGGCGTCCGGGCCGCCCGCGCCCTGCTCAAGAGCAGCGACGACGACCAGCCCGGAGCCGCCGCCCTGCTGGAGAGGGCCTACGCGCTGGCCCCGGACGACCGCGAGGTGCGCGGCGACCTCGGCGCCACCTACGCCCAGTGGGCCCGCAAGATCAACAACGAGGAGAAGGACTACGCGCGCGCCATCGACCTGCTGCAGAAGAGCCTCGACCTCGTCCCCGGCGACCCGACCGCCCGGCACTTCCTGAAGGCCGCCCTCGGCAACCGGGCCGGTGAACTCAGCCGGCCCGACGCCCCGGTCGCGGACCTGGAGGAGGCCGCCGGGATGTGGCGGCTGCTGATCGACCTCAGCGACGACCCGGACCACCGCCACGGCCTCGCCTTCGTGCAGCGCCGGCTGGCCCGCGCCGCCGCCTTCGCCGACGACCGCACCGGCGCCGTCGCCCACATGGCCGAGGCCCTGCGCGCCGACCCCGACTGGGACGGCGACGTCGCGGCCGAGGCCCCGCGCCGGGTCGCCGTGCTGCTCGCCAACCACGTCCTCGACAACATGGCGGACAGCCCGTTCACCGCCCAGGCCGCGATGCTGCAGAAGGCCAAGTCCTACGACGACTCGACCGACATCCGCCGACTGATGGTCAGCGTCTGGCGCGGCGAGGCGATCGGCCACTACGACGGGCGCCGCTACACCGAGGCGATCCGCCTGCTGGAGGAGGCGCTCGGACTCTCCCGCACCCCGGAGGACACCGCGAAGCTGCACGTCGAACTCGGCATCGTCTACAGCTCCTACGCCGTCGCCCGGGCCAACGCCCGCCAGTACCGGGACGCCCGGAACCTGGTCCGCCAGGCCGTCGAGCACAACCCGGGCGACGCCGAACTGCGTGCCCTCCAGGCGCGCATCAACATGCTGCGCTGATCGGCAACCGGGCAGCGGCCGGCGTCGTCGTAGTCCGTACGCCGGGCGGTCCTCGCCCGGCCGTCCGCCCCGTGAGCGGAGCCGAGTGAGTGGAACCGTGACCGCCCAGCCGTGACTGCCCAGCCGTGACCGCCCAGCCGCGACTGCCCGGCCGTGACTGCCGAGCCGTCAGCAGCCAGCCGTGAGTGTCCAGCCGTGAGGAGAGGGGCCGCCCGCCATGCCACTGCACGAACCGTCGCCGTACGAAGTCCTGGGCATCCCGCTCACGGCCGGGGTGCGCGAAATCAACCTCTCGGTCGGAAAGGCGCTGAAGGCGGGCCGGTTCACCCGTCAGCAGATCCAGGACGCCGCCGCGCTGCTGCGCAACCCGGACCGGCGGCTCGAAGTGGACCTCCAGCAGCCCCTCCCGCCGGAGCCCGTCGACCAGGCCGCCGAACTGCTCGCGCCCGCGCTCGCCGAACCCCTGCTGGTGATCGAGCGGCCGCCGCTGCCACCCGCCTCGGCCCTTCTCGCCCTGCACCGCGCCGAGTTGGCCGCCGACTTCGCCGAACCCCCGCCCGCCGGAACCGATCCCGAACCGCCCGTCCCCGCCCGCTACGCGGCCGACCTGTCCGTGCTGCCGCAGATCGAGGTCCCCGAATGACCGACGCACCGACCGCATCCCTGCTCGACGGCCACCAGCGGCTGGAAGTCCCGCCGGGCGTCGAGTCCGTCGACCTGGAGGCCAAGTTCGGCCAACTGCTCTTCCGTGCCTCACTGCTGGGCAGCAAACTGACGGAGCAGAAGCAGGCCGCCCGGGCCGAGCAGCGTGAACTGCTGGGCGTGCTGGTCGAGGTGGACGACGCACTCGCCGCGCTCGGCCTGGACCGCGAACTCGTGGCGCTCGGGCGCGGCGCGGGCATCGAGGCCACCCGCCGGCGGCTGCTCGGCCGGCTCGCCAAGGCCGGGGTGCGGCCGATGCGGCTGGAGGGCCTGGCGGCGGACCCGGCGCTGACCGAGATCGTCGGCACCGAGGTACGGCCCGGGGTCGCGCCGGAGACGGTGGTGCAGACGGTGGTGACCGGGTTCTTCTGGGAGCAGGAGGTGCTGCGGCGGGCCCAAGTGGTGGTCGCCGCACCGGAGTCGGCGCTGCCGACGGTCGAGGATCCCCGGCTCACGGCGCCCGCACCCGTGGAGCCCGAGCGGGAGGAGCCGACGGACGAAGGCCCGTCGAGCGAGGAGCCGTCGCGCGAGGAGCCGTCGCCGGACGAGCGGCCGGCCGAGGAGCCGCAGGCCGGGGAGCCCCAGCCCCTCGGAACCGCGGCCCGGCCGGTCCCGCCCCGGGTCCGTCGGCAGGCCAAGGCCGCGGGCAGGCAGGGCAAGCGCGGCAAGCACAAGAAGTAGCCAGGACCACGAGGGGCAAGAGGGGAACGACATGTACCGCACACTCGGCATCGACCTGGGCACCACCAACTCGGTGGTGGCCCACCTGCGCCGGGGCGAGCCGGAGATCATCTTCAACCGGCAGAACCAGGAGGCCACGCCCTCCGTGGTCGGCAGCGGCCGCAAGGGCGAGCTGCTGGTGGGCTCCACCGCGCGCAGCCGCACCGCCATCGACGGCGCCAACGTGATCCGCTCGGTCAAGCGCTTCATGGGCCGCAAGTTCAAGGACCCGCAGGTGCAGGCGGCCCTCAAGGAGGTCGACTACAAGGTCACCGCGGGCACCGACGGCGACGTCAACGTCTGGTTCAACGGCCGCTCCTACACCCCGATCGAGATCTCCGCGATCATCCTGCACCGGCTCAAGGAGGACGCCGAGCAGCGCCTCGGCGAACCGTTCCACCGGGCCGTCATCACCGTCCCCGCGTACTTCGGCGAGCGGCAGGTCGCGGCGACCCAGGAAGCGGGCCGAATGGCCGGCCTGCACGTCCTGCGGATCATCAACGAGCCGACCGCCGCCGCGCTCGCGTACGGGCTGGCCGGGGACGCGAGCGAGGAGGGCCGGACCGTCCTGGTCTACGACCTCGGCGGCGGCACCTTCGACATCTCCATCCTGCTGCTGGTGCCCGGCTCGGTCTCGGTGCTCGGCATCGAGGGCGACAACCTGCTCGGCGGCGACGACTTCGACCGCGCGATCGCCACCGCGCTGCTGGAGGACATCCGCGAGGAGTACGGCTCGGACTACCAGCCCGACCTGCGCGACCGCCCGAAGATCGCCTCCACCGCCGAGACCGTCAAGATCGAGCTGTCCAACCAGCAGTCCTCCGAGGTCATCCTGCCGGGCCTGGGCGCCGGACAGCTGGTGCTGGAGACGGAGTTCGAGCGCAGCCGCTTCGAGGAGCTGATCGAGGCCCAGATCGAGCGGACCATCGAGCTGACCCACAAGGCCATCATGCAAGCCAACCTGACCGTCGGGGACATCGACGAGGTCGTGCTGGTCGGCGGCTCGACGTCGATCCCGCTGGTCGCCCGGCGGCTCGGCGAGGTGTTCGGCAACCACCGGATCAAGCGCGGCGTCAACCCGATGCAGTGCGTGGCGCTCGGTGCGGCCGTGCAGTCCGCGCTGGTCGGCGAGGTCGAGTGCCCGGAATGCCGGGCCCCCGGGGACCTCTCCGCCTCCAACTGCGCCAACTGCGCCACCTCCCTGCTCGGCGGCGACCGGGTGTCCTGCCCGACCTGCCACATCCCGGTGGACGCCGCGGCCGCCGACTGCCCCAAGTGCGGTCAGGACACGGCCGGTTCGGCCACGTCGGGCGGTACGGCCATCCCGAGGCAGTCGCAGGCCGCCACCGTGGTGCGCAGCGACAACTGCCCGCGCTGCGGCACCCCCGCCGCCCCCGGCGTCACCGCCTGCGAACTGTGCGGCGAGGCGCTCAACTCGGCCGCCCCCGGGCAGACCAAGGTGGCCTCCACCGCCGCCGAGGACGTCGGTCTGCGCTGCGCCGCCTGCGCGACGGTCAACGCACCAGGCAGTGAAGTCTGCACGAACTGCGGTGAGTTGATGCAGGTCACCAACCCCTTCGACATCACCCCGAAGAACCTCGGCATCGAGCTGAACGACGGCCGGCTCGCCGTCATCATCCCCAAGAACACCAGCTACCCGACCAGTTCGCCGGTCAGTCGGGAGTTCGTGGTCTCCGGCAGCGGCCGCCAGCGGCTGGAGGTCGCGGTCTACGAGGGCGAGCACGAGATCGCCCAGCAGAACGAGCTGATCGGCCACCTCACCCTGCGGCTGCCCGAGGGGCTCGGCGGCCGTACGCCGGTGGAGGTGTCCTTCGGCCTGGACCGGGACCGCACCATCACCCTGTCGGTGCGGATCCAGGGTGGCGGGGAGAAGACCGTCAAGCTGGAGCGGGTCACCCTCGACCCCGAGCTGAAGGTGCAGGTCGAGGAGCAGCAGCGGCAGATCGAGTCCTTCACCGACCGCTGGGGCGGCGAGCTCACCGAGGCCGAGATGCGCGAGGCGCAGCGGCTGATGGACGCCCTGGACGACCTGGCGGCCGGGCAGACCCGCGGCCAGTCGGTGGACGAGGCGCTCGAGCGGGCGCAGCGCCAGCTGAAGGCCCAGCGCTGGGTGCGCGGCTCGGAGGCGTACCTGAGCCTGTTCATCCACTACTGCGAGAAGCACCTGGACCCGAGCGACCTCGACCGGCTGCGCTCGGTGGCCGCCGAGCTGCGGCTGCGCCGGGAGGCGGCGGACTGGGAGGGCGCGATGCGCGCGGCCCAGAAGGCGGACGAGCTGTGCGACTCGCTCGGCCACACCTTCCGGATGCTCACCATGTGCAACGTCTACGTCAACCAGAGCATGGTCTCGCCGGCGCTGGCCCAGCGGATCATGGCGGAGCTGCGGGGGCTGGACGAGGCGGTGGAGGCGCCCAACATGGAGGCGGTCAACACCCACATGTCGAACCTGCTGGCCCTGTACGCGCAGGCGCAGCGGGAGCTCGGCAGTGAGCCGGCCGCCGAGTCGCTCGGCCCGGTGCGCCCGGAGGAGGCCGGTCCGCGATGAGCCTCGTGACCCCCCTCGACGTGCTGTGCCCGCTGTGCAAGGTTCCGGCGGACCGGCAGGCGCTGGGCTGCCCGTCCTGCCGGGAGGACCTGTCCGCGCTGTTCCGCCTGCGTTACTCCGGTCGGATCGATTACAACCGGGCGCTGGACGCCCTGGCGGCCGGGGACAGTGCCCTCGCGCTCGGGTTGCTGCACCGTGCGGTGGCGGCCGAACCCGGGCTCGAACCCGCCCGGGAGCTGCTGGAATCACTGAGCGTAGTCGGAGCCGCCGGGCCCGCGCCGGACGCCGAGTGACGCGACACGCCCTCTGAGTGACCAATTCGGGCGCTCCCGGACTGCCGTCCAGTTCGATCGGTGCGAGTGTGATCGTCACACCGACTGTTCGCCACCCTCACAAGGAGTGACGCAATGCGTATTCGCACCACCCTCGCCGCCACCGCACTCGCCGCGGTGACGGTACTCGCCGGCGCCGGGACCGCCGCGGCCGGCGACGCCACCGCCAACGGCATCGCCGCCAACTCGCCGGGCATCCTGTCCGGCAACCTGATCCAGGTCCCGATCAACCTCGAGGCCAACGTCTGCGGCAACTCGATCGACGTGATCGGGCTCATCAACCCGGCCTTCGGCAACATCTGCATCAACGGGTGACAGCAGCACCGGGGCCGTCCGTCGCAGCCGGCGGACGGCCCCGGTGCCGTGTCCGTACCCCCGTTCGGGGGTGGCGGCGCGGGGCCGGGACCGCGACCATGGTCCCTGTCCCGCACCGCCGCACCCAGGAGCCAGCCCGTGCCGACCACCCCCGCCCCGCGCAGCTACGCCTCCGGCACCACGGACGTCCCGCTGCTCGGCGACACCATCGGGGAGAACCTCGACCGCGCGGTGCGCGCCTTCCCCGACCGCGACGCCCTGGTCGACCGCCCCACCGCCCGCCGCTGGACGTACGCCCAACTAGCCGCCGACGTGGACGCGCTGGCGATCGGCCTGCTGGAACTCGGCATCGCCAAGGGCGACCGGGTCGGCATCTGGGCACCCAACTGCGCCGAGTGGACGCTCACCCAGTACGCCACCGCCAAGCTCGGCGCGATCCTGGTCACCGTCAACCCGGCTTATCGGGCTCACGAGTTGGCGTACGTGCTGAACCAGGCCGGGATCCGGCTGCTGGTCGCGGCGGAACGCTTCAAGACCTCCGAGTACGCCGCAATGATCGCGGAAGTACGGCCCAACTGCCGGGAGTTGGAGCGGGTGGTGCTGCTCGGCAGCCCCGCGTGGGACGCCCTGCTGGCCGCCGGGCGGGCGGCCGACCCGGCCCTCCAAGCCCGGTTCGCCGAACGCCGGGGCGAGCTGTCCCCCGACGACCCGATCAACATCCAGTACACCTCGGGCACCACCGGCTTCCCCAAGGGCGCGACCCTCTCGCACCACAACATCCTCAACAACGGCTACTTCGTCGGCGAGCTGCTCGACTACACCGAACAGGACCGGATCTGCATCCCGGTGCCCTTCTACCACTGCTTCGGCATGGTGATGGGCAACCTCGCCGCCACCTCGCACGGCGCCTGCATGGTCATCCCCGCCCCCTCCTTCGAACCCGGCGCCACCCTGGCCGCCGTCGCCGCCGAACGCTGCACCTCGCTGTACGGCGTGCCGACCATGTTCATCGCCGAACTCGCCGACCCGGACTTCGCCCGCCACGACCTCAGCAGCCTGCGCACCGGCATCATGGCCGGCTCGCCCTGCCCCAGCGAGGTCATGAAGGAGGTCATCGACCGGATGGGCATGGCCGAGGTGTCCATCTGCTACGGCATGACCGAGACCTCGCCGGTCTCCGCCCAGACCCGCACCGACGATCCGGTCGAACGCCGGGTCGCCACGGTCGGCCGGGTCGGCCCGCACCTGGAGCTCAAGGTGGTCGACCCGGCCACCGGCCGCACCGTCCCGCGCGGCGAGCCCGGCGAGCTCTGCACCCGCGGCTACTCCGTCATGCTCGGCTACTGGAACGAGCCCGAGCGCACCGCCGAGGCCGTCGACGCCGCCCGCTGGATGCACACCGGGGACCTCGCGGTGATGGACGAGGACGGCTACCTGGCCATCACCGGGCGGATCAAGGACATGGTGATCCGCGGCGGGGAGAACCTCTACCCGCGCGAGATCGAGGAGTTCCTCCACACCCACCCGGACATCCTCGACGTCCAGGTGATCGGCGTCCCCGACCCCAAGTACGGCGAGGAGCTGATGGCCTGGATCCGCATGCGGGAGGGCGCCGAGGCGCTCACCGCCGAGGCCGTCCGCGCCTACTGCACCGGGCGGCTCGCCCACGTCAAGATCCCGCGCTACGTGCACGTGGTCGACGAGTTCCCGATGACCGTGACCGGCAAGATCCGCAAGGTCGAGATGCGCGAGATGGCCGTCGGCATCCTCGGCCTGTGACCGGCTGACGGCCGGCGGGGGGGGCGCCCCGCCGGCCGCCGGTGTTCAGTGAACTACCGCCCGCCCCAGGGCTGGTCGGTGGAGATGATCTCGCGGCCGAGCGGCGTCAGCGAGATCGGGATCATCTTGAGGTTGGCCCACCCGAACGGGATGCCGATGATCGACAGGAACAGCGGAATGCTGGTCACCAGGTGCGCGAGGGCCAGCCACCACCCCGCGAACACCAGCCAGATCACATTGCCGACACACGACGCGGCCCCGGCGTCCCGCCGCTCCACGGTCGTCCGCCCGAACGGCCACAGGATGAAGCCAGCAATTCGAAACGAGGCAATGCCAAATGGAATCGCGTTCGGGCGCTCAGCATGCCACAGTTTCGCCCTTCCGCTTCCGGCTGACGCTGCCACAGGCCTGACCAGCACCAACATGGGTGACCGACGAGGACTACTGCTCTCGTCGGCCACCCATGTTGGTGGCGGCTCAGTACCGCGCGCCCCACTCACGGTCGGTAGAGACCCGCTTGAATGACCCCACCCCGCGGTATCCCCACCTCCCGCCGCAGTCGAGCCAACGGCACCGTCTACCAGCGCAAGGGCGGCCGCTGGGAAGCCGCAGGCTACCTCCTCACCCCCGGCGACGCCTGCAAGCGAGTCCGCGTCTACGGCATGACCCGCAAGGAAGTACTCGCCAAGCTCACCAAGAAGACTGCCACCAACAAACCGCAGCGTTTCCGTGGTCTTTACACAGGGCAGTGTTGCCGTCTGCCTGACGTGCTGGCCGGAGAACGTCGCAGTTCACCAGCTCCGCTCGAACACGGACCATTCCAGGACGGCACCGATGTCGGCGGCCCGGCGAGAGCGCTGGCTACGCTGCTGGCCGGGGTAGTTCCGTCGGCCAGCAGGTGTGGGCCGGCTGCTGGGTCCGGGCAGACAATCCAGGTCGAACAGCGACAGCAGCAGCTCTTCGATCTCCCGGACGCTGTAGCTGGGCGGGACGGCCGGGACGTCGTCCGGGTTCGAGACGACCATCGAGACCGTCATGGCGTCCGCTGGCAGGAGAACGAGTAGTCAGGAGATCGTGTCCGCCTACACGGTGGGCGCCCAGGGGTGAAGGATCAGCTGGCCGCCCTTGAAGCGGCCGCACTGCCGCACGCCGCCGTCGACCTCCACGTCGAAGCCGACGTAGTCCTTGTCACTCACCAAGGCATGCTTGAGCCAGGACTCCATGCTGGGGAAGCGGCCGTAGAGGTGTTCCTAGGCTTCTTCCGGAGTGAGGGCGAAGGTGGTGCCGGGGGCGGCATCGAGGCAGCTGGACCACCCGGCTTGAATGTGCAGGGCGGGGCTCCGGAATGCTCGAAGCCCCGCCATGCGGGAGTCGCGTCAGTTTCCCCTTCGGGGCGGCTGACCGGTCACGGGGTTCGTTCGGCTTGGAGGGTCCAGCGGCTGTTGTCGAAGAGGCCGGGGCAGTCCCAGACGTCGAGGCGGGTGCCCTGTTCGGTGCGGGAGTTGTTCAGCTCGATGCAGCGGCCGGTGTTGGGGTCGCCACCGGTGATGGTGGTCTGGTTGATGATGCGGCCGTCCGGTCGTGCGGACCACTTCTGGGTGGGCCTTCCATCGCAAGTGGCGAGGGTGAGCTGGGTGCCGTTGGTGTTGGCGTCGGCGACGGTGGAGACGCAGTAGGAGCCGGCCCGGATGGTGCCGTCAGTGCTGAGGTTGAACCGCTGGTTTACGGTGTTCCAGCAGCTGCCGATGGCCAGTGGCGCACCGTCCCGGGGGCCTCCCCAGGCGTCCATGCATTGCCAGGAGACCAGGTTCGGGTGCAGTGAAACACTGGCGTCGGAGTAGCCGAGGAACTGCCAGTCGCTGAAGCCGTCGACCTTGTTCGTCGTGTTGGTGCTGCTCTTGGCCGGGAAGACGGTGATGGCATTGCTGGTGTTGATGGCCCAGAGGTCGGGGGAGCCGTCGTTGTTGAGGTCGGCGGCGCCGACCAGCGGCTGGGCCGCACTGGTCCAGTTGGCATCGGTCAGGATCGGTGTGCCGGCGTCCGGCTTGGTGAGGGCGGAGTAGTCGACGGTGCCGTCGGCGTTCCAGCCGAGGGCGTAGGCGTAGATATTGCCGTTGACGCGGTTGCGTGCCCAGAGCGTCGCCTGGTTCTTGGCAGTTTTGGTGACGGGATTGGTCGTGGGCCCGTTGGCCGCACCCGGGTTGATGAGTTCGAGGTCATTCCAGCTGCCTGAGGCGGTGGGGATGAGTGTTGCGCTGCCGAAGGCGTTTCCGGCGGGGTTGAAGACGTAGAGCTTGTCGTTCTCCAGGGTCATGACGGAGGTCTGGGTGGTGAAGACGGTCTTCGTCGGGTCGCCTGCCCTGGGTCCGACGGCTTCGCCCTTTGGGGTGCCGAAGGCGATCGCCTGGGAGACGTTGCTCCAGTCCTGGGCGTTGTAGTCGGTGCCGCAGGACGCATCGGTGCCGTAGGTCGTGCAAGCGGGTCGGTCAGGCGTCAAAGGGGGGAATGTGTCGAAGCGCCCGGTGCCGTCATTGGTCACCACGAACAGTGTGCGCTTCAGCGCGGGCACGGTGTCCTTGTTGTAGTGGACGATGAGCTGGTCGACCGGCTGGCCGACCGTGAGGGCGCCGTGGTGGCTGATCTGGAAATCTGCCCACGTCGTGCCGTATTCGCGGTTGCCGGGCGCGGCTGAGGCAGGAGCAGCCAGGGAACTCGTCGGGTCGGTGTTGCCGCCGATGATCCGCAGGTCGCCGTTCTTGTCGGCGAGGAGGATGTCCGGCTGCTGGTCGTTGGTGACGTCTCCGAACAGCGGCTGGGTGCCAGGCTTCCACGGAACGTAGAAGTTGTAGATGGCGGCCTGGCTGTAGTTGCCGGCGTTGTCCATGGCCCAGGCGTAGAGGGTGTTGGTGCCCCACCGGCGTGGCTGGTAGGTGTACGGCGTGCCCGGCGCCTGTGTGCCGTCCTGGCCGCACTTCCAGCCGACGACCGGGGTCGGGTCGGTGCTCACCCGCACGCAGGCAACACCGGAGGCCTGAAGGCCCGGACCGGGAGCGGGGTCATCGGCGTTGATGGTGAAGGTGCCCTGGTCGTTCATGTACTTGGCCGAGCTGGGGTTGGGGGTTCCCGACGGCGGGAAGTCGGTCGAACTGATGCTGACGCGAGGGTTGGTCTTGTCGACTCGGAAGTAGCACCACCCGGTCATGGGTGAAGTGAGGGTGTTGTCGGTGGCGCGGGCGGTCCAGCCGTACTGGTGGCCGTCCGACAGCGATCCCACGCTCACGGTCGGGCCGGGGTCGTTGTAGCTCCCGCCCCATGCTCCTGGAACCGCGCTGAAGTTGGGGTCGTTGTCGTCCCACATGTGGTAGCCGGTGTAGAGCGGCTGTCCGGCGGGGGAGTAGCTGTTGGCCGTGAGGTAGATCTCCTGGTTGTTGCCGACCCAGCCGGGGTTGTCCCAGGGGTGGGCGCCGCCGCTGGTGCACGCGGCCGTGGTGTTGTTGCCCGCGAACCCCGGGGTGGGCGTGGTGCGAGCCCACCAGACGGTCGGGGTGATGTCGTAGGTGGTGGTGATGTACGGGTTGTTGGCGATCTGGTGGCGGTACGTCTTGTCCCATTCGTTGCCCTGTGGGGCGATGGCGGCGGTCCACCAGGGCCACTGGCCGGCGATTGCCTGCTTCATGATGTCGGTCACGTCGATGGCCAGCGGGCCGGTGCCGGTGATCCACTGGCCGTTGACCGACGGGCAGTTCTCCATGACGATGCTGCCGTTGGTGCCGCAGGGCTGGTCGTTCCAGCTGGTGTGCTCGTAGATGGGCTTGGGAGCCGAGTACACCACCAGCGGAGTGTTCGTCCCCGGGCTGGACGCGCCGGTGACCTGGGCGTTGAGGGTGGAGCTGAAGATGGTCGGCGGGCTCTCGGCGCCACTGGGCTTGGTGTAGAGCGCCGGGTTGATGCCGAACTGGAAGTAGGCGCGCTGGCGGCCCTCACTGCCGCAGTCGAGGTTGGGGTCGCTGCTGTGGTAGCCGCAGTAGCCGGTGGCCAGATTGTTCTTCTTGTTGAAGTTCTCCGCCGTCTTGTAGTTCTCCTGGACCTCCACCGAGCCCTGGGTCGAGCTGGTGGCGGCGACCAGGGACGGGTCGAGGTACCACGGGCCGGTTCCGGAGCCGAGGGCTTGGGGATCGGGCGTCAGCTCGATCGCCCCTGCCGTGATGTTGCTGCCGATCCTGGCGACGTTCGCGCCGTCCCCGGGTGCCTCGGCTGTTGACGGGCTACCAGTCGCAGCTGGCGAGGGAGTTGTGTCGGAGGCCGGTGCCGCCGCAGAGAAGGACGCCGCCTTGGCGGAGGCGGGGGCGCTGGCCGGAGATGTTGAGGGGTTGGAGGAGTCCCACTGGAGTGGGGCGGGCGATCGGAAGCGCAGGCTGCCCTTGTCGTCCTTGACGTTGATACTGCCGTTGGCGTCGGAGGAGACGGTCAGCCCCTGGGAGGTGATCGGGAAGCGCAGGGTCTTCAGCGCCGGGTTGGCTGCCGCTTTCGCTGTCCGTACGACGATCACGTCGCGCCACCCGCCGACTGGCAGGGCGGTGACCTGGAGGTCGACGTCGGGCAGCACGTTCGTGTACGTGGCCGTGTCGCCGTTCAGAGCCGGCTTGGACAGTGAGAACGGGGCGCCGACGGACAGCTGCTTGCCATCGGTGGTCGCGAGGGTGGCCATCGGGCCGTTTCCGCCGCCGGACAGCGTCAGCGCCGTGCTTGCGACGGCGGGGCTGACGCTGCCGTCGGGGTTCTGGCGGAGAGTGGGGTCGAGGTCGGCCCAGCCGCTGTCCCGCTTCACGCGGACGGGCTGGGCGTTGGTCGTGGTCGTCAGCGTGCCGTCTGGGTTGGCGACGGTCTTGGTCGCCACGTCGGTAAGGGCGTCGATGACGACCGGCTTGCCTGTGGACTTCGCCTTGGCGATCGCGTCCAGCATTGCCTGCTGCAGGGGCGTGTGGGCCGGGGCGGGTGCGGACGGAACCAGTGGAGCAACTCCGCCGACCGGCCCGTGACTGGGTGCGGCCGGGGAATCGGCAGCCACTGCTGAAGGCGCGGCGAGCAGGCCCAGGCTCACCAGACAGCCCGTTCCGAGCGCGGTCATGCGGGTGACGCGCTTGCGTATCGATGGTGGCGGCGGCATGTTCGCAATTGTCTGTGTTGTGGTGGACATGGATCTTGTGTGCTCCCTCCCGGTCGGCAGACACTGCCGCGTATCTGCGTTCGGATGGGAACGATGTGGCCTGACCTGTAGATCGGTCAAACCCGTTACCGCCTTGCGTGGACATGTCCGTATACGCGCCAGATCTCAACATCAAGACTTAATAAACATCTCACACGCGGCGATCGAACGCTCTGGCGACGTGTCCGACCCTTCACTTATCGTCACATCAATCATGGCGCAGACGCGCCTATTTGACGTTCTGTCGATAACTCATGAGGAGGCGTGACGATGGTTTGGCCTGCCCGTAAGCGGGCTGGGAGACCAGCAGGAGGCCGATGGCGGTCGCCTGCCGTGGCGGCGATGGTCGCCCTGACGATGACCGGGGTGAGCGTGCCGCCGGCGATGGCGGTGACCTTCCCCGCCCAGAAGGGGAAGGTTTGGACTCCTCCGAACACACCGCTTGGTGACGGGACCACCTCGGTCAAGGGACACGACGTTCAGCCGGCGCCTCTCCCGGCGGCCAAGACCCCCGCCTGGACGCCCGAACCGGCGGCGCCGTTGACGACGGGCACAGCGACGGTGACCGTCGGGGCCGACAGCGCCGAGGCCGAGGCCGAGGCCGCGCGCAAGGCGACCGGAGGAGCATCGCCGGTGTCCGGCGGTGCAACCGGCACCAAGGCTGGAGCACTCGCCGTCCGCGTTGCACCCGGCGCCGGCAAGGCAGAAAGCGCGCACACGGTCACGCTTCAGGTGACCGGGCAGGACAAGGGCAAGGCCGCCGGAGTCACCGGCCCGCTCATCGCCCTGACCGATGCTGAGGCACCCGCCAGCAGCGGGGGACGCGCGGCGAGCGTCACCCTGGACCTGAAGGCGCTGCAGGCGGCGGGATGGTCCGACCGAGCCTCCCTTGTCGCTCTGCCGTCTTGTGCACTGACCACACCGGACCTGCCGGAGTGCCGGACCCAGACCCCTATGGCGGCGAAGGTCGACGGGCACGGGGAGATCACAGCGGATGTCACCCTGCCGCCCGCGGCAACTCCCCGACAGGGGCAGACGGGTGCCGTGAAGGCCTCCTTCACCACGACAGCAGCGCCCGCACAGACCGTGACCACCGCCAGTACCAGCAGCAGCACGGGATCACTCGTGCTCTCCGCGGCGCCCTCACCTTCCGGCGCACTGGGCACCTACACCGCTTCTCCCATGTCCCCGTCGTCGGCCTGGACCTCGGGCTCCAACGCTGGCAACTTCACCTACAGCTACCCGATCCAGGTGCCGCCCGCCCTCGGCAACGCGGCACCCGCTGTGGCGCTGAGCTACAACTCCGCGGACGTGGACGGCAAGACGTCCGCCACGAACGCGCAGCCCTCGTGGATCGGTGACGGCTGGGGCTACGAGCCTGGCTTCATCGAACGCTCCTACCGCGGCTGCGACAAGGCCGGCATCACCGGCTCCGCAGACCAGTGCTGGGGCGGACAGAACGCCACTCTCTCCCTCGCAGGCCACTCCGGCACGATCGTGCGCGATGACGCGACCGGGACCTGGCACCTCTCTAGCGACGACGGCACCAAGGTCGAGCAGCTCACCGGCGCCCCGAAGGCCGCGGGTGACATCGACTACCAGGGCATGGAGTACTGGCGGATCACCACGCCTGATGGCATCCAGTACTACTTCGGCCTCAACCACCTGCCGGGCGGCGACGGCAGCGACCCGGCCGCGAACTCGGTCCTGACCGTGCCGGTGTACTCGCCCAACAGCGGCGACCCCTGCTACAACGCCGGCAGCGGAAACAGCTCGTGGTGCCAGATGGCCTGGCGCTGGCAGCTCGACTACGTCGTCGACCCGCACGGCAACCTGACCACCTACAAGTACGCTGCCGAAGGCAACAAGTACAAGCGCGGCAACGCCCAGAGCAACGGCAACGGCGCCCTCACCGACTATCAGCGCTCTGGCTACCTCAAGGAGATCGCTTACGGCCAGCGCCTGGATGACCAGAAGGCGGCCAAGGGCGGCGCGAACCCGGCGGCCAGGGTCCTCTTCACCGTCGCCGAACGCTGCATACCTGACGCGTCCAACGACTGCTCCGAGGCCAAGCGAGCCGGTACCCCGAACGCGTGGCCGGATACGCCGGTTGACCAGATCTGCACCGACAGCACCTGCACCGTCTCCGCACCGACGTTCTTCACCACCAAGCGCCTGACCACGATCAGCACCCAGGCCCTGGTCAACAACGCCTACCGCACCGTTGACACCTGGAACCTCAACCAGGAGCTCGCCGACCCGGGCGATGGCACCAAGCGCCTCCTGCAGCTCGACTCCGTCCAGCACGTTCCGAGCAACGGCCAGGCGGAGATCAAGGATCTGCCCCCGGTGCAGTTCCAGTACAAGATGCGGGCCAACCGCATCGACGGCCTCGTCCCGGCATCGCCGATGTTCATGCGCCCGCGCATCCAGAGCATCACGACCGAGATGGGCGGCCGGATCAATGTCATCTACGCCGACCCCGAGTGTTCCCGGGTCAACAACCACATGCCGGCCTCCGAGGACGGCAACACGATGGCCTGCATGCCCGTCAAGTGGTACCTACCAGACCAGTCCTCCAAGGACCCGGTCAACGACTGGTTCGACAAGCCCCTCGTCAAGACCGTCGTCGAGCAGGACCTCGTCAGCACCCCTGCCATCTCCAAGATCACCGAGTACACCTACAACGGCGGGGCTGCCTGGCACCGAAACGACGCTGAGTTCACCGACCCCAAGACCCGCACCTGGGATGACTTCCGCGGCTACCAGTCGGTGACCACCACCACCGGCAACGCCGACCCCGGCGAAGCCCCCAAGACCCAGCAGAAGGTCACCTACCTGCGCGGCATGGACGGCGACTACCTCGCCGACGGCACGACCAAGCGCAGCGTCCAAGTTCCAAGCCCTCTCGGCGGCACCGTCATCGACAGCAACCAACTGAACGGCCGCGTCGTCGCCACCGAGACCTTCGACCAGGCCAGCGGCACAGTCACGGCGACATCCGGCAGTACTTACAACGGGCAGCAGAAGTCCGCGACCCACGCCCAGAGCGCCGGTGCGTCGCAGATCTTCGCTTGGTACGCGGACTCCGAAACCACCGCGATCACCAAGGCCAAGCTCGCCGACGGAACATGGCGGACGACCACGGGGGTCACGACCACTGAACCGGCCAACGGCAACCGTGTCATCAAGGTCGACGACAAGGGCGACGGCACCGCCGCAACCCCCGAGATCTGCACCACGACCAGCTACGCGGCCAGCGATAATCCGCAGCTGCTCACGCTCGTCTCGCAGAAGACCACCTTCCAGGGGGCATGCTCTGGCACTGCCATATCCACCAGCACGCTGTCCGCAGGCCGGACGATCTACGACGGCCGGTCCTTCGGCCACGCGGGCGTGACCGGCGAGCCGACCAGTTCCCAGACACTTGATCACTTCGACCAGTCCGGCAATCCCGTCTACGTGCAGATCGGTAGCGCGACCTTCGACGCCTACGGCCGAAGCCTGACGACGGCGACCACCGACGGCTCCATGTACGACGCCGCCGGCAAGCAGGTCAGCGGCCCGTCGGTCACGCCCGCAGTGACCAAGATCGCTTTCACGCCCACTTCCGGTGCGCTCCCGACCCAGGTGCAAACCACCGGGCCCAAGGGAGCGGGCTGGACCACGACGACCACGCAGGACCCGGCTCGCGGATCCGTGCTGACCAGCACCGACGTCAACGGCCGCGTCACCACCTCCCAGTACGACGCCCTCGGCCGCCTCACCGCCGTGTGGGCACCAGATCGCCCGACCACAGACCTGGCGAGCAAGAAGTTCACCTACGCCCTCAGAGGCACCGCAGGGCCGTCCACCGTCAAGACCGAATCCCTCAATGACGGAGCGAACACCTACTCGGCGAACATCGACCTCTACGACGGCCTGGGCCGCCCCAGGCAAACCCAGCGAACCAGCGACGCCCGCCCCAACGGGCGACTGATCACCGACACCGTCTACGACACACACGGCTGGGTCATCAAGACCTCCGCCCCGTACTACGAGAAGAGCTCGTTCCCCACCAACTCGATCTTCATGCCCGTGGCCGACGGACAGGTTCCGGGCCAAACCTGGAACACCTACGACGGCAACGGACGTGTCGTGCGTTCGGAGTTCCGCTCGAACGGCAACATCCAGTGGGCCACCACTACCGCCTACCCGGGGGCGGACCGCACCGATGTGACCCCACCCAACGGCGCAACGCCCACCTCAACCGTGACCGACGCCCGGGGCCGCACAACGGCCCGCTGGCAGTACCGCACGCCGACCGCCACGGGCAATATCGCCGACGCGGACGTCACCACGTACGCGTACACGCCCGCCGGTCAGACCGCCGGTCGCACCGACAGCAGCGGCAACACCTGGAACTACACCTACGACCTGCGCGGCCGACAGGTCTCCGTGTCCGACCCGGACACCGGCGTGACCCAGACCTCCTACGACGTCAACTCACGCATCGACCACACCACCGACGCCAAGGGCAGCACCCTCGCCTACACATACGACCTGCTCGGCCGAAAGACCGGCACGTACAACGGCAGCATCGCACCCGCGAACCAGCTTGCGTCCTGGACCTACGACACCCTCGTCAAGGGCCAACCCACATCCTCCACCCGATACGTCGGCGGCGCGAACGGCGCGGCCTACACCAAGGCCGTCACCGGCTACGACACCGCGTACCGGCCTCTCGGTACCTCCATCACGATTCCGTCCCAGGAGGGCGCCCTCGCCGGCACCTACACCACAACCAATTCCTACAGCTCGGTTCTCGGTGCTCTGACGAAGACCAACATCCCGGCCGCCGGCGGGCTTCCTGCCGAGTCGGTCACTTACGCCAACAGCAACACCGGACTCCTGTTCTCCGCTGCCAGCCTCGACCAGACCGTGGTCATGCAGGTCGACTACGACGCGCTCGCGCGCCCCATCCGCACGACGGCAGGTGACTACGGCACGCAGGTCGTCTCGACCCAGCAGTACGACTGGGCCACTGGGCGGGTCATCAACTCGTTCATCGACCGCCAGGTCGGAACCACTGCGGTCGACCAGACCAGCTACACCTACACCCCGTCCGGCCGCATCACGTCGGTCACCAACATCCAGGACGCCTCGGCAACCGACACCCAGTGCTTCACCTATGACCACCTCAACCGGCTGACGGGAGCCTGGACCGACACCGGCCCCGCCACCACGGTCGCCGACTGGACCGATTCCTCCGGCACCGTCCACGGAACCGGCAGCTCGACCAGCGTGCCCGGCATCGGCGGCTGCACCAACAAGGACGCCCCGGCAACCGTAAGCCCCAGCGGGCGCACCGTCGGCGGCCCCGAACCCTACTGGAACACTTACACCTACGACGCCACCGGCAACCGCATCGGATACGTCCAGCACGACATCACCGGCAACAGCCTCAACGACACCACTGCCACCCAGACCTTCGGAGCCGCCAAGACCACCAACACCCCCACCACCGCCCCCAACACCGGCGGAGGCACCGGCGGACCCCACGCCCTGCTCACCTCCACCACCACAGGCCGGGCAGGCACCAAGGCCGTCACCTATCAGTACGACGCCAAGGGCCGCACCACCTCCATCACCGACACCAGCGGCACCACCACCCTGACCTGGAACGGCGAGGACAAGCTCGATTCCCTCACCAAGACCGGCCAGTCCAGCGCCACCACCTACCTCTACGACGCCGACGGCAACCAGCTCATCCGGCGCAACCCCGGAAAGACCACGCTCAACCTGCCCACCGACGAGCTCACCCTCGACACCTCGGTTCCCAACGGCTCGCTGAGCAACGTCCGATCCATCGCCGCCCCCGGCGGCCTGACCTTCACCCGCGTCACCGCCGCCATCGGCGGAGGCACCGTCCTGATCCAGGCCGCCGACCCACATGGCACCAACGGCGTCCAGATCAACACCAACCTCAACCAGACCGTCACCCGCCGCCCCACCGACCCCTTCGGCAACCCCCGCGGCACCCAGCCCGACGCCTCCGCCTGGGCCGGCACCAAGGGCTTCGTCGGCGGCAGCAAGGACGACACCACCGGCCTCACCAACCTCGGCGCCCGCCAATACGACCCCGCCCGCGGACGCTTCATCAGCCCCGACCCCCTCCTCGACGAAGCCGACCCCCAACAGTGGAACGGCTACGCCTACAGCAACAACAACCCTGTCAACCTCAGCGACCCCAGCGGCCTTCGCCCCGACGGCGTCTGCGGAGGATTCGGAACCTGCGCCGACGACAAGGGCAACGTCACCAACGAAACGTTCAAACTCGAACGCGACGGATCCTGGACCGAGGCCTACTGGAACCACTGGAGCGGTACGAAGGACCACCCCAACTACGTCAGCAACCACATCTTCATCATCTACCGCGGCGGAACAGTCAAGGACAGCGTTCACGAGCTCTTTGACACGCTCCAGTACATCCCAGCGGTGAGCGCCGTCGGCGCTGTCGGGTCCGGCGTCATGGACGCCTATGACGGCAACTACCTGAGCGCCGCCCAGAACCTCGCCGGCCTCATCCCCGGCGAGCGCGTAGCCGCAAAGGCAGCAGGCCTCGCAGGAAAGGCAGAAAAGGCCACCAACGCAGCCGAGAAGGTCGAACAAGAAGCGAGCGCCACATCTAACGTGGCGTGTGATATCACCAGTCTTCTGGCAGGCGCCGCACACAGCTTCCCGCCGGGTACTCACGTCCTCCTGGCAGATGGCACATCTCAAGCCATCGAGACCATTCAGGCCGGCGACCGGGTCCAGGCGACGGACCCGATAACGGGGAAGACCGAGCCCAAACCCGTCACCCGCACGATCCGCACTCCGGACGACGAGCACTTCACCGACCTGACCCTGCAGACCGCCGACTCCACCAGCGCACCCGGAAAGTCGGAGAACCTCACCAGCACCCAGCATCACCCCTTCTGGGACGAAACCACCAAGCGCTGGACCAATGCCTCGGAACTCCACGCCGGGGATGAAGTCCGCACCGCAGACGGCCGAACCCTCACCGTCTTGATAGTGCGGAACTACGACACCAGCTCTCGGACCGCATACGACCTCACTGTCGCCGACCTCCACACGTACTATGTGCTCGCAGGGGCCACGCCGGTCCTCGTTCACAACGACAACTGTGGTGAGACCGTTGACTTCGCGCATGGGACAACCATTGAGTCAGCTCGCAACATTGCAGCAAGGGGCCTCGACTCGGGTGCCAATGTCGCGAATTCTGTCTATTCGAAGGCCCCTGGAAGTTTCTATGCCATTCGAGTTGACCAGGCAGATCGCGCGGCTGCAGTTGAAACGGCCGCCTATTGGGGAAGTCGACATGCGGCGAAAGGTGACGTGTGCGTGCTGATTTGCCGACTTCCAAAGTCTGTCGTACAAGACCTGGAAAGTAGGGGTCACTTGGTTAATCTAGAGAAGCCGACGCAGTCGATATTCTCGCCCGAGGCATTTGAGGCCATTAATCAACATGCCACCTGGCCGCACATTATTCCAGTGGGATAGATTGGATCGGCCAAATGAAGGAAGAAGGATACCCTGAAAGGGTTTCGACTAGTCGGATCCCCGACCCGCTCAAGGTGGGTGATTGGTTCTCCTTTAGCTGGGATGTGTCACTGTCCGAGTCTGTTGACCTCTCTAGGATGGGTCTCCCCGCCCCCGGTGCCGGATTTTCTGGAATCGCCGCCCTGGTGGGGGTCACCCCGGGAAATATTCGCCTTTCAGTTTTTGATAGGCAGCCCGTCATCTCACCAGGGGCTCTCATCTATGCATCCCAGATTGTCAACTGCCTGCGAGAAAATCTATCCTCGCCGGTGATGGTTGATGGCGAGCTGGATAACAGTCTTTTCCGGGTTTCGATGTGAGATCGACAACCAAATTTCCCTCGCGGGGAACCCTCTGGGACTGTGGTCGGAGAGTGGTTCGAACTCGAGCCCTGTCGGATATCGGAAGTTTCCCAGGGGTTGTTGCAGCGCAGGGCTAATTGATCAAGCTTTGACCGGTTATGCAGGCGCTCGGCTGGGGTTTCCCAGCCGAGCGTTTTGCGTGGGCGATGGTTGAGCTCGGCGGCGAAGTCATCGTGACAGGCCCCCGCCGGCGCTGTCGGGTCCGGCGTCATGGATCGATTCTACTCGCCTGGCGATAACCTCTCCGGTATCTAAAATCAGACTAGCGAAGAGGTTCAACTGCTCGAGGAGATCGAGCGTGTTCAATCATCTCTCGAGTGGATTGCTGATAGAATTGTCGATGAGTGAATTTCTCGGGAGATCCAGGGTTGGCTTAGCTTGCGATCCGAGCTCGAGATCTAAAGGATTGATTGAATAGGGGACAAAAGCGTTTCCCTGGCAGTCGGAAGCCTTCGCCAGAGCGAATCTGGCGAGGGCTTCCGGGTGTCTTGTCGGCAACGCTGACGGCAACGTCAGCGGACGGGTTCTGTACTTGGCAGGTTGCCGGTGCTCTCTGGGCCCCGGAGTGCGTTGCCGAGGGTGTCGATGGCTTGGCGCTGGAGAAAGTTCGTGAAAACGTTTCATGTTCGCGTCCGCGACTACTTTATGTACGCCAGCGTGATTGTCGTATCGCCCGTTACGGGCCTTGTGGTCGTTGTTCAGGATGACGGTTACATCGCCAAGGTGCGTGGTAGTGCTGTTATGGTGATGCAGACAGCCAGCGGCTGAAAATGCAGAAAGTATCATTGTCAAGACGCTTCCGCAGGCCTGACCAGCACGAACGCGGATGGCTGATGAGGAACTTAGCCTTCGTCGGCCATCCGCGTTGGTGGCGGCTCAGTACCGTGCGCCCCACTCGCGGTCGGTGGAGACGATCTCGCGGCCGAGCGGCATCAGCGAGATCGGGATCATCTTGAGGTTGGCCCAGCCAAACGGGATCCCGATGATCGACAGGAACAGCGGGATGCTGGTGATCAGGTGCCCGATCGCCAGCCACCACCCGGCGAAGACGAACCAGATCACGTTCCCGACGCAGGACGCCGTCCCGGCGTCCCGGCGCTCGACGGTGGTCCGCCCGAACGGCCACAGGATGAAGCCGGCGATCCTAAATGAGGCAACGCCAAAGGGGATGGTCACGATCAGTACGCAGCAGATGATTCCGGCGACCACGTAGCCAATTGCCATCCAAATTCCGCAGAACACCAGCCAGATGACATTGAGCACGAAATCGATGACCTTCATGGGCGGTACCTTCTCACGCGCGTCGGCTTCGGAGCTACGACCCCATGCCCGCCACCAGCCGTGTCCACCCCCCTAAGGGTAGTTCTTCAGGGGCCGCTCAGGGCTTCCCGGAGGATTCGGTGGTCGGGCCGCCGTGGGTGGACGGGGTTCAGGGGCGGGGGAGGTAGGCGAGGCCGTGGGCGCCGGGTTCGGCGAGTTTGGGGAGGGTGAGGCGGGAGACGGGGGTGAGGGTGTCGAGGTCGATGATGTCGACGGTGGAGGAGACGACGCTGGAGACGTAGGCGAGGCGGCCGTCGGGGGAGGAGGTGATGGTGAGGGGGAAGAGGCCGGTGTCGACGGAGCCCAGGTGTTGGTGGGTGTCGGCGGAGAAGACGGTGAGGCGGCCGGGGGCCTGCCCGCCGAGCGGGGACGCGGGGCCGGGGACGGAGCGGGTCTCGCCGGCCAGGAGCTTGCCGGTGGCGGTCAGGTGGACGGGGATCACCGCGTTCTCGGTGGGCAGGGTGGCGGTGACCGAGGTCGAGCGGGCGTCGATCACGCGGATGCCGGGTTCCGCGTCGGGCTTGGCGGCGAAGCCGAGGTAGGGGGCGGCCACGTAGGCGTGGATGTTGTCGGGGGAGACGGCCAGGCCCTCGCTGCCGGGGACCTCCACCTTGGCGGTCAGCACGCCGCGCTCCAGGTCCACGACGGAGACGAACGGCGCCTCCTTGTTGGTGGCGAAGCCGGTGCGGCCGTCCGGGGTGACGGCGAACCAGTGCGGGCCGGGGGCGTCGGTGTCGATCCGGCCGATCGGGCGGCGGGTCGCGGTGTCGATGACCACGACCCCGCCCGGGCGGTCCGCCGAGGCCTCGACGCTCACGTAGAGACGGCGGCGGGCGGTGTCCAGGGCCAGGCCGTGCGGGCCGTGCTCGGGCGCGAGGTCGATCACCTCGACGATCCGGCGGGTGTCGGCGTCGATGACGGTCAGTTCGGTGCGGTGGCCGCTGTGGGCGTTGTAGTAGCCGGAGCGGTACGCGGTGGTGCACCAGAGCAGGCGCTCGGTCGGGTCGAAGCACAACTCGTGCGGCTCGGCGGGGACTTCGAGGGTGTCGAGGAGTCGGTCGGTGGCGGCGTCGAAGAAGGAGACGGTCGCTCCGCTCTGGCTGACGGCGGCGAGGACGTCGCCGGCGAGGTGGGAACGGGGGTCGTTCGGCACGGGATGCTCCCTGGGTGCGGATTTCCTGGTGGACGGGTTCCACTCTCGGCGGCCCGGCTCGGCGGAACAATGCAAGGATGGGCACGGGATAGTTGCCGCATACGCAAAACTGCAGTTCAGGAGCCTTGGATGGACCTCAACCTGCTGCGGGTCCTGGACGCCCTGCTCCAGGAGAACAGCGTCACCCGCGCCGCCGAGCGGCTCGGCAGCTCGCCGGCGGCGGTGAGCCGGACGCTGGCCCGGCTGCGCCGCGCCGTCGGCGACCCGCTGCTGGTGCGGGCCGGGCAGGGCCTGGTGCCGACCCCGCGGGCGGTCGAACTGCGGGATGAGGTGGGCGCGTTGCTGCGCGGCGCCGAGAACGTGCTGCGGCCCGGGGCCGGATTCGACCCCGTCCACCTGGACCGGACCTTCACGGTGCAGACCAGTGACCTGGTGCTGGTCCGGGTGGCGGCCCCGCTGTCGGAGCGGGTCCGGGCGGAGGCGCCGGACGTCGACGTGGTGTTCCTGCCGGAGTCGCTGGAGGGCGGACCGGCGCTGCGCGAGGGACTGGTCGACGTCGAGGTGGGCGTGCTCGGGCAGTTGGACCCGGAGGTCCGTACCCGGGCGCTGGTGAGCGCGCCGGTGGTGGGCGTGGCACGCGAGGGCCATCCGCTGTTCGAGGGGCGGATCACCGCCCGGCGCTTCGCGGCCGCCGACCACATCGGGGTCTCCCGGCGGGGCAAGCGGCTCGGCCCGATCGACACCGCGCTGGCCGAGCGCGGGCTGCGGCGCCGGGTGGCGGTGGTGGTGCCCAGCCACACCAGCGGGTTGCTGCTGGCCCGGGACAGCGACCTGATCTCGCTCTGCCTCGCGGACTGGCTGCCGGACACCCTCGCGGTGCTCGGGCTGCGCACCTTCCCGGTCCCGCTCGGACTCGCCCCCCTGGAGCTGGGAATGGCCTGGCACCCGCGCCACTCGGCGGATCCGGGCCACCGGTGGTTCCGCGAGCACCTGGCGGCGGCCGTCCGGCAGGCGCGGCGGCCGGCCAGCACCCGGTGACCGGCACCATGACCGTTCCCGGGCGCCGGGCGTCACGCCGTTCCACCTCTTGAGACGCCGGGTGCGGGGAATCTCACCCCGCCCCGGCGCCGGGCCCGTCGTCCCGGGCCACCGGCTCCGACCTGCGGTTCCATGACGTTTTCTTAACGCGGGCCGGTGACGCGTCCTTAACGGCGGTCGCATAGCCTGGCGCACTGCCGTCGCCCGACGGCGCTTTTACGGGGTCTTCAAACAAGAGGTGCAAGGTGACTTCGTCGGGTTCGACGGACACGGCGACGGAGGATCCGTCGTCGGCGCGAATACGGCTCCGCAGCTGGCTGCTCGAGGACATGTCCCCGGAGAAGGCAGCCGGGAAGGCCGCCGAGAAGGCAGCCGGGAAGGCCGACGCCGCGCAGGTGCAGCAGGACGGTGTCGAGCCGGGGGACCCCGCCGGGCACGCCGAGCACGGCGCTCACGCGGGCCAGCGCTGGTGGCGCGTGATGTGCCTGACCGGCCTGGACTACTTCTCCACGCTCGGTTACCAGCCGGGCATCGCCGCCCTGGCCGCGGGCGTGCTGTCGCCGATCGCGACGATCGTGCTGGTCGTGGTCACCCTGCTGGGCGCGCTGCCGGTCTACCGGCGGGTCGCCCAGGAGAGCCCCCACGGTGAGGGCTCGATCGCGATGCTGGAGCGACTGCTGTCGTTCTGGAAGGGCAAGCTGTTCGTCCTCGCGCTGCTCGGCTTCGCGGCGACGGACTTCCTGATCACCATCACGCTGTCCGCCGCGGACGCGAGCGCGCACCTGGTGGAGAACCCGCACCTGACCAGCGTGCTCGGCGGCAAGCAGGTGCTGATCACGCTGATCCTGGTCGCGCTGCTCGGCGCGGTCTTCCTCAAGGGCTTCAGCGAGGCGATCGGCCTGGCCGTCGTCCTGGTCGGCGTGTACCTGACGCTCAACGTGGTCGTGGTGGCCGTCGGCCTGTGGAAGATCATCGAGGCGCCGCACGTGGTCACCGACTGGACGGACGCGCTGACCGCCCAGCACGGCAACCCGATCCTCATGGTCGGCGTGGCCCTGGTGACCTTCCCCAAGCTCGCGCTCGGCCTGTCCGGCTTCGAGACCGGCGTCGCCGTGATGCCGCACATCGAGGGCCGGTCCGGCGACACCGATGCCGCCCCGGCCGGCCGGATCCGCGGCGCCCGCAAGCTGCTCACCACCTCCGCCGTGATCATGAGCTGCTTCCTGATCGCCACCAGCTTCATCACCACGCTGCTCATCCCGGCCGACCAGTTCAAGCCCGGCGGCGACGCCAACGGCCGCGCGCTGGCCTACCTGGCGCACCAGTACCTGGGCGGCGCCTTCGGCAGCGTCTACGACCTCTCCACCATCGCGATCCTGTGGTTCGCCGGCGCCTCCGCCATGGCGGGCATGCTCAACCTGCTGCCCCGCTACCTGCCGAGGTACGGCATGGCCCCGCACTGGGCACGCGCCGTGCGGCCGATGGTGATGGTGCTGACCCTGATCGGCTTCCTGGTCACCTGGCTGTTCGACGCCGACGTCGACGCCCAGGGCGGCGCGTACGCGACCGGGGTGCTGGTGCTGATCAGCTCGGCGGCCATCGCGGTGACCATCGCGGCGTACAAGAAGCGCGAGCGCGGCTGGACCATCGGCTTCGCCGCGATCGCGGCGATCTTCCTCTACACCACCGTGCTGAACTGCATGGAGCGCCCGGACGGTCTGAAGATCGGCGCCTGCTTCATCGCCGGCATCATCCTGGTCTCGCTGCTCTCCCGCCTGCGCCGCGCCTTCGAGCTGCGCGTCACCAGCGTGGCGCTGGACGACGTGGCGGAACGTTTCATCCGCGACTACGCCCACCGCCCGCTGCGGCTGATCGCCAACGAGCCGAGCCACCGCGACGTCGCCGAGTACCGCGACAAGATCCGCCAGATCCGCGCCGACAACGACATCCCCGGCGAGGACGACCTGGTCTTCGTCGAGGTCACCGTCCGCGACGCCTCCGACTTCGAGGCCGAGCTGACCGTGCGCGGCGAGGTGCTGCACGGCCGCTACCGGGTGCTCACCCTGGAGAGCTCCAGCATCCCCAACGCGATCGCCGCACTGGCGCTCACCGTCCGGGACCGCACCGGGCAGCAGCCGCACCTCTACTTCGAGTGGACCGAGGGCAACCCCTTCGCCCAGTTCCTGCGGTTCTTCCTGTTCGGCCAGGGCGAGGTCGCGCCCGTCACCCGCGAGGTGCTGCGCGAGGCGGAGCCGGACCGCAGCCGGCGCCCGCGCGTCCACGTCGGCTGACGGCGCGGCTGATCACGTCGGCCTTGACCCCGCCGACGGCACCGCCACGGCCCGTCCGGTCCTCCACGACCGGGCGGGCCGTCGCCGTGCCCGTAGGCCCGCCTGGAGTTCCGGGTGATCGACGGCACGCCGGACACCGCGAGAAAGGGCCGAGCCCGCCCGCTGACCGGCACCGACCGCTTCCTGCCGGTGCGCTCCAGCGCGGACCGGATCATGACCTGCTTCCTGGAGTCCGTGGACGAGGACACCGTGCTGGTGCACGACCTGATCCACACCCGCGGCGGGGACGGCTGGACCCAGCAGGTCAGCAGCTACCCCAAGCTCCGGCTGGCCGTCCAGTGGGTGGAGGAGCAGGTGCGCGCGGCAGGGCTGGAGGTCGCCCACAGCGAGACCGGCCCGCGGGGACTGCACGTGCTGGCGGCGGTCCGGCCGTAGGACCGCGAGGCACGTGGCGCCGCCCACGCCGGGAGGGGAGGCGTGGGCGGCGGGTCGGTGCGGCAGGGCAGCTGCCGCGGCGCGGTCAGGACGGCAGCTGCAGCGCCAGGCCGGGCTGGATGAGGTCCGGGTCCTCGCCGACCGCGGAGCGGTTGAGCGCGTAGAGGGCGGGCCAGCCGCCCGGGACGCGCAGCGCGGCGGCCAGCCCGTCCAGGGTGTCGCCGTCCCGGACGGTCACCCGGCCGTCCCCGGTGAGGGCCGGCGCGGCGGCCGAGGCGGCGGGCGGCGGCAGGACGGCGTCGCGCCCGTGGCCGCGGGTGGTCTCGCGGCCACGGCCGGCGTCGTGGTCACGACCGGCCTCGTGGCCGTGGCCGCCGAGGGCGCGCGCGCCGCAGACCGGCCAGGGGGCGAGGCCGCGCCGGTCGGCCAGGTGCTGGGCGACGGCGATCTGGTCCTCACGACTGGCGAGGTCGGCGCGCGGCGCGCGGGCGAGGCCGCCGTTCTCGCGCCAGGTGGGCTGGTCGAACTGGAGGCCGCCGTAGTAGCCGTTGCCGGTGTTGACGTGCCAGTCGCCGCTGCTCTCGCAGGACGCCACGCGGTCCCAGTCGTACGTCGCGCCCTTCGCGCCGTCCGACCTCCCGCCGGGATCGGTCCCGGTGTCGGCGCCCGGCGGAGCGGCGTGGGCCGCGGGGGCGGCGACGGCCACGGCGAGGGCGCAGAGCGCGGTGGGGACGAGGCGGCGAAGACGGGCGGTGGAAGGCATGGGCGGCTCTCAAGTCCGGGGACAGGGCTTGCGCCGTCCGGAGACGGCGCTCTTCCACCGACCCACACCGGACGGGGCGCTCCGCCGCCGACACGACCGGGAGGTCACCCGACCGGCCGCCCGGTACCACCCTGCCGGCCCGCGGCCATCCGGCCGTACCCCCTGCCCGGGGCCGCCCCTACAGTGGCCGGAACACCTCTCGAAGAAGGGCACGAAGAACGATGGCGATCGATCAGGGCACTGCGCGTGCGGAGTTGGGCGTGATCGGCGGCTCGGGGCTGTACGCGCTGCTGGACGAGGTCACCGAGGTGCGGGTCGACACGCCGTACGGGCCGCCCAGCGACGCGCTGTTCCTGGGCGAGGTGGCCGGGCGGCGGGTCGCCTTCCTGCCCCGGCACGGCCGCGGCCACCGGCTGCCCCCGCACCGGATCAACTACCGGGCCAACCTGTGGGCGCTGCACTCGCTCGGCGTGCGGCAGGTGCTCGGGCCGTGCGCGGTGGGCGGCCTGCGGCCGGAGTACGGGCCCGGGACGCTGCTCGTGCCGGACCAGTTCCTGGACCGCACCTCGGGCCGGGCTCAGACCTACTACGACGGGCAGCCGCTGCCCGACGGCACGGTGCCCGAGGTGGTGCACGTGTCGATGGCCGACCCGTACTGCCCGGCCGGCCGGCGGTCCGCTCTCGAGGCCGCGCGCGAGGCGGCCTGGGAGCCGGTGGACGGCGGCACGCTGGTGGTGATCGAGGGCCCGCGCTTCTCCACCCGCGCCGAGTCCCGCTGGTTCGCCGCCAACGGCTGGTCGGTGGTCGGCATGACCGGCCACCCGGAGGCCGTCCTCGCCCGTGAACTCGGGCTGTGCTACAGCTCCTTGGCGCTGGTCACCGACCACGACGCCGGGGTGGAGAGCGGGGACGGGGTGACCCACGCGGAGGTGCTGGAGGTCTTCGCGGACAACGTGGACCGGCTGCGCACCGTGCTGTTCAAGGCACTGGAGCGGATGCCCGCCGAACGGGACTGCGTCTGCTCCCACGCCCTGGACGGCCTCGCCACCGGGCTGCCGGGCGTCCCCGGGAGCTGACGGCCCTTCCCTCACCGATGTCGGACCGGTGGACAACTGCCGTGCGCCGCAGGCGCGCAGGAAGTCGGCAGGAGCGACTTCCTGCGCACCGGCAGGACGTGCTCGCGCCGGTCGCGGACCGGCGGTCCGGCGCTCTGCCGGTGGCGGATCTGCGGCGGGCAGAGACGGCGCATCCGGGGCCCGTCCGGGGGTGAGAGTGGAGTCGACGGCATCTTCGCCTCGACGAGGAGAACCAGATGATTCCATTCGACGCGCCCCGCGCGGAGCAGGGCGACACCCCGGCCAGCGCCTTCGACGACCACCTCGCGGCCCAGCTGCTCGCGCAGCGGATCGTGCTGTTGGGGACGCAGGTCGACGACGTGTCGGCGAACCGGGTGTGCGCGCAGCTGCTGCTGCTGTCGGCCGAGGACCCGCGCAGCGACATCAGCCTGTACATCAACAGCCCCGGCGGGTCGGTCACGGCCGGTCTCGCCATCTACGACACGATGCGGCTCATCCCGAACGACGTCTCGACCCTGGCCATGGGGTTCGCGGCGAGCATGGGCCAGTTCCTCCTCACCGTGGGGGCACCCGGCAAGCGGTTCGCGCTGCCGAACGCGCGGATCATGATGCACCAGCCCTCGGCGGGCATCGGCGGCACCGCCGCGGACATCGAGATCCAGGCGGAGAACCTGCAGTTCACCAAGCGGGCCATCGAACGGATCACCGCCGAGCACACCGGGCAGAGCGAGGAGACGATCGCGCGGGACGGCGACCGGGACCGCTGGTTCACGGCCGAACAGGCCAGGGAGTACGGGATGGTGGACCGGGTGGTGGAGTCGGTCGCCGACATCCGCCCGGCCTCCTCGCGCCGACGGATGGGGCTGTGACATGGGGTCGTACACGGTTCCGTACGTCGTCGAGCGGACGGCCAAGGGCGAGCGGTCCTACGACGTCTTCAGCCGGCTGCTGAACGAGCGGATCGTCTTCCTCGGCACCGAGATCGATGACGGGGTCGCCAACGTGGTCATCGCCCAGCTCCTGCACCTGGAGTCGGAGAGCCCGGAGCGGGAGATCTCGATCTACCTCAACTCACCCGGTGGGTCGTTCACTTCGCTGATGGCCATCTACGACACGATGACCTTCGTGCAGTCGCCGATCTCGACGTTCTGCGTCGGCCAGGCGGCGTCCACGGCGGCGGTGCTGCTGGCCGGCGGTGATCCCGGGCGGCGGTTCGTGCTCGAGCACGCGCGGGTGCTGCTCGGCCAGCCGGCCAGCGGCGGCCGGCGGGGGACGGTCTCGGACCTCAGCCTCGCGGCCAAGGAGATGGTCCGCATCCGCTCCCAGGTCGAGGAGGTGCTGTCCCGGCACACCCAGCGCGACGTGGCGACGCTGCGCGCGGACATGGACCGGGACAAGGTGCTCACCGCCGAGGAGGCCGTCGCCTACGGGCTGGCCGACGAGGTGCTGAGCCGGCGCGCCGCGTTCGGCTGACCGAGCCGGTGGGCCGGTACGACGGGGGTGTACCGGCCCACCCACCCGCTTGCTCGGCGGGCCCGTTCAGGCGGCCAGGCAGAGCCCGTTGGACTGCGCCGACGGCGCCGTACGGCCGTGCGCCGGGCGGCGGCGGGTGTGCCGGACCAACTCGTCGTGGGCGAGCGAGAGCAGGTCGCCGAGGCCGAACCCGAGGGCCTTGGCGGCGGCCGCGAGCACCTCGGAGGACGCCTCCTTGCGCCCGCGCTCCAGCTCCGACAGGTACGGCATCGAGATCCGCGCGACCTCCGCGACGTCCTTCAACGTGCGTTCCTGGGCGAGCCGTTCGCGCCGCAGCACATCGCCGACGAGGTCACGCCACAGGGGTTCCTTCGGCGCGGGTGGCTCGGGGGTCGCGGACGGTCGCTGCCGGGTGCCGTTCGCCCCGCCGGAGGCGGGCGGCGAGGTCTGCGGGCGCAGCGGGATGACGCGGGCTTCGTTCGACGCAGGTGTGTTCACCCCTTCAGCCTAGGGATCCGGGGCGCCGGGGGAAGGGAACGGCGTTCTGCCCTGGGTGAAGCCGGTCGGGAGAAGGGGCAGCGGCCGTTCTCCCGACCGGTCAGGCCGGGAGGGTCGGCTGGTCCGGCTTGTCAGGCCCGGCCGGTGTGGCCGGTGAGGCCGGCGGTGCCGGCGGGGTGGGCGGGCCCGGGGCGCAGTGGTGGAGCGTCACGCCCCTGCGCCACCGCACGCCGCCCGGCAGATCGAACTGCCCCTGACGGCTCGCCACCGGGATCTTCTCCACGGCCAGTGTCGCCTTGGCCTTGCAGTAGCCCGCCCGCACCGCCACCACCCGGCCCCCGCGTACGACGGCCACGATCCCGTCGAGGTCGAACACCACCTCGATGTCCACCGCGAGGGTGCCCACCGAAACACCGTCGACCAGCACGTTCACCGTGGGGTGGTGGACCGACTTGACCCGGTGCTCCAGCAGTGCGACGACCTCCTCGCTGCCCGGGGCCGCGCAGGTTTCCCGAGCGGCCGCCGCGAGTCCCGCGTGAGTGCGCCAGCCGCCGGCCACCAGGTCGATCATGTCCAGCCCCAGGAACCCGTGGACGACACTCGCCGCCTGCTGCAGCGCGGTCCGGTAGAGGGCCTTGTTCAGGCCGCTCAGGGCGGTGATCGCGTCCTGTCGGCGGAGCGCGTTGGCGAGCGGTTCCACAGCGCCCAGGAACGTCCCCAGGCTGTACGGGTCATCCGTCGCGACCATCGTCATCGCGCACCTCCTCGATGCTCTGCTCGCCCTTGTCCGGGCGCGGCTCCAGCCGGACGCTGCGCCCGGGCTCGGCGGGGTCTCCCCGCTCGGTCAGTTCCACCCGGGCCGGGCCCCACGAGCCGGCTTCGGCCGTCACGGTTCCCGACCTGGCCGCGACCTTGCCCGGCTTGGCCGCCGCCGGGCCCTGCTCGGCCGTCACCGCACCCGACGCGTCGCCCGTCCGCAGGACGCGGCGCAGTCCGAGCGTCGCCAGTGCGACCGCCAGGAGCGCGCCGAGGATGATCCAGGGCAGGCTGTTCGGCTTCGACGGGAGCTGTCGGGCGACCACGACCGGGACCGTCTCGGCCACCGTGTGGGTGTCCGCGCACTCCACGGTGACCCGGTGGGGGCCCGTGGGCGCGTTCGGCGGGACGGTGGCGGTCGCCTGGAACGCCCCTGACGCGTCGATGTCGAGCGGGCGCGTCCTGGGCCCGTCGTCCCAGGAGAGCACCACCTGGCGCGGCCCCCCGGTCGTCGGGCAGGAGTCCGGTCGGCCGGAGATGCGCAGGCCGGTGCCGGGCGTCGCGGTCATGGTGTGGACCGGTGACGGCGGGATCGGCGTCGGGGTGGGGGTGGTCGGCCGGGGAGCGGCCTTGACGCGGAGGCGGGTGTCGGCCGTGACCCGCGGTTCCGACGCGCAGGACGCCCGGACGACGTGGTCACCGTCGGTCGCGTTCGGGGGCACGGTGAGGCGGATGGTGACGTACCCGTCGGCGTCGGGCTTGCTCCGGTCGGGAAGTGGGGTCGCGTCCCACGTGAGGGCGACGCTGTCGTTCGGGGGGCAGGCGAAGCCGGTTCCGGACAGGCTCGCGGCGGACCCGGCAGCCACCGGGGACGGATCCGCCGTCAGAGTGGCCGGCGTGACGGTGAACGTGGCCTCCGCAACGGCGGGGCTGGGGCCCGTGCACGTCGCCCGGACGGTGTGCGGGCCGTTTCCGGCCCCGTCAGGGACCGCGAAGGTGACGGTCGTCGGCTGGTCGCCGTCGGGCTGGACGGTCGCGAGGTCCGTGGCCGGGTCGTCCCAGGTCAGCTGGACCGAGGCGGGGACGGGGAGCTTGCCGGCCGTCCGGCAGCCGCCGAAGCCGGACAGCGTCGCCTGGACCGTCCCGTCCCGAGGCCCGTAGGCCGGTTTCAGGGAGACGGCGGGTTCCGCTGCGGCGCTCCCCGTCGGCGAGGAAGGCGAGGAAGGCGTGGACGAGGGCGACGGCGAGGGCGGCGGCGTGACGGTCGGCGAGGGGCTCGCGGCCGTGGCGAGCGCGCCCGTGCTGAGGACGGTGAGTGCGGCGAGGAGTGTGGCAAGGCCACCCGGTAATGCCCTCACCAGCGACTCCGTTCTTTGGGCGCCTTGCTCGGGCCCATTCTGGCCACCGACCAGTTCGTGTGCATCCCGTGGCGGCGCAGGCCCGGGGGCGGGAGAGGCCGGGGGCGGGAGAGGCCGGGTGCGGGGAGGCGGCGTCCGACGAGGGGAGCGGTGTTCAGGCCGCCGCGGGCAGTGCCGTCGCCGCTCGGGCCTGGTCGTAGCGGTGGAGGACCAGGCGGGCGACGGCCGGGTGGGGGGCGAGGGGAGGGGTGGTCCAGGTCGCGGGGGTGGTGGCCGCACGGCGGGCGAAGAAGCCGGGGGAGAGGAGGTAGCCGGCGAGGGCGACCCGGGGGTGGCCGGCGGCTCGGAGGGCGGTGACCGCCTGGTGGGGGGTGGGGCCGGCGGCGGACAGGTGGGCGGGGGTGACCGGGCGGTCGAGGCGGGTGGCCAGGAGTCGGGCCATCCGGGCGGTGTCGGCTACGGCGGTGGGGTCGGAGGAGCCGGCGCCGGCCAGGACCACGGGCGCGTCCACCGGGGCGCCGGACTCGGTGAGGCGGTCGGCGAGGGCTTCGGCGAGCAGCGGGTGGGGGCCGAGGGCGGGGGCGAGGTGGGTGGTCGGGAGGCCGGCGGTGGCCAGGGCCCGGGGCAGGTCGACCCGGAGGTGGTAGCCGGTGCCGAGGAGGAGCGGGACCACGACCGGCCGCCGACCGGGGAGTCGGGCGAGTCGGGCGAGGGCCTGATCGAGCGAAGGCCGCGCGAGGTCCAGGAAGCAGCACCGGACGGTCAGTTCGGGCCGCAGGGCGCGAACGACCCCGAGCAGCGCGCGGATCGAGGCGGCGGCCGCCCGGTCGCGGCTGCCGTGGGCGACGGCGAGCAGCGTCGGCGGCATCAGCCGGCCGCCAGCCGGTAGCCGCGCTTGGGGACGGTGCGGATCAGCGCCGCGTGCGGCCCGAGTGCCACCCGCAGCCGTCCGACCGCGGCCTCCACCGCGTGCTCGTCGGCCGTGGCGTCCGGCCAGGCGGCGCGCAGCAGGTCGGCCCGGCTGAGCACCCGGCCGGGCCGTTCGGCGAGGGCCCGGAGCACCGCGGCGCCGCGCGGGCTGAGCCAGTGACTCTCGCCGTCGACCAGCGCGGCGTTCCCCTGCAGCGTCAACAGGCCGCCGGGGAGCAGGACGACGCGGCGGGCGCGTTCGGGCAGGGTGTCCGCGAGCAGCCGGACGAGCGCGCCGAGCCGGCCGCGGTCGGGGTGGACGGCGGGCAGGCCGAGGTCGGTGAGCGGCCGGGCGCAGAGAGTGCCGACGCAGACCGGCAGGACGTCCGCGCGCAGCGCGTCGAGCAGCGCCTCGTACCGGCCTTCGGCCTCCGCCGCGGCGAGCAGTGCGGTGATGGCGGGCGCGCTGGTGAAGGTGAGGGCGTGCACCTGGCGGCGGACGGTCTGGTCGAGGAGCCGGCGCACCGCGCCCGGGTCCTCCGGGGGTGCCCAGCGGTAGACCGGTACCGAGATCACCTCGGCGCCGCGTTCGCGCAGCGCCGCCGCGAAGGCGTCCAGGCGGACGCCGTGCTCCTGGACGGCGATCCGGCGCCCGGCCAGCGGGCGGGCGAGCAGCCAGGTGAGCAGTTCGTCGGTGGCCTCGGTGTCGGGGGAGTAGCCCTCGTCCAGGCCGCTGGCCCGGACGGCGCCGGTGGCCTTGGGGCCGCGGCTGAGCACCACGGCGCCCCGGCAGGCCTCGGCGAGCGCGACGCCGCGGCCCCAGCCCTCGGCCGCGCTCATCCAGCCGCGCCAGCCGACCCCGGTGGTGGCCACCACGTAGTCGAGCGGGGCGGCCAGGCAGCGGTCGGTGGCCTCGCGCAGGGCGAGGTCGTCGGCGAGCGGCAGGATGCGCAGCACCGGGGCCTCGACCACGTGCGCGCCGCGCCGGGTGAGCAGGGCGGTGAGCTCCTCGCGGCGGCGCGCGGCGGTGACCCCGACGGTGAAGCCGGTGAGGGGCCCCGGCTGGGGGAGGGTTGCCATGCCGGTCAGCCTGCGGTGCGCGTGTTACGGGGCCATTGCCCGCCCGTCACCCGCCGGTAAGCGAAAGTGCCGCTGCGGTTACGGCGGATGTCCGGGCGCGCACCCCGGTGGCCGTGGGCCGTGAGCGAGGCGTACCGCGGCCGCAACACCGGTGACCCGGCGCCGAAACAGCGAGCGGCGACCTTTCTGGACATGACGCTGACCAGCCCCGAGGCCACCACGGCCACCGAGGCCACCGAGGCCGCCACGGCCACCGCGGCCGCCACCGACACCCACTGCCCGTACTGCTCGCTGCAGTGCGGCATGCGGCTGTCCACGGGCGCCGGGCGGCCGGCCGAGGTGCTGGAGCGCCCGGACTTCCCGGTGAACCGGGGTGCGCTGTGCGGCAAGGGCCGCTCGGCGACGGCACTGCTGGACCGGGCCGCCCGGCTGACCGGCCCGCTGCTGCGCGACCGGCCGGGCGCCCCGCTGCGCTCCGCGAGCTGGCCGGAGGCGCTGGACCGGGTGGCCGCGGGGCTGGCCGGGACGCGCGCCGAGCACGGGCCGGACGCGGTGGGCGTGTTCGGCGGCGGCGGGCTGACCAACGAGAAGGCGTACCTACTGGGCAAGTTCGCCCGGGTGGTGCTGGGCACCGCCAACATCGACTACAACGGCCGGTTCTGCATGTCCTCGGCGGCGGCCGCGCACCGCAGGGCGTTCGGCCTGGACCGCGGGCTGCCGTTCCCGCTCGAGGACATCCCGCACACCGGCTGTCTGATCCTGGTCGGCGGCAACCCGGCCGAGACGATGCCGCCGGCCCTGCGCTACTTCCGCGAACTGCGGGAGAACGGCGGCCGGCTGATCGTGGTCGACCCGCGCCGCACCCGCACCGCCGAACTGGCCGATCTGCACCTGCGGGTCCGCCCCGGCGGTGACCTCGCGCTCGCCCTCGGCCTGCTCCACCTGGTGATCGCGGACGGCCTGCTGGACCGCGCGTTCATCGACCGGCGCACCAGCGGCTTCGAGCGGGCCCGCGCGTCGGCGATGGCCCACTGGCCCGACCGGGTGGAGCGGATCACCGGCGTGCCCGCCCACCGGCTCCGCGAGGCGGCCCGGATGTTCGGCGAGGCCCCCACCGGCATGGTGCTCACCGCCCGCGGGCCCGAGCAGCAGAGCAAGGGCACGGACACCGTCGGCGCCTGGATCAACCTCTGCCTGGCCACCGGCAACGCGGGCCGCCCGTACAGCGGTTACGGCTGCCTGACCGGCCAGGGCAACGGCCAGGGCGGGCGAGAGCACGGCCAGAAGGCCGACCAGCTGCCCGGCTACCGCTCGATCGAGGACCCGGCGGCCCGGGAGCACGTCGCCGCCGTCTGGGGCGTCGACCCGGCCGGGCTGCCCGGCCCCGGCACCTCCGCGTACGAGCTGCTGGACGGCCTCGGCCGGCCGGGCGGCGTCCGGGCGCTGCTGCTGGCCGGCTCCAACCCGGCGGTGTCCGCGCCGAATGCCGGGCACGTCACCGAGCGGCTGCGCGCACTGGACCTGCTGGTCGTCGCCGACGTGGTGCTCTCCGAGACGGCCCGGCTCGCCGACGTCGTCCTGCCGGTCACCCAGTGGGCCGAGGAGGACGGCACCACCACCAACCTGGAGGGCCGGGTGATCCTGCGCCGCCGCGCCCTGGACCCGCCCGAGGGGGTGCGCAGCGAGCTGTGGCTGCTGCGCGAACTCGCCGCCCGGCTGGGCGTCGCGGACGGCTTCCCGGTCGAGGCCGAGCAGGCCTTCGCCGAGCTGCGGCGCGCCTCGGCCGGCGGCGACGCCGACTACGCGGGCATCAGCTACCAGCGGATCGCCGCCGAGGACGGGGTGTTCTGGCCCTGCCCAGCGCCGGACCACCCGGGCACCCCGCGGCTGTTCCTGGACCGCTTCGCCACCCCGGACGGCCGGGCCCGCTTCGCCGAGGTCACCCACCGCCCGGCCGGCGAGGAGCCGTGCGCGGAGTACCCGCTGTACCTGACCACCGGCCGGGTGCTCGCCCAGTACCAGAGCGGCGCGCAGACCCGCCGGGTCGCCGAGCTCAACGCGGCCGCCCCCGGCCCGTTCGTCGAACTGCACCCGCGGCTGGCCGAGCGGCTGGGGATCACGGACGGCGAGCCGGTCGCGGTCACCAGCCGGCGCGGCCGGGCCGTCGCCCCGGCGCGGGTCACCGACGCGATCCGGCCGGACACCGTCTTCATGCCCTTCCACTGGGCGGGCGCCGGCCGGGCCAACAGCCTCACCAACCCGGCGCTCGACCCGGTCTCCCGGATGCCGGAGTTCAAGCTCTGCGCGGTGCGGGTCGAACGCGTGGGCCCGGAGGCCGCCGGATGAACCCGAGGATCGCCGTGGTCGGCGGCGGCATGGCGGCCGCCCGCTTCGCCGAGCGCTACGGCGCGCTCGGCGGGCCCGGCACCGTCACCGTGTACGGCGCCGAGCCGCGCGCCCCGTACAACCGGGTGCTGCTCGCCGACGTGCTGACCGGGCGCTACGACGCCGAGTCGATCGCGCTGCCGCTCGGCGGGGCGCTGGCCCGGCCGGGCTGCGAGGTGGTGGCGCTCGACACCGTCGGACGCACCCTGCGGCTGGCCGACGGCACCGTGGAGCCCTGGGACGAGCTGGTGCTGGCCACCGGCGCCAACCCGGTGCTGCCGCCGGTGCGCGGGCTGCGCCGCGCCGACGGGTACGGCCTGGCCGAGGGCGTCCACACCCTGCGCACCCTGGAGGACTGCGCCCGGCTGGCCGAGGACGCCGTCGGCGCGAAGCGGGCCGTGGTGATCGGCGGCGGGGTGCTCGGGGTGAGCGCCGCTCGGGCGCTGGCCGCGCTCGGCGTGCGCACCGAGATCGTGCACCAGGCGCCGCATCTGATCGAGCGTCAACTCGACGCGGAGGCGGCTGCGGTGCTGCGGGAGCGGCTGCGGATTCTCGGTGTGGAGTGCTACACCGGCAACCGCGCCCGGGCCGTGCACGGCGGCGAGCAGGTCGGCGCGGTGGAGCTGGCCGGCGGCTACCGGCTGGACTGCGACCTGGTGGTCCTCGCCTGCGGCACCCGCCCGCGCACCGCGCTCGCCCACACCGCCGGACTGCCGGTCCACACCGGCATCCCGGTGGACGACCGGCTGGCCGTGGCCCCGCACGTCTCCGCGATCGGTGACTGCGCCGAACACCGCGGCACCGTCCACGGCCTGGCCGGCCCCGCCTGGGAACAGGCCGACGTCCTGGCCCGCCGCCTCTCCGGCGCCGAGCCCGACGCCCGCTACCCCGGCACCGGCCCGCGCGCCCGGCTCAGCACCGGCGACCTGGAGTACGCGGCCTTCGGCACCGTTGACGAGACCCTCGACCCGGGGCTCGACGTGCTCCGGCTCACCGACGCCACCCGCGGCAGCTACAAGAAGCTCGTCCTGCGCGGCGACCGCCTGGTCGGCGCGATCCTGCTCGGCGACCTGGCCACCGTGGACGCGCTGGCCGGCGCCTTCGCCGACGGCGGCGCGCTCGCCGGCCACCCCCTGTACCTGATCACCGGAGGACCTGCCATGACTGGAGAAGCGCGATGACCCTTGACGACCGCACTGTCCGGGGCGACGGCGGGGGCCCCGGCACCGCCCGTGACCTCGTCCTGGTCGGCCACGGCATGGTCGGCCAGCGCTTCCTGGAGGCCTGGACCGAGCAGCCCGCCGCCCGCGGCCGGCGGGTCACCGTGCTCGCCGAGGAGCCCCGGCCCGCCTATGACCGGGTCCACCTCAGCTCGCTCTTCGACGGCCGCACCCCGGATGACCTCGCGCTCTGCCGGCCCGGCTTCCTCGCCGAGCACGGCATCGACCTGCGCCTGGGCGACCCGGCCACCGCGATCGACCGGGCCGCTCGGACCGTCACCACCCGCTCCGGCGCCGAAGTCCGCTACGACGTCCTGGTGCTGGCCACCGGCTCGGTGCCCTTCGTGCCGCCCGTACCCGGCACGGACGCGCCCGGCTGCCACGTCTACCGCACCATCGAGGACGTCGACGCCATCCGCGCCGGAGCCGCCGGCGCCGCCACCGGTGTGGTGGTCGGCGGCGGACTGCTCGGCCTGGAGGCGGCCGGCGCCCTGCGGGCCGGCGGTCTGGCCACCCACGTGGTGGAGTTCGCACCCCGGCTGATGGCCGTCCAGGTGGACGAGGGCGGCGGCGCCGCGCTGCGCCGCAGGATCGAGGACCTGGGCGTCACCGTCCACACCGGCGTCGGCGCCGCCGGCGTGCTCACCGGCCCGGACGGCCGGGTCCGCGGCCTCGCCCTCTCCGACGGCCGGGAGCTGGCCGCCGACCTGGTGGTCTTCTCCGCCGGGGTGCGGGCCCGCGACCAGCTGGCCCGGGACTGCGGACTGCCGGTCGGCCCGCGCGGCGGCGTTGTGGTCGACGCGCACTGCCGCACCGAGGACCCGGCCGTCCTCGCCATCGGCGAGTGCGCTCAGGCCGTCGACGGCCGGGTCTACGGCCTGGTCGCCCCCGGCTACCAGATGGCCGAGACGGCGGCCCGCGCCATCGCGGAGCGCGCGGGGCAGGCCGCCGGCCCCGTAGGCGAGGGCTTCACCGGCGCCGACACCTCCACCAAGCTCAAGCTGCTCGGCGTCGACGTCGCCAGCTTCGGTGACCCGCACGGCAGCACCGAGGGCGCGCTCGACGTGCTGTACAGCGACAGCCGCAGCAGCGTCCACCGCAAGCTGGTGATCGGCCCCGACGGCGCGCTGCTCGGCGGCGTCCTGGTCGGCGACACCGAGGGCTACGGCGCCCTGCGGGCCCTCGCCGTGGCCGGCAAGCCGCTCACCGTCGCCCCCGAACAGCTGGTGCTGCCCGCCGGGTTCGGCTCCGCCGGGCCGGTCGCGCTGCCCGACGACGCGGTGCTCTGCTCCTGCCACAACGTCACCCAGGGCGCCGTCCGGGCCGCCGTCCGCGAGCAGGGCGCCGACAGCGTCGCCGCCGTCAAGAAGTGCACCCGGGCCGGCACCGGCTGCGGCAGCTGCCTCAAGCAGCTGGGCACCGTCGTCACCGAGGAGCTGGCGGCCGCCGGGGTCGCCACCGGCCAGGGCCTGTGCGAGCACTTCGCCCACACCCGCGCCGAGTTGTACGAGATCGTCCGGGTGGCCGGGCTGACCAGCTTCTCCGAACTGCTCGCCGGACACGGCAGCGGCGAGGGCTGCGAGATCTGCAAGCCGACCGTCGCCTCGATCCTGGCCAGCCTCGGCAACGGCCACATCCTGGACGGCGAACAGGCCGCCCTCCAGGACTCCAACGACCACTTCCTGGCCAACCTCCAGCGCAACGGCTCCTACTCGGTCGTCCCCCGGGTGCCCGGCGGCGAGATCACCCCCGAGGGCCTGATCGCGATCGGCGAGATCGCCCGCGACCACGGCCTCTACACCAAGATCACCGGCGGCCAGCGGATCGACATGTTCGGCGCCACCGTCGACCAACTCCCGGTCATCTGGCGCAAACTGGTCGACGCCGGCTTCGAGTCCGGGCACGCCTACGGCAAGTCGCTGCGCACCGTGAAGTCCTGCGTCGGCGAGACCTGGTGCCGTTACGGCGTCCAGGACTCCACCGCCCTGGCCATCGAACTGGAGCTGCGCTACCGGGGGTTGCGCTCCCCGCACAAACTCAAGGCCGCCGTCTCCGGCTGCGCCCGCGAGTGCGCGGAGGCCCGGGGCAAGGACTTCGGCATCATCGCCACCTCGGCCGGCTGGAGCCTCTACGTCGGCGGCAACGGCGGCACGGCCCCCCGGCACGCCGACCTGCTCGCCGCCGACCTCGACCGCGAGACGCTGATCCGCACCATCGACCGCTACCTGATGTTCTACATCCGCACTGCCGACCGGCTGGAGCGCACCTCGGTCTGGCTGGAGCGACTGGAGGGCGGCCTCGACCACCTGCGCGCCGTGGTGCTCGACGACTCGCTCGGCATCGCCGCCGAGTTGGACGACCTGATGGCACGCCACATCACCGGCTACCGCGACGAGTGGGCCGAGACCCTGGCCGACCCCGAGCGGCTGCGGCGCTTCTCCTCCTTCGTCAACGCCCCCGGAACCCCCGACCCCGCCGTGACCTTCGTCCCCGAACGCGGCCAGATCCGCCCCGCCCGCCCCGGCGAGGCCGGCCGCCCCCTCAACGCCCCGGTGCTGGTCGCCGGGGCCCGACTGGAGGTGCTCACCCCGTGACCGTACAGATCCACGACGGGACCCGCTGGCGGACCGTCTGCTCCCTGGCCGACCTCCAACCCGGCCGCGGCGTCGCGGTGCTGCTGCCCGACGCCGGACAGGTCGCCCTCTTCCGCGACCGCGCCGGGGAGCTGTACGCCGTCGACAACCTCGACCCGTTCAGCGGCGCCCCCGTCCTCTCCCGCGGCCTGATCGGCAGCCACGGCGAGCGGCCGACCCTCATCTCGCCGATGTACAAGCAGGTGTACGACCTCACCGACGGACGCTGCCTGGACGAGGACACCGCCCCCGACGGCGCCCCCGCCGTGCTGCGGCGCTGGCCGGTGCGGGCCCTCGACGGGGAGGTGGCGGCATGAGCGTCGCCGTCGAGGCCGGACCGCCCGCCCGACTGGCCGATTGGGACCCGGAGGACGAGGGGTTCTGGGCCCGCACCGGCGCCCGGATCGCCCGGCGCAACCTGGCCTTCTCCGTCCTCTCCGAACACATCGGCTTCTCGGTGTGGAGCCTGTGGTCGGTGCTGGTGCTCTTCCTCGGGCCCGAGTACCACCTCGACCCCGCGGGGAAGTTCACCCTCACCGCCCTGCCGACCGCGCTCGGCGCGCTGCTGCGGCTGCCGTACACCTTCGCGGTGGCCCGCTTCGGCGGCCGCAACTGGACGGTGATCAGCGCGCTGCTGCTGCTGGTGCCCACCGCGCTGGCGGCCGTGGTGCTGGAGCCCGGGGTCCCGTACGGGACGCTGCTCGCGGTGGCCTGCGTGGCCGGGGTCGGCGGCGGCAACTTCGCCTCCTCGATGGCGAACATCAACGCCTTCTACCCGCACCGGCTCAAGGGCTGGGCGCTCGGCGTCAACGCGGGCGGCGGCAACCTCGGCGTCCCGGCCGTCCAACTGCTCGGACTGCTGGTGCTGGCCACCGCCGGTGCCGCCCACCCCCGGCTGCTGCCGCTGCTCTACCTGCCGCTGATCGTGCTGGCGGCGGCCGGGGCCTGGTGGAGGATGGACAACCTGCCGGTGTCCACCGCGCGTTCGGGCCAGGGGCGGGCGCTGCGCGAGGTGGCACGTGACCCGTACGGCTGGGCGGTCTCCACCCTCTACATCGGGACGTTCGGCTCCTTCATCGGCTTCGGCTTCGCGTTCGGGCAGGTGCTGCAGGTGCAGTTCCACGAGCGCTTCGACACCCCGGCCAAGGCCGCCGCGCTCACCTTCCTCGGGCCGCTGCTCGGCTCGCTGCTGCGGCCGGTCGGCGGCCGGCTCGCCGACCGGTACGGCGGCGCGCGGGTGACGCTGGCGACCTTCACGGCCATGGCGGCCGGCACGGCGGTGGTGCTGGCGGCCTCCCGGGCGGGCTCGCTGCCGCTGTTCCTGGCCGGGTTCATCGCGCTGTTCGTGCTCAGCGGGCTCGGCAACGGCTCGACGTACAAGATGATCCCGGCCCACTACCAGGCGGTCGCCCGTGCGGCCGTCGCGGCCGGAGCCGACCCGGCGGCCGCCGAGGCCGACTCCCGGCGGCGGGCCGGGGCCCTGATCGGGCTCGCCGGGGCGGTCGGCGCCTTCGGCGGGGTGCTGGTGAACCTGGCGTTCCGGCAGTCCTTCCAGGCCAGCCACAACGGCGACGCCGCGTACCTGGGGTTCCTCGTGGCGTACCTGTTCTGCTCGGTGCTGACCTGGGCGGTGTGGCTCCGGCGGCGGTGAGCGGCCCTGGGGGCTCAGGGTGTGGGGCGGCGTCGGCGCCGGGGCCCGGGTCGGCGAACGTTGACCGCCTCCGCCCGGTCCCGGCGGGGCCCGACGCGGCGCCCGGTCAGTGGTGCTGGTCGAGGCCCGGTGTGCGGGCGGCGTCGACCAGGAGATGGACGGCGTCGAGCGGGATGTCGAGCCGGCGGGCGATCCACGGAGCCGGGCGGCCGGCCTTGGCGAGCGTCCAGGCCGAGTACAACTGATTGAGCTGGGGCGCGTGTTCGGCGAGCAGCAGGGGGCGGACGGCCTCCATCGGGAAGCCCGCCAGCGCCCGGGCGCTGTACTCGCGCCCGTTGGGGCCGAGCGGCGGCAGCGGCAGTGGCCGGCGGGCGTCGAGCCAGCGGCCCAGCAGCACCGCGCCGACCAGCAGCAGGCCGGAGCAGGAGGCACCGATCAGGATGCCGCCGATCACCGGGCGGTCGTCCTCCTCCGCCATGCCGAGGGTCACCTCCTCCAGGACGAGCAATCCGAGGACGGAGAGCAGTACCGCCGCCTCGCGCGGGCGCGGGAAGAGCCGGGACGTCGTCATGGAGAACCTCTTCCTCGGCCGGCGGGCCGGGGGTCGGGGGCGGGCGCGGCGACTCACCTTCCGTACAACGGCGGCGGGGGGCCCGGGGTACGCCTGGACGACCGGGCGGTGGATGACCGGCTACTGAGTTGACGAGGCGTCAGGAGACCCCACCAGGATAGCCGGGTCATGCCAAGTTCGACAGGCTTGTCGAAGTGAGCGCTCGGCCTGGCCCCTCGGGGGGCGTCAGGGAGCCGTCAAAGTCGGCGGCCGGGGCGTACGGCCCGTGTCAAGGGCGGGGTCGGTCAGCGGGCGGAGGGCTTCCACTGGAGGTGACCGGGCCGCGCGGCCCGCCGCCCCGAAGGGATCCTCACGATGAACGACTCCGCCCCCGCCGTCGAACCGCCGCTACGCCGGGTGGTCCGGCTGCTCGACCGTCCGACCGAGCGGCCAGGCCCGCCGGCCCGGCCGTCGGAGCCCGTACCGGCCCACGACCGCGGCCGCCCGGCGCACTGCCGCATCGCGATGCAGTTCGAAGACTGAGCAGACCGACCCGAGGAGTCGCCACCATGAGCCAGCTCGCCGCCTCACCCGTCCCCGCCGCTGGGCACGCCGCTGGGCACGCCGCTGTGCCGACTGCCGTGCCCGCCGCTGTGTCCACTGCCGTGGCCGCCGTGGTGCCCGCCGCCCCCGACGAGGCGCTCGGCGGCCCCTGGCCGGCCTCGGCGCGGCCCGGCCCGGGCGGTGAGGTGCTGGTCGGCGGGGTCGGACTGGCGGAGGCCGCCGAGCGGTTCGGCACCCCGCTGTACGTGCTGGACGAGGGCGAGGTGCGCGCCCGGGCCCGGGCCTACCGGCGGGCGCTGCCGCACGCCGAGGTGCTCTACGCGGCCAAGGCCTTCCTGTGCAGCGCGATCGCCGAATGGGTCGAGGAGGAGGGCCTGGGCCTGGACGTGTGCTCGGCGGGCGAACTGCGGCTGGCGGTCTCGGCGGGCTTCCCGGCGCAGCGAATTCTGCTGCACGGCAACGCCAAGTCCCCGGAGGAACTGCGGCTGGCGCGGCGGCTGCGGGTCGGGCGGATCGTGATCGACGGGCCGGCCGAGATCGCCCGGCTGGCCGCGCTGGTGGCCGCCGACACCCCCCAGAAGGTGCTGGTCCGGGTGGTGCCCGGGATCGCGGCCGGGCACCACCCGGCGGTGCGGACCGGCGTCGGCGGCCAGAAGTTCGGCTTCCCCGTCGAGGGCGGTGACGCGGCCGACGCGATCGCCCGGGTGCTGGGCCAGCCGGGGCTGGAACTGTCCGGGCTGCACTGCCACCTGGGCTCGCAGATCACCGGGGTCGAGCCGTACCTGCGAGCGGTGGACGCCCTGGTGCGGCTGCTCGCGGAGGTGCGGGAGCGGCACGGCGCGCAACTGCCAGAACTGGACCTCGGCGGTGGGCACGGCATCCGCCAGGTGCCCGGGGACGCCGAGTTGGACGTCGCCGACTTCGCGGTACGGGTGACGGACCGCCTGGCGGTTCGCTGCGCCGAGGCCGGCTTGGAGGTGCCCCGACTGCTGGTCGAACCGGGCCGGGCGGTGGTCGGCCCGGCCGCCGTGGCGGTCTACCGGGTGCTGTCGGTGAAACACACCGCCGACGGCCGCTGCTTCGCGGCGGTCGACGGCGGGATGAGCGACAATCCGCGCCCGGCGCTCTACGGATCGCCGTACAGCGTGCGGCTGGTGGGCCGCCGCTCGGGCGCGGCCGAGGCCCGGGTGGACGTGGTCGGCCGGCACTGCGAGGCGGGCGACGTCCTGGTCCGCGACGCGCTGCTGCCCGCCGACCTGCGCCCGGGCGACGTGCTGGCGGTGCCGGCCGCCGGGGCCTACCAGCTGTCCATGGCCTCCGGCTACAACCTCGTCGGCCGCCCGCCCGTGGCGGCGGTGAAGGGCGGCCGTGCCCGCCTGCTGATCCGGCGGGAGACGGTGGAGGACTTCCGCCTGCGCGAGGTCGGGCGGTGAGGGCGGCTCGCCGGTACGGCGGGGCTCAGTCGACGCAGAACTCGTTGCCCTCGATGTCCTGCATCGGGATGCACGAATCGTGGCCGTCGTACAGCACCTGCACTTGCACCGCGCCGAGTGCGACCAGGCGGGCGCTCTCGGCCTGGAGGGCGGCGAGGCGCTCCTCGCCCACCAGCCCGGTGCCGACCCGGACGTCGAGGTGCACCCGGTTCTTGACGACCTTGCCTTCGGGAACGCGCTGGAAGTACAGCCGCGGACCCACCCCCGTGGGGTCGCTGCAGGCGAACCAGGAACCGCGCTCCTCGGCCGGCCGGGAGTTTTCGTACTCCTCCCACGTGGCGAACCCCTTCGGCGGCGAGGTCGGGACGTACCCCAGCACCTCGCACCAGAAGCGGCCGACGCGCTCGGGGTCCGCGCAGTCGAAGGTGACCTGGAACTGTTTGACCGATGACATGGGAGGCACCCTAGCAAAGGGCGATCTTGTTCATCTTCCCATTTTCCGACGGATGTTGACGGGAAAACGGTCCGGCACACGGCTCCGCTCCGCCGGGCCGTGGCCCGACGGAGCGGAGCGGGGTGTGCGTCGGCCTCAGCCGGTGTGGGCGGCGGTGACCAGATCGGGCAGCAGCTTCGCCGCGTTGGGCGTGCCGAGCCCGGTGATCGGGTCCCAGCCGGTGGTGGCGGGGTAGCCCGGCACCGTCGGGTCGGCGGTGTTGTTGCCGAGGGTCACGTCGTTGAAGTCGGCCGCGTACGTCGCCGGGTCGGCGCCCAGCTTGTACAGGGCCGGGTTGATCTGGCCGAGGCCGCCGCCGTTGATCTGGTCCGCGATCGAGACCAGGCCGGCCCACTGCGGGCAGGAGAGCGAGGTGCCGCCGATGTCGTACCAGCCGGTGCTGCACGGAGTGGCACCGCACTTGAGGCCGCCGGAGCCGTCCGGCGGCAGTGACAGGTAGACCAGCGCACCGGTGCCGGAGGCGGCCTGGAGGGAGATGTCCGGCACACCGCGCTTGGCGCCAATGGGCGTGGAGCCGGCCGGCAGCGCCGACTGGTAGGCGGGCTTGTCGAAGACCTGGCTGAACCCGCCGCCGGCGAAGGTCCAACCGACCTCGGCGGCCCCCGGGTTGGCCCGGCAGGCGGCCGGGCTGTCGGTGCTGTCCACGGTCCGGCCACCGGTCGCGTTGGGGTCGGTGCACAGGTTCGTGCCGCCGACGCCGGTCACCAGCGGGTCGGAGGCCGGCCACTCGACCGACGGGTCCGGGAGGGTGGAGCCGCCCTGCTTCACCGGCGTCTTCTTCGACCCGGTCGAGCCGTCGTCGCCGGACGAGCCGAGCACCGTGACGCCGTTCAGGGCCGCCGACTTGAAGGCGTGCCGCAGGGGCTCGATCGACTGGGCGCTGCCGAACGCGCCCTCGGCGGAGGCGAAGGACTGCGAGATGACGTTCGCCAGGTGGTGGTCGACCACGTACTGCTCGGCGTCCATCATCGCCGGGAAGCCCTGGACGCCGAGGGTCTCCGCGGTGGGGGTGCTGACCAGCAGGATGTTGGCCCCGGGGGCCATCGCGTGCGCGGTCTCCACGTCGAGCGCGACCTCGAGCGCCCAGGCGGCCTTGTCCTCCTGGCCGGTGCCCTTGCTGTCGGGCGGCGGCGCGGTGGTGCCCGGGGAGCCCTGGACGTGCAGCTCGCTGAAGGTCGGCATGCCCGGCTGGCAGGTCACGGCCTCCTCGCCGCACATCGCGGTGATGCCGAAGGCCTGGTCGAAGACGTGTAGGTCGTGCGCCATGGTGTCGCTGCCGTAGGAGTCGACGATGGCGATCGTCTGGCCCCGGCCGTCGTAGCCGCCGGCGTACAGCGGGCCGAGGTTGTAGGCGGCCCGGATCGCCTGCGGGCTGAAGCAGCGACGGCCCGCCGTCGCGCACTGCGCCTGGGTGGGGGGAGTGGTGCCGGTCGAGACCTGGGCGTAGTCGGCCACCGCGGGGTGCACGGCCGGGTAGACGGCGGCCACGGCGGTGCCCACCGTCGGGACGGCGAGCGCACCGGAGGCCGCGAGCGCCAGGCTGCTCACCCCTGCCAGGAGCATCCGGCGTATGGTTGGTGCCTTCAAGTCGTCCTCCATGAGGGTTGGTTGGGGGACATCGGCTGATGGACCCGGGTCGGATCGTGCGACACCGGGCCGGTGGGGTCTCCGGGACACGTGGTCACGGACGGGCGCGAGTGTAGGGGCGCGGGAGGCCCGGCCTCAATGCCTTCTCCCGAATCGGATCGACATCCGTGCCGCGCGCCGGACGTCCGTCCACCGACGGTCGGTACACGCTCCCGTCAGGGCGGTCGCCGGCACCGGGGGGATGGGCGCCGAACCGCCCGCCGGGCAGCGGAAAGCCGGCCCTCCCGGTGCGGGGAGGGCCGGCCGATTCGGTGCAGGGCACTCGGGCCCTTCGGTGCTCAGGCCTTGTGGGCCGCCGGGCGCTCGGGGGAGGCCTCGGCCAGGGCCCGGGTGACGGCCTCGACGCCGGCGCGCAGGCCGTACACCGGGGTGCCGGGCTGCTGGCGCCACGAGTCGTCGATCCCGCCGGCGTCCACCGTGTCGAAGCCCAACTCGTCGATCAGGGCCCGCACCACGCGCTTGGCGGCCTCGTCGTCGGAGGCGACGGGTACGGCGATCCGCTCCGGGTCGCCCGCCGGGCGGGGGCGCTCCAGCAGGTCCTGCGCGAAGGTGCCGTTGAACGCCTTCACCACCCGGTGGCCGAGGTGCTGCTCCGTCCAGCGGCTCTCGGTCAGCCCGTCGTCCTCGATCGCGTCGATCCGGCCGTCGCGCTGCTGCGGGTAGTAGTTGCCGGTGTCGATCACCGCCACGCTCTCGGCCGCGCCGTCCAGCAGGCCGGCGGGCAGGTCCGGCACGTTCTTCAGCGGGACGGTCACCACCACGACCTGCGCGCCGTTCGCCGCCTCGGCGGCCGTCACCGCCTTCGCGCCGGTCTCCTCGACCAGGGCCTTGAGCGACTCCGGACCGCGCGAGTTGGCCACCGAGACCTCGTGGCCGAGCGCGGTGAGCCGCCGGGTCAGGTTGCCGCCGATGTTGCCCGCGCCGATGATGCCGATCTTCATGGGAAAGCCTTTCGTTCCGGGGGTGTCGGTCCGGTCGTTCCAGCCGCTCCGGGTCGTTCCAGCCGTTCAGTCGTTCCAGGCGTTCCGGCAGGTCCTACCGCTCCGGTCGCCGGACTGCCGTGAGCTCGTCGACCTGCCCAACCCCGCGGTGATCGGTTCTGTTCCCGGGCAGGGTGGCTCGGGCCGGCGCCCTGCGGCTCGCCCCCGACGAGTCCGGGCACCTCCACCGCCTGGCCCGCCCGGCCGGCCGCACACCGCGCAGCCGCCCCACCGCCCGCCAGCGGCCCCGCCCCTCGAGGAGTTCCGGCAGTTCTGGGCCGAGCACCCGATCGCCGACAAGACGTCCGGGCGCAAGCGCTTCCACCACCCCCTGGTCGGCTCCCTCGACCTCGCCTACGACACCCTCCGCCCCGCCGACGACCCCGGTCAGGCCCTCATCACCTACACGGCCGACCCCGGCACCCCGTCCGACGACGCCCTGCGCCTGCTGTTGTCCTGGGCCGCGTCCCCCTGACGCCCGGCGGCCCGGCGCCCGCCGACGGCGCCCCCGCCGTCACTCGAAGCGTGCGGTGTCGCCGGCGCCGCGACGGACGATCTGCGCCTCACCGTCCGAGAAGTCGACGACGGTCGTCGGTTCCGTGCCGCAGTCCCCCGAGTCGACCACGGCGTCCAGCACGTGGTCGAGCCGCTCCTTGATCTCCCAGCCCTGGGTCATCGGCTCGTCATCACCGGGGAGGAGCAGGGTGCTGGAGACCAGCGGTTCACCGAGTTCGGCGAGCAGCGCCCTGGTGACGGTGTGGTCGGGGATCCTGACTCCCACCGTCTTCTTCTTCGGGTGCATCAGGCGGCGCGGCACCTCCTTGGTGGCGGGGAGGATGAAGGTGTAGCTGCCGGGCGTCGCGGCCTTGATCGCACGGAAGACGTTGTTGTCGATGTGGACGAACTGCCCCAGCTGGGCGAAGTCCTCGCACATCAGCGTGAAGTGGTGGCGTTCGTCGAGACGCCGGATCGACCGGATGCGCTCCAGCCCGTCGCGGTTGTCCAGCTGACAGCCGAGGGCGAAACAGGAGTCGGTCGGGTACGCGATGAGGGCCCCGGACCGGAGACTGGCGGCCACGGTGCCGATGGTGCGCGGCTGCGGGGATTCTGGGTGCACGTCGAAGTACTTCGCCATTGGACGACCCTACGGGATTCCGGTGATCCACGGGCGCAGCCACGTCCCGGCGCGCTCCGCACGCCGGTGGGCCGCGGCTGGCTGCCGCGGCCCACCGGGTGAGGGGGGATCAGGAGGTGGTGAGGGCGGTGTCGTCGATGACGAAGCTGGTCTGGAGCGAGGAGTCCTCGACGCCGGTGAACTTGACGGTCACCGTCTGGCCGGCGAAGGCGCTGAGGTCGTAGCTGCGCAGGGTGTAGCCGGCGGCCGCGTTGGCGTTGCTGAAGGTGGCCAGGGTGGTCGAGCCGGCCTGGACGGTGAGCTTGTCGTAGGCGGTGGAGCCGGTCTCGGCGGTGTCGATGTGCAGGTAGAAGCTGAGGGTGGCCTTGCAGCCGGCGGGGACGGTCACCGTCTGGGCGAGGGTGTCGGTGTGGCTGGAGCCGTAGCCGTCGAGCCAGGCCTTCCAGCTGCCGCCGTGGGCGGCCTCACCGGTGGAGTTGTCGACGACGCCGGAGGTCGCCGTCCAGGGTGCGGCGCTGCCGGTCTCGAAACCGGGGTTGCCGAGCAGCTGGGTGCCGGTGCAGCCGCCGCCGCTGCCGGTGACGGTCCAGCTGAAGCTGGTGGAGCCGCTGGCGCCGGTGGTGTCGGTGGCGGTCACCGTCGTGGTGGAGGTGCCGGCCGTGCTCGCGGTGCCGGTGATCAGGCCGGTGGCGGAGTTGATGGACAGTCCGGCCGGCAGGCCGCTCGCGGCGTACGTGAGGGTCTGGCCGGAGGCGGAGTCGCTGGCGTGGATCTGCAGGCTGACCGAACCGCCCTGGGCGGTGGTCTGGTTGCCCGGGCTGGTGACGGAGACGGTGTTGCCGCCGGTGCTGCCGGAGGTGAAGGCGGCGGTGCCGTTGGGGGTGCCGAGGCCGGTCGGGCCGTCGTAGCCGGCGGCGGCGGCGCACAGGTACGACGGGGAGCAGCTGCCGTTGGCGCCGCTGGTCACGTCGTTGAGCGAGGAGGTGTGGGCGTACGGGTAGGACGCCGGGGTGGTGCCGGCGGCCGGGGTGCCGGCGAGGGCGTAGACCGCGGCGATGATCGGGGAGGAGGCGCTGGTGCCGCCGTAGACGTTCCAGCCGCTGCCGCCGTAGGTCTGGTAGACGGCGACGCCGGTGGCCGGGTCGGCGACGGCGGAGACGTCGGCGACGGTGCGCTTGGCGCAGCCGGTGTCCTTCTGCCAGCTCGGCTTGGCGTCGTAGGCGGAGCAGCCGGAGCCGGCGCCGTTGCCGCCGGAGGTGCTGCCCCAGACCGTCTCGCTCCACCCGCGGGCGTTGGAGGCGCGGCTGAGGCTGGTGCCGCCGACCGCGGTGACGTACTGGGAGGCCGCCGGGTACTCGACGCCGTAGCCGGAGTCACCGGAGGAGACGGTGATGGCGACGCCGGGGTGGTTGAAGTAGCTGGCGTCGGAGCTCGGGTCGGTGGAGTCCTCGGAGCCGCCGTAGCTGTTGGAGACGTACTTGGCGCCCATCGAGACGGCGGTGTTGACGGCGGCGCCCAGGTTCGCCATGTTCGCGTCGTCGGACTCGACGAGCAGGATGTGGCAGTTGGGGCAGACCGCGCTGACCATGTCGACGTCGAGCGAGATCTCGCCGGCCCAGCCGCTGTCGGCCGTCGGGTAGTTGGTGCCGCCGCGCTGGTCGACCTTCTTGAAGCAGCCGTTGGCGGTGGTGCACGCGGGCAGCCCGTACTGGGAGCGGTAGGTGGCGAGGTCGGACTCGGCGTTGGGGTCGTCCTGGGCGTCGACGATGGCGACGGTGGCGCCGGAGCCGGCCGAGGCGGGCAGGTTGTACGCGGAGGTGAGGTCGCTGGGGCCGTAGCCGGAGGGCAGGAGGTTCGGTGCCAGGGTGCCCTGTTGGACGACGTCGGTGCGGGCGAGCGCGAGGCAGGCCATCTCGCCGGGGTGGCTGGGGGCGGCGCACAGCCGTTTGGTGGCGGCGGAGTGCGCGGCACTGTCGTCCGCGGTGGCGGTCGGGGTCGCGGTGGCCGTGGGGGCGGTGACCGCGAGCAGGCCGGTGGCGGCCATGGCGAGGGCGGGCAGGACGGCGAGCAGTCCGCGTGCCCGTGGCGGGCGCGGGCTGGTGGGGGGTTGGGAGCGCAAGAGTCGACCCTCCGTGGGGGTGAGGGCGCGGCCGGTGCCGGCATGGGGGTGCGCGCCGGTACGGGCTCGGGCCCGTGCTGACGGATCACGGCATGTGCTGGCCGGCCCCGGTTGGTGGCCGCGGACCGGCTTGGTGCTTGCGCTGAACTGGGAGGCGGGGGACGTCCCGGGCTGGAAGCGGAGGGACACCTCCGCGTTGATGACAGGGCCATGACATGCAGCGGGGCGCATCAAGGGCCGTACCGCTCAAGGCCGTTGTCCTGGCGGTGCGGCCATGACGTTACTGACGGGTCGTCGGCCCCCTCAAGGAGCCGTGCGCAGCTTTTACCCGGGCTTGCCCATCAATTGTCCGGGGGATGAGACGGGCTCTGCCGGGCGCGGTTCCTCGCGTGCCGTGAGGGGCCTCCTCCCGATCGGTCGGGACTCTACCAAAATGAAATCCATGTTCATGTAGAGTCTCCTCCATCGACCCCGACAGAACGGAGCCCCCGATGTCCGCCCACTGCCAACTGACCGGCCGCAAGCCGGGCTTCGGTAATGCGATCTCGCACTCGCACCGCCGCACCCCGCGCCGCTTCGACCCGAACATCCAGCGCAAGCGCTACTGGTTGCCCAGCGAGGGCCGCTACGTCCGCCTCACGCTCAGCGCCAAGGGTCTGAAGACCATCGACACCATCGGGATCGAGGCGGCCGTCGCCCGGATCCGCACCCGGGGGGAGAAGGTCTGATGGCCAAGCAGAGCAAGATCGCCAAGAACGAGCAGCGCCGTGCCGTGGTGGCCCGCTACGCCGAGCGCCGTGCCGAGCTGAAGAAGATCATCGCGCGGCCCACCAGCACCCCCGAGGAGCGCGTCGCCGCCCAGCGCGAGCTGGCCGACCAGCCCCGGGACGCCAGCGCCACCCGGATCCGCAACCGCGACGCCGTGGACGGCCGTCCGCGCGGCTACCAGCGCGCCTTCGGCCTGTCCCGGATCAACCTGCGCACCATGGCCCACGCCGGACAGCTGCCGGGCGTGCGCAAGTCGAGCTGGTGAGCACCGTGCCCGCACACCTCAGGCTCCCCGTCGTCGTGGTGTCCGGCCTGCACCGCGCAGAACGCCGCCGCGCCGTCCAGGAGTTGCTGGACGGCGGCGTCAACGGCGTGGTCCTCCACCACGACCTGCGCGACGCCGACCGGGGCACCGTCCACCGCGAACTGCGCGACGCCGACGGGGTGTACGACACCGCCGAACTGCCGCTGACCAACGACTGCCCCTGCTGCGCCCTGCGCGAGGACCTGCTGCCGCTGCTCTCCGGCATCGCCGAGGCCGGTGAGCACGGGCTGGCGATCGTCGAGCTGTGGGGCGGCAGCGACCCGCACCCGGCGGTCGAGGCGATCGCCGGCGGCGAGGTGGACGGCCGTCCGATGGGGGAGGTGATCGAGCTCGCCGGGGTGGTCACCGCCGTCGACCCGGACCGGCTGCTCGGCGAACTCTCCGTCTCCGACGAGCTGTCCGAGCACGGCGAGCACACCTGCCCGGACGACGTCCGCACCCGCGCGGAGGCGCTCGCCCACCAGATCGAGTACGCCACCACGATCGCCGTCGCCCGCGGCGGCGAGACCGGTCTGTCCATGCTGCGCCAGCTGCACCCGACCGCGCGCCGGGTGCTGCTCGGCACCGGCGAGCTGCTGCGCGCGGCGCTCGGCGGCTTCGACGTGCCGGCCGCCCGCGACCGGGTCAACCCGGCGCTGGCCCTGCTGCCGCAGGAGCACGACGAGGCGGGCGTGGCCACCCTGGTGTGGGAGCGCCGCCGCCCGCTGCACCCGGTACGGCTGCACGCCGCGCTGGAGCTGCTCGTCCCGGCCGCCCAGCGCAGCCGCGGCCGGTTCTGGCTGGCCAACCGTCCGGAGCTGATGCTGGCCTGGGACGCGGCCGGGGCCAACCTCGCGGTCGAGGAGTGCGGGCCCTGGCTGGCCTCGCTCCCGGACGCCGCCTGGGAGCTCTACCCGCCCGCCCGGCGGGCCGCCGCCGCCCTCGACTGGCACCCCGCCCACGGCGACCGCGTCCAGCAACTCGCCTTCACCGCCGAGGGGCTGGACGTCGACGGGATCGTCGACCTGCTCGACTCGTGCCTGCTCACCGACGCCGAGCTGATGGCGGGGGAAGAGGGCTGGAAGTCCCTCCCCGACGCCTTCGCCGATCTGCTCGAACCCGTTTCCTGATCGGGCGGGCTCCGGCGGACTCCGGGCGGAGAGCCCCCGAGCGCACAACCCCAGCGAACAAACCCCGGCACGAGGCGGGCGTCACCGCCCGCCGCGCCCCAACCCACCCACGGGAGACCTGACATGGCCGTTCCGAAGCGCAAGATGTCCCGCAGCAACACCCGCCACCGCCGTTCGCAGTGGAAGGCCACCGCCCCGCAGCTCGTGCCGATCACCGTCGAAGGCCGTGAGCACCTGGTCCCGCGCAACCTGGTGAAGGCCTACGAGCGGGGCCTGCTCGTGCCGTAAGGCGGTGGCAGCACGGCGAGGGGTCGCAGCCCGTGGGGGGCTGCGACCCCTCGCCGTTTCAGGAGGCGTCGCCCAGAAGGGTTGCTTCATAAGGCGTTGCGCTAGGAGACGTTCTCCGGGAGGCCGGCCGCCGGCAGGTGCCAGTGGCGGGCGGCCAGTTGGGCGGTCCACATCCGGGCGTAGCGGCCCGCCGGGTCGGCGAGCAACTCGGTGTGGGTGCCGCGCTGGGTGATCCGGCCGCCGTCGACCACCACGATCTGGTCCGCCCCGACGACGGTGGACAGGCGGTGGGCGATGACGACGACGGTCTTTCCGGCGACCAGGTTGTCGATGGCCTGCTGCACCACCACCTCGGACTCGGTGTCCAGGGCGGCCGTGGGTTCGTCCAGCAGCACGATCGGGGCGTCCTTGAGGATGGCCCGGGCGATGGAGATCCGCTGCCGCTCGCCGCCGGAGAGGGCGGAGCCGATCTCGCCGACCCTGGTGTCGTAGCCGTGCGGCAGCCGGGAGACGAACTCGTGGACGTTGGCCGCGCGGGCCGCCGCCTCGATCTGGGCGTCGGTGGCGTCGGGGCGGGCCAGGGCGAGGTTGGCGCGGACGGTGTCGTCGAAGAGGTAGACGTCCTGGAAGACGACGGCGAGGTGGCGCAGGGTCGGTTCGTCCTGGCCGTCGTAGGTGAAGGTGACGTTCTCGAAGCGGAGTTCGAAGTCCTTCGGCTCCGCCCCGCCGGGCGCGACGGGCAGCGGTTCCACCCGCAGGACCTCGTCGACCCTGCTCAGCGCGGCCTCGGACATCTCGAAGAGCTTGGTCATCACGGCGGCCATGCTCAGCGGCTCGGCGAACCGCGCGGCCGTCACCACGACGGCGACCATAGGCTATTGGTAGCCGTTTTCATTAAGGTGGGATGGGATGCGGTGGTCCACCGCCCCGCAGGGGGGCTTGAAGACGGGCCCTACGGCACCCGCGCGGCGAAGAGCCGGCGTCCCAGCAGGGCCAGCGGATGGTCCTCCTCGGGCAGCGCGAGGACCGTGCCCGTCCCCGCGGCGGCGAGCGCCGCGCGCAGCCGGTCGGGCGGCGGCGTGCCGGCCGGATCCAGTCGGGCGTCGTGCGGGGAGGTCCACGGCAGGAAGGCCCGGGATATCAGGAACTCCGGCTGCTCGCAGGTCGGTTCGGTGAGCAGCAGCCAGCCGCCGGGAGCGAGCAGCCCGGCCAGGCCGTGGGCGGCGGCCTCCGGGTCGCGCGCCGCGGCCAGCACCTCCGAGCCGATCACCACGTCGAAGGAGCGCGGGGGCAGCTCCGGGCGGGGTGGTGCGCCGTGGACGTCCAGACGCGCGCACCGCACCCGCGCGTTCCCGCGGAACCGCGCCTTCGCGGCGTTGACGAGGAGGTCGGAGCCCTCGGTGCAGAGGTACTCCACGGGCCGGTGCTCGGCCCGGAGTGCCGTGGTGATCGCCTCGGCGGCCACTCCCGTCCCGGCTCCGACCTCCAGGACGCGCAGCGGACCGGGCCCGGGGCGGCTCGCCGCGATGCGGGTCACCGCCCCGGCGAGCGCGGCGGCGAGGTACCGGCCGGCCGCCGTCCCGCGCTCCAGCGCCTCGGCGACCCGGATGCCTCCGGGGAACAGCAGCGAGGTGGCCTGCTGGTCGCCCGTCAGCAGTGCGGGCAGCCGCTCGGCGCTCCGTCGCAGGTAGTCGATGGCCGTGGCGGATCCGAGATCCCCCGTCCACGCCTCGCTCGCGTGCTTCCAGGCCTGGCCGACGTCCTCCCCGGACCGCGCGGGGCCGGTCCGGAAGAGGGCGCCATCGCGGTTGACGAAGCCACGGTCGGCCAGCAGGTACAACCACCGTACGGCGAGCGGTCGGTGTCGCTCGGTGACCCGGGCGGCGGCGAGGACGTCGGCGGCCGGGCGGCCCGGCCCGGGCTCGTCCAGCGCGCCGCCGGTTCGCAGCGCGAGCAGCATCGAGGAGAGCACGGCCTCGTCGAGGCGGTCGCGGAACAGCCGGGCGTGCCCGCCCGTGACGCCCAGGGTCTGCTTCCAGGCCGCGCCCGTGGCGGCCGCGACCACCTCGCGCAGGGCGCGGTCGGCGGCCTCGACGCCGCTGCTCGGCTCGCGGACGTGCGCGAGGACGGCGCCCAGCGCGTCCACGGCGGTGAACACGTCCTCCTGGCGCGGTTCCGGCCCGATGTGGAGCACCTGGCGCAGTGCGGCGAGGTCGTGCCCGGGCAGGCCGGGTGTCCGGCTGAGCCGCCAGAGCCGCTGCGACGGCAGGCTCAGATGGGTCGTGCGCGAGCGGGCCAGGTCGGCGAGGAGCGCGGACGGGTGCCGTTGCGGGTCGCCGTGGACGACCGTGCCGCCGGTGACCAGGGTGGCGAGCGCCAGGTCGACGGCCAGTTCGGAGACCGGGTACAGCAGCAGGTGCCGGACCGGCGGGGCGCCGAGGACGCCCGCCCAGTGCCGCAGCCGCGCCGCGTAGGGCTCGTTCCCCCCATCCGGGGCGGCCGCGTGGGCCGCGACCCGTGCGGCCATCGCCGCCGCCAGGCCGCCCGGCGGCACCTCGCCCGCCAGCAGCTCGACCCCGCTGACCGGGCGTCCGTCGGCGACCAGCACCGGCCGGCCTCCGGCGGCGTGCAGCACGTGGACGAGCGGGGAGCTGGAAGCCACGGCGGTCACTCCCGGATCGGTTGTCTGAAGCTGGACAACTGAACCACGAAACCGGTGCAGTGACAATGGTTTTCATAACTGGCAATGTTCCGCCGGGCGTTCCCCGGTCCGGCGGTGCGGGCCACCCCCGGCGGTGCCTCGCCCGGGAGCGCCTGCCAGGTCAGCGCCTCGTGCGGGCCCCGGCAGCCTCAGCGGCCCCGGCGCCGGCGGCCCCGGCCGGGCGCGAGCACGGGCACCGGCGCGGGGTGGTCGGCCGAGGCGATCAGCGCGGCCAGCACGGTGGTGACCGGGACGGAGGCGACCAGACCGATGCTGCCGACCAGGGTGCGGGCGATCTCCTCCGCCACCACCTCACTGGTGGCCACGGACACCACGTCCCGGTGCGCGATCGAGAACAGCAGCAGCAGCGGGAGCGCCGCGCCGGCGTACGCCAGGACCAGGGTGTTCACGGTGGACGCGATGTGGTCGCGGCCGATTCGGATCCCCGCCCGGTGCAGCTCACGGGCACTCATCGTCGGGTCCGCCTGGCGCAGTTCCCAGACCGCGGACGTCTGGGTGACCGTCACGTCGTCCAGCACGCCGAGCGAGCCGATGATGAAGCCCGCCAGCAGCAGGCCGCGGATCTCGATGCCCGGGTACAGGTCGTGGACCAGGCCGGTCTCCTCCGAGGTGTTGCCCGTCAGACGGGCCCACGAGGTGAAGACGGAGCTTCATGCACCAGTCCAACCTGACGGACGACAGGCTGGCGCTGCAGACCCTCAGCGGTATCCTGTCCGCCTACCGCGGCTGGTTCACCGCGGACACCCCGGTGGTCGACCAGACCCTCACCGACTCCGGGGCGGCCCTGAAGCAGCAGGCGGCCTGGCAGCAGACCCAGAACGCGGGCTCGGTCACCGGTTACGTCCAGGGCGGTGCGGTCACCCTCCAGGGGCCCGCCGGCACCGCCGTGCCGGTCACCGCGCCCGCCGGCACCACCGTCACCGGCGGCGCCGCCTTCGACGCGGCCTACGGCGGCGAGCAGTCCGGCTACCCGACGTTCGGCGCGGCGGCCACTGTGCTGACCCTGCCCACGAGCGCCTTCGGCACGGTCGCCGACTCCTCCCCTAGCGGACCCCGCGCGGAGCTCGCGTCCTACGCCAAGGGTTCCCCGCACGACGTGCGCCGCACCGGTGACGCCATCGTGATCACCGACCCGACCGGCACCCACGTCCTGCCGAAGCTGGCCGGCAAGCCGGAGGAGGAACTGCACATCGGCGCCCATCACCACAACCCGTACAACGCTGTCCCGAACGGACCGGCCAAGAAGTAGCCCGCCCCCCGTGCCGCAGCGGCCCGTGCGACGGCGAGCGTCCCTGGGCATCGAGGGCATCGTCGTGGGCGTGTCGGTGCCGCGCTCGGTGTGCTGGGCCTGCGCCGCCGTCCGGGCACCGGGGCTGACAGCTGGACCGGTCCGGCCGTGAAGGCGCCGCTCGTCTCCGGACGGGCGGCGCCTGCACGCATCCGGCTCCGCCGGAGCCGGCAGCCAGTCAAAGTTTGGCAATGATTTCCATCTCCGGGTCGATCGAGCTAGTTATGAAAACCGTTTCCATCTACTGTGAGGGCGTCCACCGGAGCTGAACCCCGCCGCGCACGGCTGGGTCAGCAGGTTCCTAGGAGTAGCCCCGTCATGAGCGCCGCCCTGTCCAGCAAGACCCGTCGCAGCACCGTGAGAGCCGTGCTCGGCGCCACCGCCGTCGCCGCCCTCGCCGCCACGAGCGCGTGCTCGACCTCCTCGGCCAAGAGCACGTCCCCGGCCGCGGGAGCGAGCGGCGGCGGGAGCTCGAAGGTGATCCAGGTGGTGGCGGCGGAGAACTTCTGGGGCTCGATCGCCGGCCAACTCGGCGGTGACCACGTGAAGGTGACCAGCATCATCGACAACCCGGACACCGATCCGCACGACTACGAGCCGACCGCCGCCGACGGCCGCACCGTGGCGGGTGCGGACTACGCGATCACCAACGGCATCGGCTACGACGCGTGGTCGGACAAGCTGCTGGCCGCCAACCCGGCGAGCACCAGGACCGCGCTCAAGGTCGGTGACCTGCTGGGGAAGAAGGAGGGCGACAACCCGCACCAGTGGTACTCGCCGGAGAGCGTCAACACGGTCATCGACCGGATCACGGCCGACTACAAGAAGATCGACCCGGCCGACGCCGCCTACTTCGACACCCGCAAGCAGACCTTCGAGACCCAGGCGCTGGCCAAGTACAACCAGCTGATATCCGACATCAAGGCGAAGTACGCGGGCACCCCGATCGGCGCGTCCGAGTCGATCGTGACGCCGCTCGCCGAGGGCCTGGGCCTGAAGATGCTCACCCCCGAGACGTTCCTGGACGCGATGAGCGAGGGCACCGACCCGACCGCCGCCGACAAGGCCGCCATCGACCAGCAGATCAGCGGCAAGCAGATCAAGGTCTACGTGTTCAACTCCCAGAACTCCACCCCCGACGTCGCCGCGCAGGTGGCCGCCGCGAAGGCACAGGGCATCCCGGTCGCCACCGTCACCGAGACCCTGACCCCGGCGAACGCCACCTTCCAGGACTGGCAGAGCGGGCAGCTGCAGGGCATCGAGGACGCGCTGAAGGCGGCGACCGGCAAGTGAGCGAGCGGAGCGGGCTCACCATCGAGAGGTGCGCATGGGCGAATGCCCCTGGCGAGCGGAGCGGGACGAGCGCATGAGCATCCACCCGACCGAAGCGGTCCACGGCCAGGCGCCCCGTGCGCGGGCGGGGCGGAACGAGCCGGTGCTGTCGCTGCGCGGCGCTGCCGTGCGGGTGGGCGGCCGGACCCTGTGGTCGGGTGTCGATCTGACCGTGGAGGCCGGGGAGTTCGCCGCCGTCCTCGGCCCCAACGGGGTCGGCAAGTCCACCCTGGTCAAGGTGCTGCTCGGGCTGCTGCCGGCCGCCGCCGGCGAGGTCCGGGTGCTCGGCGAACGGCCCGGAGGGCGATGGGGGTCCTCCCGGCCGAAAGCCGGGGCGGCGGCGGTGGGTTACCTGCCGCAGCGGCGCAACTTCGACGCGAGCGTGCGCATTCGCGGGACGGACGTGGTGCGGCTCGGCCTGGACGGGGATTCGTGGGGGATCCCGGTGCCGGGCTGGGGCCGCGCCAAGCGTCGGGCGGCGCGCGAACGCGTCGACGAGGTGGTCGAGTTGGTCGGCGCCTCGGCGTACGCGCACCGGCCGATAGGGCAGTGCTCGGGCGGCGAGCAGCAGCGGCTGTTGATCGCCCAGGCGCTGGTCCGGCGCCCGCGGCTGCTGTTGCTGGACGAGCCGCTGGACAGCCTCGACCTGCCCAACCAGAGCGCCGTCGCGGCGCTGCTGGGCCGGATCTGCCATCAGGAGGGAGTGTCGGTGGTGATGGTCGCGCACGACGTGAACCCGATACTCCACCACCTGGACCGGGTGGTGTACATCGCCGAGGGCGGTGCCGTCTCCGGCACGCCGGCCGAGGTGATCACCTCCGAGACGCTGACCCGGCTGTACCGCACGCCCGTCGAGGTGCTCCGCACCTCCGACGGCCGGCTGGTGGTGGTCGGCCAGCCCGAGGCGCCGGCGCTGCACAGCGACCGGCACCCCGGCCGAGGGAACGGGGGCGGTCATGCCGCTGGCAGCTGACGCCACGTCACCCGCCTTCTCCTGGAACCTGCTCGCGGACCTCCAGGACATGTGGTCCTACCTGTCCATGGTGAACGCCTTCCGGGCCGGCCTGGTGGTGTCCGTGGTCTGCGCGGTGGTCGGCTGGTTCATGGTGCTGCGCCGGCAGACCTTCGCCGGGCACACGCTGTCGGCTGTCGCGTTCCCCGGCGCGGCGCTGGCCGCGCTGGCGGGCTTCAGCCTCTCGCTCGGCTACTTCGGCTCCTGCGTCGCGGCGGCCCTGGTGATCGCCGCGCTCGGGCGCGGGGGCCGGGAGAGCGGCTCGGAGGAGTCCGCCGTCACCGGCACTGTCCAGGCGTTCGTGCTGGCCTGCGGCTTCCTGTTCGTCAGCCTCTACAAGGGCCTGCTGGAGGGGCCCACCGCGCTGCTGTTCGGCGACTTCCTGGGCATCACCACCGGCCAGGTGGTGGTGCTGGCGGTGGTCGGGGCGCTGACGCTGGCGGTGCTCGCGGCGATCGGACGTCCGCTGCTGTTCGCCTCCGTCGACCCGGAGGTCGCCGCCGGGCGCGGCGTGCCGGTGCGGGCCCTCTCCACGGTGTTCCTCGTCCTGCTCGGCGCGGCGACCGCCGAGGCCAGCCAGATCACCGGCACCCTGCTGGTCTTCGCGCTCATGGTGATCCCGGCCGCCACCGCCCAGCAGCTCACCGCCCGCCCCGCCGCGAGCCTGCTGCTGGCCGTCCTGTTCGGCCTCACGGCCTGCTGGGCCGGGCTGATCGCCGCGTACTACCAGCCCTACCCGCTGGGCTTCTTCGTCACCGGCTTCGCCTTCGCCGGCTACGTGCTGGCGCACCTGGTGCGGATGGCGCGCGAGACCCTCGGCCGCCGGGAGCGCGCTCCCCTCGCGATCGGAGGCGCGGCGTGAACGCGCTCCTCTCCCAGCCGTTCTTCCAGCACGCCCTGCTGGCCGGCACGTTCATCGCGCTGGCCTGCGGGCTGGTCGGCTACTTCCTGGTGCTGCGCGCGCAGATCTTCACCGGCGACGCGCTCAGCCACGTCGCGTTCACGGGGGCGATGGCGGCGCTGGCCGGTGGCTACGACCTGCGGCTGGGCCTGTTCGCCGCGACCATCGGGGTGGGGCTGCTGCTCGGCGGCCTCGGCCGCAAGGGGCGCCCCGACGACGTGGTCATCGGCAGCGTCTTCGCCTGGATCCTCGGCCTCGGCGCGTTCTTCCTCACCATCTACACCACCTCCCGCAGCGCGGCCCGCGGCGGAGCGGGCACCACCGTGCTGTTCGGCTCCGTCTTCGGGCTGAGCGGCAGCCAGACCACGCTCGCCGTGGCCATCGCCGCCGCCATCTGCCTGGTCGTCCTGCTCATCGCCCGACCGCTGCTCTTCGCCACCCTCGACGAGGCGGTCGCCGCCGCGCGCGCCGTCCCGGTGCGGCTGCTCGGCTTCGCGTTCCTGGCGCTGGTCGGCGCCTGCGCGGGGGAGGCGACCCAGGCGGTCGGCTCGCTGCTGCTCCTCGGCCTGCTCTCCGCCCCGGCGGGCGCGGCGATCCGCCTCATCGACCGCCCGTTCCGCGCGCTCGCCCTCTCCGGCGCGCTCGCGGTCGCCGAGATGTGGGGCGGGCTGCTGCTGAGCGCCGAAGTGCCCGAGCTGCCGCCGAGTTTCGCGATCATGGCGACCGCGACCGCCGTCTACGCCGCCACCTTCCTCATCCGCCCGACCCGCGCCGCCGGACCGGCGCCGGCCTGAGTCCGACCGAACGACGGGGGCAGAGAGCAGTGACCGACTCGAAGTCCATCGCGCTGACGGCGGCCTTCCGCCGCGCCGCCGACCGCCGCCGGGACCCGGCCGAACACTGGCCCGAGGGCGGCTCGCTGGGCCGGCTGACACCGCAGCGGGCCGAGGTCCTCCAGGCCCTCGCGGGCTGCGAGTACTTCGTCAGCGCCCAGCTCCTGCACGCCGGCCTGCTCGCCACCGGCTCCCGGGTGGGCCTGAGCACCGTCTACCGCACCCTGACGGCGCTGGCCGCCGTGGGCCGCGCGGACGTCGTGCGCGACGCCAACGGCGAGCGCCTGTTCCGCTACCGGCCCGGCGCCGATCACCGGCACTACCTGATCTGCCGGCAGTGCGGCCTGAGCCTGCCGGTGGACTCCGCGCCGGTCGAGGCGTGGACCGAGCGCGTCGCCGAGACCTCCGGCTTCGCCGACGTGCAGCACACCGTCGAACTGACCGGCACCTGCGCCACCTGCCTCGCAGCCGCCGGTTGACGCCCGTACCGCCGGTGACGCCCGTACCGCCGGTGACGCCCGCGCCACCGGTTGACGCCCGCGCACCCACCACGACCCACCGCACCGCCGACGAGGACCCCCGCCATGCCCGAACCGGCCTCACCCCGCCACATCGCCCAGCTGACCGCACTGAGGAGCCACACCCGTCGACTCCTCGCGCTGGCCGAGGAGGACATCGTCCTGATCCGGCAACTCGACTGCACCGAACCGGGATGCCCCCCGGTCGAGACCGTCGTCGCCGTCCTCCCGCCCGCCGGCCCGGCCAGGCGCTGGACGCTCCACCACCCGCTGGCGGAGATCACCACCGACCAGCTCACCCAGGCCCTGGCCCAGCCGCCCGCAACCCCCGAAGGAGAATGACCGTGACCAGCAATGCCGACACCGCCCGCGACGAGGCCGCCGGGCCCGAGGACACCCGGGTCCCCGTCACCGTCCTGACCGGCTTCCTCGGCTCCGGCAAGACCACCCTGCTCAACCGCATCCTCACCGAGCAGCACGGGCTCCGGATCGCCGTCATCGAGAACGAGTTCGGCGAGGTCGGCGTCGACGACGCCCTCGTCCTCGACGCCGAAGAAGAGATCTTCGAGATGAACAACGGCTGCATCTGCTGCACCGTCCGAGGGGACCTGATCCGCATCCTCGGCGCCCTGATGCGCCGCCGCGAGAAGTTCGACCGGATCGTCATCGAGACCACCGGCCTGGCCGACCCCGCCCCCGTCGCCCAGACCTTCTTCATGGACGACGAGATCTCCTCCCAGCTGCGCCTGGACGCCATCGTCACCCTGGTCGACGCCGCCCACATCCTCGAACACCTCACCGAGGTCAAGCCCGAAGGCGTGGAGAACGAGGCGGTCGAGCAGGTCGCGTTCGCCGACCGGATCGTCCTCAACAAGACCGACCTGGCCACCCCCGAGCAGGCCGCCGAGGTCACCGCGCACATCCGCGCCATCAACGCCCCGGTGGAGATCATCCCCGCCCAGCAGGCCAAGGTCGACCTCGCCCGGATCCTCGACGTCCACGCCTTCGACCTGGACAGGGTCCTGGAGGACGACCCGACCTTCCTCACCGACACCGAGCACCAGCACGACTCCACGGTCACCTCCGTCGGCATCGACCTGCCCGGCGAACTCGACGAGAAGCGCCTCAACGCCTGGCTCGGCACCCTGCTGCGCACCCGGGGCGCCGACATCTTCCGCTCCAAGGGCATCCTGGCCATCGCCGGTGACGAGCGGCAGTACGTCTTCCAGGGCGTCCACATGCTGCTGGAGGGCGAGAACGGCCGGGCCTGGCGCGACGGCGAGACCCGCCGCAACCGCCTGGTCTTCATCGGCCGCAACCTCGACCGCGCCGCCCTCAACGAGGGCTTCGCCGCCTGCCTCGCCGGGGTGCGCGCATGACCGCCACCGAGGTCGCCACCGCCTGGACCGCCGCCGTCGACGACGCCCCGGTCGCCGTCGCCACCGCCGCGGGCCTGGTGGCGATCGGCGGCGCGGGCGGCAGCGCGTGGATCCTCGACCTCGCCTCCGGGGCCCCCGTCGGCACCGTCACCCTGCCCGGCGGCGTCCTCGCCCTGGAGTTCTCACCGGACGCCGCCCACCTCGCCGTGGCCGGGCCCACCGGCCACGGCCTGTGGCGGCGTTCGGACGGACGCTTCCTCAGCCGGGACACCGGATCGTGGTCGGCCGCCGTACGGTGGGCCTCGCCGGACCGGGTCGCCGTGGCCTCCGGCCGCCGCGTCCTGGTGCTGGACACCGACGGCGTCCAGCAGTGGCGCACCGACCCCGCCCCGAGCACCGTCACGGACCTCGCCTGGCTGCGCGAGGGCCGACGTCTCGTCAGCTCCGCCTACGGAGGCGTGCGCTGCCACGAACGCCACACCGAGAAGCCGGTCACCGAGTACAAGTACCTCGGCTCCCACCTCGCCATCGCCCTCAGCCCCGACGGACGCTGGATCTGCAGCGGCAACCAGGACGCCAGCATCCACATCTGGCGCACCAGGGACGGCGACGACCTCACCATGCAGGGCTACCCCGACAAGATCGCCCGGCTCGCCTTCGACGGCTCCGGCCGCTGGCTCGCCTCCGACGGCGCCCCGGACATCACCGTCTGGGACTTCTCCGGCAAGGGCCCCGCCGGCACCAAGCCGCGCTCCCTGCGCACCCACGAGACCATCACCGCACTCGCCTGGCGGCCGGGCGGCGCGGCGGTCCTGGCCAGCGCCGGCGCCGAGGGCGCCCTCGCGCTGTGGCGCGCCGGTTCCGGACGGGCCGGCGCGCTGGTCGCACCGGCCGTCCGACGCGAGCTGCCGGAGCCGGTCACCGCGCTCGCCTGGGCCGGGCCGGGGCTGCTGGTGCACGCCGACTACGAGGGGCGGGTGGAGGCATGGCCACTGCCGGACGAACTGGCCCGCTGACCGTACGGGCCGGGCACCGGCCCTGCACGCTGGTCGTCTGCCGGGGCTGCTGCTGCGGGAACAGCGGCAAGCACCCCGGCACCGACCACGAGGGCCAGGTGGCCGCGCTCCGGAAGGCCGCCGACGCCTCCGACGGCGCCTTCGTGGTCCGCACCTCCGACTGCCTGGACGCCTGCGCGCAGTCGAACGTCATCGTGGTCCAGCCCTCCACCCGGGGCCGGACCCGCGGTGGCCGGCCGGTCTGGCTCGGCTGGGCGCTCGACGACGACGGCCTCGGGTTGATCATCCGGTACGTCCTGGACGGCGGGCCCGGCATCGCCCGGCTGCCCGCCGCCCTGGACCTCCAGCGGATCAGCCCGCCGGGCACCCCCGCCACGGGCCGCGGTCGGGCCGCGGTCAGCCCGCGCAGGTCGGGCAGAGCCCGCGGTAGGTGACCTCGGCCCCGGAGACGGCGAAACCGAAGCGCTGGTCGGCCGGGAGGTCGGCCAGCGGGTCGCCGAAGGGGTGGACGTCGCGGATGGCGCCGCAGCCGGTGCAGACCAGGTGCTGGTGCGGGTGGTGGGCGTTGGGGTCGTAGCGCTTGGCCCGTCCGTCGGTGGAGACCTCGACGATCTCACCGAGGGTGACCAGTTCGCCGAGGGTGTTGTAGACCGTCGCCCTGGAGATCTCCGGGAGGCGCTCGGCGGCGCGCACGTGCACCTCGTCCGCGGTCAGGTGCACGTGGTCGCCGTCCAGGACCTCGGCGACGACGCGCCGCTGGGAGGTGAGGCGCCAGCCGCGCCCGCGCAGCCGCTCCAGCAGGTCACTCATATCGGTTCACCTATTCAGGTCACGGGGAGACCGGAGTTTACCAATACACATCCACTGGTGTCCGGTTCGCGATCGGATCTGGCTTTGGTGTCTTTCTTGACTTGGATTGAGTCCACCGTAGGATCGGCTCCGGCGCTAGCCTGGGTAGCAACAGATCGCAGCAGTACACACCGCTACCCCGAAACAGCGGCCGTACACAGCGGTAGCAGCACTTGGTGCCGTAGGTAGCAGATGGACACCGTGATCCGCCTTGTAGGGAAGGATTCCCATGTCTGAGAACCACGACGCAACCGGTCTTGAGGCGAGCGCGGGCGGCTGCCCGGTCAACCACGGGCGCGCGCTTCACCCCACCCAGGGCGGCGGGAACCGCCAGTGGTGGCCGGAACGGCTGAACCTGAAGGTCCTCGCCAAGAACCCCGCCGTGGCGAACCCGCTCGGTGAGGACTTCGACTACGCCGAGGCCTTCAAGTCCCTCGACCTCCCGGCCGTCAAGCGCGACATCGAGGAGGTGCTGACCTCGTCGCAGGACTGGTGGCCCGCCGACTTCGGCAACTACGGCCCCTTCATGATCCGGATGGCCTGGCACAGCGCCGGCACCTACCGGATCAGCGACGGCCGCGGCGGCGCCGGCGGCGGCCAGCAGCGCTTCGCCCCGCTCAACAGCTGGCCGGACAACGCCAGCCTGGACAAGGCCCGCCGCCTGCTCTGGCCGGTGAAGAAGAAGTACGGCCGCAGCCTGTCCTGGGCCGACCTCATGGTGCTGGCGGGCAACGTCGCCCTGGAGAGCATGGGCCTCACGACCTTCGGCTTCGGCGGCGGCCGCGTCGACGAGTGGGAGCCCGACGAGGACGTCTACTGGGGCCCGGAGACCACCTGGCTGGACGACCAGCGCTACACCGGCGACCGCGAGCTGGAGAGCCCGCTCGCCGCCGTCCAGATGGGCCTGATCTACGTCAACCCCGAGGGCCCCAACGGCAACCCGGACCCGATCGCCGCCGCCCGCGACATCCGCGAGACCTTCTACCGGATGGCGATGAACGACGAGGAGACCGTCGCGCTGATCGCCGGCGGCCACACCTTCGGCAAGACCCACGGCGCCGGCCCGGCGGACAACGTCGGCCCGGACCCGGAGGCCGCGCCGATGGAGCAGCAGGGCCTCGGCTGGAAGAGCCGCTACGGCACCGGCGTCGGCCGCGACGCCATCACCAGCGGCCTTGAGGGCACCTGGACGGCCACCCCGACCACCTGGGACAACAGCTTCTTCGAGACGCTGTTCGGCTACGAGTGGGAGCTCACCAAGAGCCCGGCCGGCGCCCACCAGTGGAAGCCGAAGGACGGCGCCGGCGAGGGCACCGTCCCGGACGCCCACGACCCGAACAAGCGGCACGTCCCGATCATGCTCACCACGGACCTCTCGCTGCGCTTCGACCCGGTGTACGGGCCGATCTCCCGGCGCTTCCTGGAGAACCCGGAGCAGTTCGCCGACGCCTTCGCCCGCGCCTGGTACAAGCTGACCCACCGCGACATGGGCCCGCTCGTGCGCTACCTCGGCCCGGAGGTCCCGAGCGAGCAGCTGATCTGGCAGGACCCGCTGCCGACCGTCACCTACCAGCAGATCGACGCCGCCGACGTCGCCGACCTCAAGCGTCGGATCGCCGCCACCGGCCTGTCCGTCTCGGAGCTGGTCTCCACGGCCTGGGCCGCGGCCTCCTCCTACCGAAACAGCGACAAGCGCGGCGGCGCCAACGGCGGCCGGATCCGGCTGCAGCCGCAGGCCGGCTGGGAGGTCAACGAGCCGGACCGGCTGGCCACCGTGCTGCGCGCCCTGGAGGGCGTGCAGGCGGAGTTCAACGCGCAGGCCGGCGACAAGCAGGTCTCCATCGCCGACCTGGTGGTGCTGGCCGGCGGCGTCGGCGTCGAGCAGGCGGCCAAGGCGGCCGGCCTCGCGGTCGAGGTGCCGTTCGCGCCCGGCCGGGTGGACGCCCCGCAGGAGCTGACCGACACCGAGTCCTTCGCCGCGCTGGAGCCGAAGGCCGACGGCTTCCGCAACTGGCTCGGCAAGGGCAACCGCCTGCCGGCCGAGTTCCTGCTGCTCGACAAGGCGAACCTGCTGGGCCTGAGCGCGCCCGAACTGACCGTCCTCGTCGGCGGCCTGCGCGTGCTCGGCGCCAACCACCAGCAGTCCTCGCACGGCGTCTTCACCGAGACCCCGGGCGTGCTGACGAACGACTTCTTCGTCAACCTGCTGGACCTCGGCACCACGTGGAAGTCCACCTCGGAGGACGCCCACACCTTCGAGGGCCGGGACGCCTCCGGCCAGGTCAAGTGGACCGGTACCCGCGCCGACCTGGTCTTCGGCTCGAACTCCGAACTGCGCGCCGTCGCCGAGGTGTACGCGAGCGACGACGCCAAGGAGAAGTTCGTGTCGGACTTCGTCGCCGCCTGGGTCAAGGTCATGAATGCGGACCGCTTCGACCTGGTCTGAGCAGCTGACGTCGACCGGCCTGACCGGCTGACCGGCTGAGCGATGACGGCGGGAGTCCGGGGGCGGCAACCCCCGGGCTCCCGCCGCGCGTTGATGCGTGCCGTGCCGTGCCGGCTCGGCACGGGCAGGCGCTCAGGCCTCCTCGGCCTTCCGCTCGGCCGCCCGCTGCTCCTCGGCCTTCCGCTCCGCCGCCCGGACCTGCTCGGTGAAGGCGTGCTCGTCGATCCGCTCGACCGCCGCCCCGTGCTCGGCCGCCAGCTCGTCGGCCGGTTCGGGCGACGCCTCCCGGATCTCCAGGGCGACCAGCGCGCCGCCGTCCGGCACCCGGGGCGAGAGCACGATCAGCGCGGCGCCGGCCTCCGTCGCGGAGTGCTCCTCGGCCGCGTTGCCGAGCGCCGCACCCGCCGCGAAGCCGAGCAGCACTCCGACCGGCCCGCCCAGCAGGCCCACCAGGCCGCCGAGCAGCCCCGAGCCCACGGTGGCCACGCCGGCGCCCCGGGTGAAGGTGTCCTTCACCTCCAGCACCCCGTCGGCGTCGCGCTCCAGGGCCGCCACCATCCGCAGGCCCGGCAGGTGTTGCGCGTCGGCGAAGGCCGGCTGCCAGGCGGTGGCGTCGGGAAAGGTCAGCAGGACGAGGTTGTGCTGCTCGCTCATCGGACTCCGATCGGGCTGGGCGGTGCCGGGTCTTCATGGTGACCGTCGGTGCGCGTCCCGGCCACAGGAACGGGCACCACGGCCCCGGGCGGACCGCCTTCCCCGTACGCCGCGAACCACACGTGCCCGGGAGCGGGTCCGCACCGGCGGACCGCTCTTCGCCGAGCGCTCACCGGCAGCGCTGCCGACCCGCCACGCCCGCCCGGGGGTGACCCGCCGGCCACCCGTCCGGTGGGGGGGCGGGAAGCGGGCCGCCGTAGGGGACCATGACGGCATGGAGCTGAGGATCGAGGCCACCGACCTGCCGGGCCGTGAGTGCGGTGTCGGGCCCGGGTTCCCGGGGTACCGGGACATCCACGTCGCCGTCCAACGCCGGGGCCGCCCGGCCGAGTTGCTCGACCCGTACCCCGGGGACGCGCCGCACGCGCGCTGGTCGCTGGAGTGCGAGGCGCGCCGGCTGCCGGACGGCGCGGTGGACATCACCGGGCGGTACGTCCAGGGCGGCCCGGGCGGCCGGTTCGTCTACCTGAACTGGGTCACCGGGGCCCCCGGCGCCTGGTCGCTGTTCCGGCGCGCCAAGCTGCTGCTGGCGGCGGTCGATCCGGCCACCGCCGACGCGGCGGTGGCGGGCGGGCTGCTGGTGGCCCGCCTCGGGCTGACGGACGCCAAGGGACACCCGCTGTGCGCCGCCGTCCGGCCGCCGCTGGTCACCTGGACGGCACCGGGCTGAACGCCGCGCGCTCCAGCGACGCCGACGGGGACCGCTGCTCGGCGAGCGCCCGCGCCCGGGAGTCGGCCGCCATGCCCGACGTGATGTGACGAACAAGTAGGAGCCCATGCTGTGTTCCTGCAACCGATGCGCAATAGTGTTGTCCCGGCACGATCGTCACGACCAACCCGCCGAAAGGGGCCGTGTCCTGATGGGCACCTACACGCTTCCCGACCTGCCGTACGACTACTCCGCGCTGGAGCGGGCGATGTCGGCCGAGATCCTGGAGCTGCACCACTCCAAGCACCACGCCGCGTACGTGAAGGGTGCCAACGACACCCTGGAGCAGCTGGCCGAGGCCCGTGACAAGGAGCAGTTCGGCGGCCTGGTCGGCCTGCAGAAGACCTTCGCCTTCCACCTGTCCGGGCACGTGCTGCACTCGCTGTTCTGGCAGAACCTCTCCCCGGAGGGCGGCGACCGCCCCGAGGGCGAGCTGGCCGACGCCATCACCGAGCACTTCGGCGGCTTCGAGGCCTTCAAGAAGCAGCTCACCAACGCCACCACCGGGGTCCAGGGCTCGGGTTGGGGCATCCTCTCCTGGGAGCCGCTCGGGCAGCGCCTGATCGTGGAGCAGGTCTACGACCACCACGGCAACGTCGGCCAGAACACCACCCCGCTGCTCGCCTTCGACGCCTGGGAGCACGCCTACTACCTGCAGTACCGCAACGTCCGCCCGGACTACGTCACCCGTCTGTGGGACGTCGTCAACTGGCAGGACGTCCAGGCCCGCTTCGCGGCCGTCAAGAGCGCCTGACCCGTTTCAGGTGACGGATGGGCCCCGGTCCGGTCGGGCGGCCCGGGGCCCATCCCCCTGGTCAGGGCGGGTGCGCGGGGGAGGACCCGGGGCCGCCGGGCACGCCCGGCGCACCGAACGGAAGACTCACCGCCACCCGCCGTTCTCCCGGTGGCAGCGTCCGGTCGCTAGGCTCGGCCCACCGCCCTGACCGGCGGTCGGCGGCCGAACGGCCCGCCCGCTCCCGAGCGAAAGGCCTTCCATGGCGCCGCGCCTCTCCGTCGTCGTCCCGGTCTACAACGTCGAGCGCTACCTCGCGGAGTGCCTCGACTCGATCGCGGCGCAGACCTTCGAGGACTTCGAGTGCGTCATGGTCGACGACGGCTCGACGGACGACGGCCCCGTCATCGCCAAGGCGTACGCCGCCAAGGACCGGCGCTTCCGGCTGGTCCGGCAGGCGAACAAGGGCCTCGGCGCGGCCCGCAACACCGGCTGGCGCCACCTCACCCCGGGCACCGAGTACCTGACCTTCGTCGACAGCGATGACACCCTGCCGCCGCACGCCTACCAGCTGATGATCCGCACCCTGGACGACACCGGGTCCGACTTCGTCGCGGGCAACGCGATGCGGCTGCGCACCACCGGCCTGACCCCCTCGCACGCCCACCGCCGTCCCTTCCGCGAGACCCGGCTGCGCACCCATGTCAGCGAACTGCCCGCCCTGGTCACCGACCGCACCGCCTGGAACAAGGTCTACCGGCGCTCCTTCTTCGACGCCGCGGGCATCCTCTACCCCGAGGGCATGCTGTACGAGGACGCCCCGGTCAGCGTGCCGCACCACTTCCTCGCCGAGCGGGTCGACGTGCTCGCCGACCCGATCTACCACTGGCGGGTGCGCGAGGACGGCGCGCTGTCCATCACCCAGAAGAAGACCGACCCGCGGGGCCTGATCGACCGCGTCCGCTCGATGGAACTCGTCCGGGAGTGGCTGCAGGCCCGCCCCGAGCCCGAGTTCGCCGAGTACCTGCGCGCCTACGACCTGAACTGCCTGGTCGAGGAGATCCCGATGTTCTTCTGGTCCGTCCCGGACGGCGACCGCCCGTACTGGGAGGTCTACCAGCGGCACGTCAGCCGGCTCCTGCACGCCATCGGTCCGGAGCGGTTGACCGGTCTCAACGCCCAACTCCGGCTCAAGTACCGCCTCACCCTGGCCGACGCGATGAACCGCTTCGTGGCCGTCCAGCGGGTGCACCTGCTCGTCCGCCGCACCCGCCAGGCCGCCGCCCGGCGGTCCGCCGCCGTTCGCCGGGGCTGAGGCCCGGCGAACGGTCCCGGCCTGGTCCCGGCCTGGTCCCGGCCTGGTCCCGGCCTGGTCCCGGCCTGGTCCCGGCCTGGTCCCGGCCCGGTTCAGGCCCGGTTCAGGAGGTGCCGAAGAAGGCGTCCAGGATCCGCTGGGCGGCCAGCCCCGCGGGCAGGGTGCCGGCGCGGACATCGGCTTCCAGCGACGGCGCGAGGCGCCGCACCTCGGGGTGCTCGTGCAGCCGGGCGTAGAGCTGGTCGTGCACCATGGACCAGGTCCACTCGACCTGCTGGTCGCGGCGCTTGGCCGTCAGCGCGCCCGTCGCGTCGAGGACCTTGCGGTGCTGCTGGAGGCGTTCCCACAGCACGTCCAGCCCGGCGCCGTCGCGGCCGCTGCAGGTCAGGACCGGCGGCGTCCACGCCGCGTCGGGGGCCTGCAACAGGCGGAGCGCGCCCGCCAGTTCGCGGGCGGCCGCCTTGGCGTCGCGCTCGTGCGGGCCGTCGGCCTTGTTGACGGCGATGACGTCCGCCAGCTCCAGGACGCCCTTCTTGATGCCCTGGAGCTGGTCGCCGGTGCGGGCCAGGCTGAGGAGGAGGAAGGTGTCGACCATCCCGGCCACGGCCGTCTCGGACTGGCCCACGCCGACGGTTTCGATCAGCACGACGTCGTAGCCCGCCGCCTCCATCACCACCATCGACTCCCGGGTGGCCTTGGCGACCCCGCCGAGCGTCCCCGAGGTCGGCGACGGCCGGACGAAGGCGTCCGGGTCGACGGCGAGGCGCTCCATCCGGGTCTTGTCGCCCAGGATGGAGCCGCCCGTCCGGCTCGACGTCGGGTCGACGGCGAGCACCGCGACCCGGTGGCCGAGGCCGGTGAGCATCGTTCCGAAGGAGTCGATGAAGGTCGACTTGCCGACCCCGGGCACGCCCGTGATGCCCACCCGGACCGCCCCGCCCGCGTGCGGCAGCAGCCGCTGGAGCAGCTGCTGCGCGAGCGTGCGGTGGTCGGGCCGGCTGGACTCGACGAGGGTGACGGCGCGCGCGATCCAGGCGCGCGAGCCGTCCAGGACGCCCGTCACGTAGCTGTCGAGGTCGATCGTCCGCGGAGGCATCCGGCTCAGACCGTCACAGCTCGTGGCCGAGGTCGGCGGCCAGCGTCTTCAGCAGGTCGTAGGCGGCGTCCGGGATCACCGTGCCGGGCGGGAAGACCGCCGCCGCGCCCGCCTCGTGGAGGGCGTCGAAGTCCTGCGGGGGGATCACCCCGCCGACCACGATGGTGATGTCCTCCCGGCCCGCCGCGGCGAGTTCGGCGCGCAGCGCGGGCACCAGGGTGAGGTGACCGGCGGCCAGCGAGGAGACGCCGACGATGTGCACGTCCGCCTCGACGGCCTGCCGGGCGACCTCGGCCGGGGTCTGGAACAGCGGGCCGACGTCCACCGTGAAACCGAGGTCGGCGAAGGCGGTGGCGATCACCTTCTGGCCGCGGTCGTGGCCGTCCTGGCCCATCTTGGCGACCAGGATGCGCGGGCGGCGGCCCTCGGCCCGCTCGAACCGCTCGACCAGGTCCCGGGTGCGCTGGAGGGGGGCCGACGGGCCGGCTTCGTCTCGGTACACACCGGAGATGGTACGGACCTGGCCGGAGTGGCGGCCGTACACCTTCTCCAGGGCGTCCGAGATCTCGCCGACGGTCGCCTTGGCCCGGGCCGCATCGACCGCCAGGTGCAGCAGGTTGCCGTCCAGGGAGCCGTCGCGCCCGGGGCCGGCCTCGGCGGCGCGGGTCAGCGCGTGCAGCGCGTCCTGGCAGGCGCTCTCGTCCCGCTCCTCGCGCAGCCGGCGCAGCTTCTCGATCTGCCGGGCGCGGACCGCCGAGTTGTCGACCTTGAGCACGTCGATCTGCTCGTCGCTCTCGACCCGGTACTTGTTCACGCCGATCACCGGCTGGCGGCCGGAGTCGATGCGCGCCTGGGTGCGGGCGGCGGCCTCCTCGACGCGCATCTTGGGGATGCCCGCGTCGATGGCCTTGGCCATGCCGCCGGCCGCCTCGACCTCCTGGATGTGCTGCCAGGCGCGGGCCGCCAGGTCGTGGGTGAGCTTCTCGACGTAGGCCGAGCCGCCCCAGGGGTCGATCACCCGGCAGGTGCCCGACTCCTGCTGCAGCAGCAACTGGGTGTTGCGGGCGATGCGGGCGGAGAAGTCGGTGGGCAGCGCCAGCGCCTCGTCCAGGGCGTTGGTGTGCAGCGACTGGGTGTGGCCCTGGGTGGCGGCCATCGCCTCCACGCAGGTGCGGGTCACGTTGTTGAACACGTCCTGGGCGGTGAGCGACCAGCCCGAGGTCTGCGAATGGGTGCGCAGCGACAGGGACTTGGGGTTCTTCGGGTCGAACTGCTTGACCAGCTTGGCCCACAGCAGCCGGGCCGCGCGCAGCTTGGCGACCTCCATGAAGAAGTTCATGCCGATCGCCCAGAAGAAGGACAGCCGCGGCGCGAAGGCGTCCACGTCCAGCCCCACGTCCAGGCCCGCGCGCAGGTACTCCACCCCGTCGGCCAGGGTGTAGGCCAGCTCCAGGTCGGCGGTGGCCCCGGCCTCCTGGATGTGGTAGCCGGAGATGGAGATCGAGTTGTACCGCGGCATCTTCTGCGAGGTGTACGCGAAGATGTCCGAGATGATCCGCATCGACGGCTGCGGCGGGTAGATGTAGGTGTTGCGGACCATGAACTCCTTGAGGATGTCGTTCTGGATGGTCCCCGCGAGCTTCTCGGGCGGCACGCCCTGCTCCTCGGCCGCGACGATGTACAGCGCCAGCACGGGCAGCACCGCGCCGTTCATGGTCATCGACACGGACATCCGGTCCAGCGGGATGCCGTCGAACAGCTGGCGCATGTCGTAGATCGAGTCGATGGCGACGCCCGCCATGCCGACGTCGCCGGTGACGCGCGGGTGGTCGCTGTCGTAGCCGCGGTGGGTCGGCAGGTCGAAGGCGACCGACAGGCCCTTCTGGCCGGCCGCCAGGTTGCGGCGGTAGAAGGCGTTGGACTCCTCGGCGGTGGAGAAGCCGGCGTACTGGCGGACGGTCCAGGGCTGGTTGACGTACATGGTCGGGTACGGCCCGCGCAGGTACGGGGCGATGCCCGGGTAGGTGTCGAGGAAGTCCAGGCCGGCGAGGTCGGCGGCGGTGTACAGCGGCTTGACGCCGATGCCCTCGGGGGTGTCCCAGACCTGCTCGTCGACGTCCTTGCCGGTGGAGCGGCGCCAGGCGGCCCGCCACTGGGCCTCGGTGACGTCGGTGGCGTCGGCGGTGCCGGTTTCGCCGCTGCGGGGAGTCGCCTCGGCGGCGGTGTCGGCGTCGCCGTCCAGCCCGATTCCGGTGAAGTCGGGGATCATCGCGCCACCTTGTCCTCGTCGGTGCTGCGCGCACCGGTGATCTGGTCCAGCAGGGAGGTCAGGACGGCGACGGCGTCCCCGCCCGCGTGGATGAACTCGTCGACGCCGGTGGGCACTTCGGCGAGCCGCCCGGCCAGCAGCACCCGCCGGGCGCCGACCGCCCGGAGCGCGGCGGCGACCGCCTCGGCGTGCTCGGCGTACAGGGCGTCGCTGGAGCACAGGCAGGCGACGGTCGCGCCGGAGGCGGTGAACGCCTCGGCGAACGCCGCCGGGTCCACTCCCTCGGCCGAGGCGGTCGCGATGCCGCCGGCCTGGAACAGGTTGGCGGCGAAGGTGGTGCGCCCGGTGTGGGCGGCGGCGGTGCCGATCGAGGCCAGGAACAGCGTCGGCCGCTCGCCGGTGGCGGCGAGCACCGCGTCCGAGCGGTCGCGCAGCGCCTCGTACGCCTCGGCGCGGCGCACCCGGGGCAGACCGCCCGTGGGACCGGCCGGGGCCGGCTCGCGGACCAGCGGCTGCTCGCCCAGGTGCGGGAACTCGCTGACGCCGGTGACCGGTTCGCGCCGCTTGGCGAGCCTTCCGGAGCGCTCGGCCCAGGTCGCGGCGATCCGGTCGCCGACCAGGCCGGACGCCAGGGGGGCCCGCTGGCCGCCGGCCCGCTCGATCTCCTGGAACCAGGCCCAGGCGGCCCCGGCCAGCTCCTCGCCCAGCTGCTCCACGTACCAGGACCCGCCGGCCGGGTCGATCACCCGGGCCAGGTGGGACTCCTCCAGCAGGATCGACTGGGTGTTGCGGGCGATCCGGCGGGCGAAGGCGTCCGGCAGGCCGAGCGCGCTGTCGAAGGGCAGCACGGTGACGGCGTCCGCGCCGCCGACCCCGGCCGCGAGGCAGGCGACGGTGGTGCGCAGCATGTTCACCCACGGGTCGCGGGTGGTCATCATCACCCGGGAGGTGACGGCGTGCTGGCGCTGCGCCGAGGCCTCGGCGGACGCCCCGGACACCTCGGCGACGCGGGCCCAGAGGCGGCGCGCAGCCCGGAATTTGGCGATGGTGAGGAACTGGTCGGCGTCCGCGGCGTAGCGGAACTCCAGCTGCCCGAGCGCGGCGTCCACCGACAACCCGGCGGCGGTCAGCGCGCGCAGGTAGGCGACACCGGTGGCCAGCGAGCAGCCCAGCTCCTGGGCGGGGGAGGCGCCGGCCTCGTGGTACGGAAGGCCGTCGACGGTCACGGCCCGGACGTTCGGGTAGTCGGCGGCGCAGCGGGCGGCCAGCGCGGTGGCCGAGGCGAGCAGCGCGTCGGTCCGGGTGGCGTCGCCGGTGCGGGCCTGGAGGCCCAGCGGGTCGGCGCCGAGGTTGCCGGCCGCGGCGGCGGGGGAGACCTCGCGCTCCTCGTACAGCTTGAACAACTGCTCGGCGGCGTCGGCGAATTCGGGCCCGGCGTCGAGCGCCACGGCGGCCAGGTCCAGGTACACCCCGGTGAGCGCCTCCGGCAGGGCCGACACCGGCAGACCGGCACCGCCGAGCTCCAGCCAGAGCGAGCCGACGCCGTTCTCCAGGTCCGCGAGGACCGCCTCGTTGGTGCGCCGCCGGTCCGGGTCGGCGTGCCGCTGGCGGACGTCCCACCCGGCGACGGCGGAACCGTGCGGCCGCCCGCCGCGGACGAACGGGGGGAAGCCGGGGTAGCCGGCCTCGACCGGGCTGTCCTCGGCGGTGTACAGGGGGAGGGCGCGCAGGCCGTCCTGGAGGGGGGTGCTGAGCGCCCGCTCGGCGGCGGCGGCGTCCTCGGGCTGGGCACCGGACTTGCGCAGCACGCCCTCGACGAGCTGCTGCCACTGCTCACGGTGCGCGGCCGGGAATTCGGCGGCGAGGGGGAGCCCTTCGGGCGGGACCTTCATGTCCGCAGGTTAGCGCCCGTTCGCAGGACGACAGGAGGGGCGTCGTGTGTGACCTTGTTCTCGATTTGGTGGACTCCTAGCACTCCGCAGGTCAGGGAGTGTCCCGAGGGCGTGCACTCGGCCCGTCGGGGAGTGTCCCGGGGCTCGCGCGCCGACCCTCGGCGGGCATTCCGGCGGCGCCGCCGCGATGCGTGGTCGATCGTCCAGGAAGCGCCCGGATCAGGGGGATTGCGGAACCTCCCCGGCCATCTATTAAGTTACTTAGAAGAAGGGCGCGGGCGGTGTCCCCCGTCCGTCCGCGCCCTCCTCCGCCGCGCCCATGCGTCCCCCGCGTACCCGGAGCAACCCGCGACCACCCCTCGAACGTTCTACCGATGTCACCCGCTCCCCGAGCCCGTCCCCGAGCCCGTCCCCGAGCCCGTCCCCGAGAGCCCTCGCCCGTCCCCCGAAGGAGAGCCCACCCGATGGGAAATCGCCGCAAGCCCAGCCCCCCGAGCCGGGCCCGCCTGGCGGTCCTCACCACGGCCATGGCCGGCGGCGCGGTGCTCGCCTCCGGCACCGCCCACGCCGAGCCGACCCCGAACCTCGCCACCGTCAAGGAGCAGGTTGACCAGCTCAACGAGGACGCCGAGCAGGCCGTCGAGCAGTACAACGGCTTCCAGGCCAAGCAGCAGAAGCTCCAGGGCGACGCCAACCGGATCCAGGAAAAGGTCGCCCGCGGCCAGGAGACGATGAACGAACTGCGCACCCAGCTCGGCGGCGTGGCCGCCGACCAGTACCGCGGCAACGGCATCGACCCGTCCGTCCAGTTGATGCTCGACTCGGATCCGGCCGCCTACCTGGAGCGCGCCTCGGTGCAGAACCAGATCGCCGACAGTCAGACGGCCCTGCTCAAGAAGGCCCGCGAGGAACAGCGCAAACTCGACCAGGACCGCGCCGAGGCCACCGCCACCCTCGCCCAGCTCGACTCCGTCGGCACCGAGCTGGCGGAGCGGAAGAAGCAGATCCAGGCCAAACTGACCCAGGCCCAGGCCGTGCTCAACAAGCTCAGCGCCGAGGACCGGGCCAAGGTCAACGCCCAGCAGTCGGCCGAGAAGGCCAAGGCCGAGGCCCAGAAGGCGGCCGCCGCCGACCGCGCCTCCCGCTCCGCGCAGCGCCCGGACCTCAACGCCCCCGCCCCGCCCGCCGGCGGCCGCGCCGCGGCCATCGTCCAGTTCGCCTACGCCCAGCTCGGCAAGCCCTACCGGTGGAGCGCCACCGGCCCCGACAGCTTCGACTGCTCCGGCCTCACCGGCGCCGCCTACCGCGCGGCGGGCGTCAAGCTCTCCCGGATCTCCCAGGACCAGTGGAACGACGGCCCGCGCGTCGCCCGCGCCGACCTCCAGCCCGGCGACCTGGTCTTCTTCTACGGCGACATCCACCACGTCGGCCTCTACATCGGCGACGGCAAGATGATCCACGCACCCCGCACCGGCAAGAACGTCGAGGTCCTGCCGATCGACGCCATGCCCTACGTCGGCGCCGTCCGCCCGTAGCCGGCCTCGACCGGGGGGCTTCACCGGACTTCACCGCCTTGCCCCCGGCTCCTCGGACGGGGTGTCACCGCCCGCTTGCCGGCGACACCCCGTCCGAGGTTTCACGCTGCGACTGCGGCTCTGACCTGCGGCTCTGACCTGCCGGGGACAGCGCGGGCCGGCAGTACGGGCCCGGGCTACGGGTGCGGCGCGCAGGCCAGCAGGTACGGCAGCACCGGCAGGACGGGCAGCGCCGACGCCCCCAACCAGCCGGCCAGTCGGCGCCGTCGACCGCCGCCGGACCGGGCCAGTCGGCGCACCCGGGCCGTCACCCCTGCGGAGGCCACCCCCAGCGACCCGTCCGGAGCGTCCGGAGCCAGGCCGGAGACGGCCAACGCGCAGAGCGCCGAGGCCAGTTCACCCCGCGACACCGTCGCCAGCGCCGCGTCGTCCGCCGCCATCTCCAGCAGCAGCGCCACCTCCGAGCGCCCCAGCCGGGCCAGCGGAAGCGGCCCGAGCAGCAGCGCGAAGGTGTCGGCGGGCAGCCGGAACAGGTGGTGGCGGCCGCGGATGTGCCCGTTTTCGTGCGCGACGGCCGCGGTGAGCTGCCGCTCGTCCAGCAGCCGCAGCGCACCGCGCGACAGCACGACCCGGGAGCGGCGCCCGGGCACGCAGTAGACGGTCGGCTGGGCGTGCTCCAGCACCAGTGCGCCCCAGCGCCGGTCCGGTACGGCGACCACGTCCAGCACCGCGTGGTGCCGCCGCCGGGCCCGCCCCGCCGCCGCGCCGACGGCCGCCGGCGCGACGGCGAGCACCGCCGCCACGGTGGCCGGGAGCCGCCAGCCGTGAGTGTGCGGCACGGCCGGACCGGAGGGTTCGAGGTGGGGGAGCAGGCCGAGCAGGCCGGCCGGCTCGTGCGCGGCGGGCGCCAGCACGTGGTGCACGGTGAGGACCAGGGCGACGGTGAAGGAGCCCATCAGCGCGACCCACAGGGCCGCGCCCAGGGCCGGGCGGGCCTGGAGCCGGGCGGAGCCGGCCAGCCGGCGGGGCAGCAGCACACCGGTCACGGCCAGGTGGAGGCCGAGCAGGGCGAGCGTCACTCGGTGTTCCGGGCCTTGACCTCTTCGAGGGCGGCGAGCAGGGCCGAGGCCTCGTCCCCGCTGATCCGGTCGACGAAGCGCAGCAGGGCGCCGGTCCGGTCCGGGGTGGTCTCCAGGGCCTGGTGCATCAGCTCGGCGGTGTACGCCTCGCGCGTGCAGGTGGGTTCGTACACCCAGGCGCGGCCGACCTTGTCCCGGCGCAGCCAGCCCTTGGTGTGCAGGATGTCCGCGACCGTGGTGACGGTGGTGTACGCGACCGGCCGCTGCCGTTGGAGGTCGTCGACCACCTCGCGCACCGTGGCCGGCCGGCCCCAGGACCACAGCCGGTCCATGATCTCGGCCTCCAGATCGCCGAACCCCCGTAGCACCGCCCTGCTCTCCCTCGTCGCACCGGCCGCCGGCGCCGTCCGCCCGCTGGAACGCGGCCCATCGTACGGCGCGCCGGGCGCCCGCCCCGGGTGACGGAGACGGGCGCCCGTGGCGGCGGGGTGCTACCCGCTCGTACCCGAGCCGGTGCCCGGCGGAGTTCAGCCCGTGCTGAGGCCCGTACTCAAGCCCGTACTCAAGCCCGTACTCAAGCCCGTACTCAAGCCCGTACTCAAAGCCGTACGCAGGCCCGCGCTCACGACAGCCGCCGGGCGAACGGCACCCGGGAGCGGGTGAACAGCGCCGCGAGCAGCCCGGTCACCACCGGCAGCACCAGCACGACCAGCAGCAGCTCCCCCCAGGGCGCGGTGATCAGCGCCGACTGCGAACCGGACCCGCTCGCCCGGGACTTCAGCAGCCCCGCCGCCGGGACGAACCCGTTGGCCGCCCCGAGCACCGCCCCCAACAGCGCGATCAGCGCGCACTGCAGCCCCGCCATGGTCCGCCGGATCCGCGGCGGTGCGCCGATGGCGGCCAGCGTCGCCTGGTCCTGCCGGGAGTCGGCGGCCGCGAGCCCGGTGGCGATCCCGGCGGCGCCGAGCACCACCAGCCCGGCGAAGCCGGTGAGCGCCAGGGTGAGCGCGTCGCCCTTCGGCTGGTAGCCGCGTTCGACGTCGAGCTGGGCGAACCGGTCCAGCCGGATCGCGGCGGCCTCGGCGCGCTGCTGCGCCTTGCGGTCCGGCGGGGTGGCCGGCCGCCAGACCGCTCCGGCCGGCTGGGCCGCGAGCCCGAGCGGGGCCAGCGCGGTGGTCGGCATCAGCCCCTGGGCGAAGCGGGCGGCGTCCGGGGCGTCGACCAGGACCGCGTCCACCGGTACCTCCTGGAGGTCGGGCTTGGGGATCTGCCCCGGCTGCACGGGGCCGCCGCCTCCGCGCAGCAGCAGCACGGCCTTGCCGTCGGCGCCGATCAGCGACCGGTCGAAGACCACCAACCTGCCAGCGGCGAGCGCCTGTTCGGCCGTCTGGTCGCGGACGTCGAACAGGTTGTGCAGCAGTGCGGCGTCCCCGGTGGCGACGTGCGGCTGGTCCGCCAGCCGACGCCGGTCGACCGGGCCCTTGAGCTGGACGTCGCTGGAGCAGGTGGCGCAGAACTCGTAGACCAGCCGGCCGATGTCGGCGCGCGGCCCCAGCCCGGTCAGCTGCTTCTCCAGCTCGGCGCGCAGCTGCCCGGCCGACGGCCCGTCCCGGTGGCTGGTCAGCTGGACGGCGCCGTACGGGGCCTGCGGCCGGTAGTCGCGCCGGTCCTCGGCGTCGGTGCCGGCGCTGTACACCCCGATGGCGACCGCTCCGGCGACGGCGGCCATCACCGCCGCGACGGCGGGTGCGGTGCGCGAGCGGTGCCGGGCGGAGTCCCGCAGGGCGAGCCGGGGTCCGAGCGGGAGCCGCTTGGCGGCCCGGCCGATCAGCGCGATCAGGGCCGGGGTGCAGGCGAGCAGGCCGACTTCGGCGGTGATCGAGCCGCCGAGCACGGTCAGCGTGCGCTCGTCGTAGGTGCTCACCACCGGCATGCCGTGCTGGACGGCGCCCGCGCCGTACACCGCGATCGCGCCGCCGCCGAGGACCAGTGCCACGCCGAGCAGGGTGACCGCCCGGCTGGGCGCCCGGACGGTGTCCCGCCCGGTGAGTCCGGCGGTGACGCTGCGGCGGGCGGCCTGCCAGGCGGGCAGCGCGGCCGCGAGCAGCGCGGTGAGCAGGCCGATCCCGGCGATCGCGAGGAGGTCCAGCGGGGGCAGCGCGAAGTGCCCGAAGCGGGCTCCGCCGACCTGTTCGACGAGCGGGCGCAGGGCGGCGACCAGCCCGGTGCCGAGCGCCACGCCGAGCACCCCGCCGGCCGCGCCGAGCACCAGGCCGCCGCTGAGGACCACCGCGCCGACGTGGGCGCGGCTGCCGCCGGCCGCGCCGAGCAGGGCGAGCTGGCGGCGCGAGCGGCGGGCGCCGACCGCGAAGGCGGGCCCGGCGAGCAGGGCGACCTCCAGCAGCGCCATCCCGGTGACGGTGGCGACCACGACCCTGGTGTTGTCGCCCGTGGCCGGGTCGCTGGAGCGGGTGGAGTCGCGGTAGTACGGGACGGCCCCGTAGGGCGGCGGGTCGAGCGCGACCGAGCGTGCGGTGAGGGTGTAGCCGTGGGCGTTGAACCGCTGTACGGCGGCCCAGTCCAGGGCGGCTCCGCTCGGCAGGCGCACCAGCCAGGCGTGGTGCGGGTCCGGGGCGCGCTCGGCGGCGGGCCGGCCGGGCTCCCCGGCGGCGGCCAGCGGGTCGAGCAACTCGCCGGGCCGGGTGACGAGTTCGACGCGGCCGAGCTCGTCCGGGTGCTCGACCACGGCGGTGATGGTGAAGGTGGTCCGCTCCAGCCCCTGGACGGTGGTGGTGCCGCCGAGCGTGAGCCCGGCGTGGTCCAGGAAGGCCCGGGTGGCGGCCGCCTCGTGCGGGGCGGCGGGTGGGCGGCCCTCGACGACGTTCAGCCGGCCGTGCCAGACCGGGTCACTGAGGTCGGCCTCGGCGGTGAGGGTACGGACGAGGCCCTCGGGCGAGGTCGCGCCGGTCTCCGGCCCGGTGCGGGCGGGGGTGAGCCGGCTGCCGGGCGGCAGCAGCGAGCCGACCAGCTCGGCCGGGTCGCCGCTGGCGGCCCGCTGCTGCTCGGCCGTCGGCTGCTGCCCCGGCTTGGGGTCGACGGCGAAGGCGCCGTCCTCGGCGATCGGGGCCTGCTCGACGGTCCGGCCCGGGCTGAGCCCGGTGACCAGGGCGTCCGCTCCGCCGACCACCCGCTCGACCCGCTCGGCCGGGGTGAGCTGCCCGCTGCGGTGGACCACGTCGGCGCCGGTGACCCCGAGGACGGGCAGCGCGACCATGGCCAGGACCAGGGCGCTGCGGCCCTTGGCCCGCAGCGCGTCACGGCGGGCGACGCGCAGTGCGACCTTCCATGCTCCGAGCTTCAACGCGCCACCTCCCCGAGCGGGTTGGGCCGGTGGACGGCTGCCGGGCAGCCGCCGGAGCGGCGGCCGGCGCTCTCCGAGGCGATCGCGCCGTCCCGCAGGTGCACCACCCGGTCCGCCCAACTGGCGTGCGAGGCCTCATGGGTGACCATCACGGCCGCCGCCCCGGCGTCGCAGCGGGCGCGCAGGACGGCGAGCACCGCGTCGCCGGTGGCCGAGTCCAGTGCGCCGGTCGGTTCGTCGGCGAGCACCAGCCGGCGTTCGCCGATCAGCGCCCGGGCGATGGCGACGCGTTGCTGCTGTCCGCCGGACATGTCGTCGGGGAAGCGGTCGGCGAGCTCGCCGATGCCCAGTTCCTCCAGGGCGGCCAGCGCCTCCCGGCGGGCGGTGCGGCCCGGGACTCCGTCGAGTTCGCGGGGCAGGGCGATGTTCTCGGCGGCGGTGAGCGCCGGAATCAGGTTGTAGTCCTGGAAGACGTACCCGACGGAGCGTCGCCGCAGGTCGGCGAGCCGGCCGCGGCTGAGGCCGCCGAGCGTGACGCCCTCGACCAGCACCTCGCCCCGGGTGGGCAGCTCCAGTCCGCCGGCCAGGGTCAGCAGGGTCGACTTGCCGGAGCCGGACGGCCCCATCACGGCGACGAACTCGCCGGCGTGGACGGTCAGATCGATTCCGCGCAGGGCGTGCACCTCGGCGGCGCCGCGTCCGTGCACCCGGGACACCCCGGTCAGGCGCAGGACGGGTTCGGACCGGGTCGGATCGGTGTCGGACACACTTCCCCCTTGTGAGCTGTTCAGCTGCATATGCCGGTGAACTATATATGCCGACGGGGGGAAGCGCAGCCCGCGCGGCTCGGTCACGGTTCTACAAAGGTGTCGAAGTTCGGCCGAAAGGATTGAGGGCTCGCTCCCGGGTCGGGCTATGCTGTGTGAGGTTTCACGAGGCACCTCGTTCGGTGAGGCGTCTTCACGGACACAGGCCACTGACCCGACGACGTCGAGAGACGCCCAGGTTCAGGACAGGTCTTCCCGACCTAAGGGTTGACCCCAAGTGGCTTCCGGCCGGACCGGCTGGACACGCCGTGGAGTGCCAAAGCTCTGACGAGTTGGGGTGTACCGGTCCGCCGCGACCGGTGTGCTCCTTGCCGTGTCGCGACGCGGCGCACAGACGGTGCGCCCCCGGCCGGGAGGAGGCGAGAACATGGACTGCAGTAGTCCGGGTCACAGTCGCCCCTACCCCCGCATGCTCTCGAACACCTCCGGCACGCGGTAACAACCTCCCTGAGCGCCCGCCCGGCGCTTCATCCGCGCTCAACCATGTGCGGGCGCAGGGCGCATGACGGATCGTCACGTCAGGTCACGTCCCGTTCATGCGCATGGACGCTCCGCCATGTCCGCACGTCCGCACGGCCGCCGCCGCTCAGCGCCGCCGTGCGGAGGCGGCGGCGTGCGCCCGCGGGGAGGAACACTGCCGCGTGCCCCCTGACGCCCCTCGACGAGGGGCAGGGAGGCAGGCCCTGCCATGACCAATGCGATGCTGGACCCGAAGTTCCCCGCGGTTCCCGCCGCTTCCACCACATCCGCCGCCGCATCCGCCAAACCCGCCGCCGGCCAGGCCGTCCTGGACGACGCCCACCTCGGCGACATCAAGGGCGCGCTCGGCACCGTCCGGCTCGACGACACCGCCCCGCGCCACGGCCTCTCCGCCCGGCTCAAGACCCTGCTGGCGATCATCGGCCCCGGCCTGATCGTCATGGTCGGTGACAACGACGCCGGCGCCTTCTCCACCTACGGCCAGGCCGGGCAGAACTACGGCACCCAGCTGCTGTGGACCCTGCTGATGCTCATCCCCGTGCTGTACGTCAACCAGGAGATGGTGCTGCGCCTCGGCGCCGTCACCGGCGTCGGCCACGCCCGGCTGATCCTGGAGCGCTTCGGCCGCTTCTGGGGCGCGTTCAGCGTGATCGACCTGTTCCTGCTGAACGCGTTGACCCTGGTGACGGAGTTCATCGGCGTCACACTGGCCGCCGGCTACCTGGGCCTGCCCAAGGCGGCCTCGGTGGTCCTGGCGGCCGCGATCATCATCGCCTCGGCCTTCACCGGCTCCTTCCGGCGGTTCGAACGGGTCGCCATCACCCTGTGCGCGGGCTCGCTGCTGCTGGTGCCGGTCTACTTCCTGGTCCACCCGGAGACCTCGCAGCTGGCCCACGACTTCGTGACGCCCGCCCTGCCCGGCGGCTCCGGCGGGCTCGCGGCCGTCATGATGGTCATCATCTCGATCGTCGGGACCACCGTCGCCCCCTGGCAGCTGTTCTTCCAGCAGTCGTACGTCATCGACAAGCGGATCACCCCGCGTTTCATGACGTACGAGAAGGTCGACCTGTGGATCGGGATCGTCGTGGTCATCGTCGGCGCGGCCGCGCTGATCGGTCTCACGGCGGCGGCCTTCGCGGGTACCGACGGCTTCGGACGGTTCTCCGACGCGGCCGCCCTCGCCCAGGGCGTCGAGGCCAAGGCCGGCCGGCTGGCCGGCGTGCTGTTCGCGATCGCCCTGCTGGACGCTTCCATCATCGGCGCCTTCGCCGTCTCGCTCTCCACCGCCTACGCGATCGGCGACGTCTTCGGCATCAGGCACTCGCTGCACCGCGGGGTCAAGGGCGCCAAGGGCTTCTACGGCGTCTACGCCGGCCTGGTCGTCGTGGCCGCCGTCATCACCCTGCTGTCCGACGGCTACCTCCAGGGCCTGATGACCCAGTTCGTCCAGGTGCTCGCCGGGGTCCTGCTGCCCTCCGCCACCGTGTTCCTGCTGCTGCTCTGCAACGACCGCGCCGTGCTCGGCCCGTGGGTCAACGGCCCCAGGACCAACGCCTTCACCTCGGCCGTGGTCGGCGTCCTGGTGACGCTCTCGCTCGTCCTGACCGCTGCCGTGGTCTGGCCCGGCATCAGCTCCGACGCGATCCTGTGGATCATGGCCGGCTGCGGCGTCGCGGGCGTCCTCGTCGCCGGGTACTCCTTCACCTTCGGCCGCACGGCCACCAAGGAGGACCCCGTCGACCGCACCGGCCGCGAGAACTGGCGGATGCCTCCGCTGGACACCCTCGGCAAGCCGGTGATGTCCACCGCCCGCAAGGCCGGCATGGGCGCCCTGCGCGCCTACCTGCTGATCGCGACGGCCATGGTCATCATCAAGGTCGTCGAGACCGCGCTCGACCACTGAGCCGCCGGCCACGGCCGGTACGCCGTGGGGCGGGGGGGGGGGGGGGGGCCCCCCCCCCCCCCCCCCCCCCCCCCCCCCCCCCCCCCCCCCCCACCCCCACCCACCCCTCCCCCCCCCCCCCCCCCCCCCCCCCCCCCCCCCCCGCCCCCGCCCTTTCCCGCCCTTCCCATGGAGGAGGTGCCGTCGTGCACACCCTGACCACCGTCGAGTTCCTGGTCCGGCTCGCCACCGGCGTCGCCTGCGGCGCGTTGATCGGCGTCGAGCGCCAGTGGCGGGCCCGCATGGCCGGCCTGCGCACCAACGCCCTGGTCGCCGCCGGCGCCACCCTGTTCGTGCTCTACAGCGAGGCGGTCGGCGACGCCGGCAGCCCCACCCGGGTCGCCTCGTACGTCGTCTCCGGCATCGGCTTCCTCGGCGGTGGTGTCATCCTGCGCGACGGCGCCGGGGTGCGCGGCCTCAACACGGCCGCCACGCTCTGGTGTTCGGCTGCCGTCGGGGTCCTGGCCGCGTCGGGCAAGCTGGAACTCGCCGTCCTCGGCACGGCCGCCGTGCTGGCCGTCCACCTGGTGCTGCGCCCGGCCGGCCGGTTGCTCGACCGGGCCCCGCAGTCCGGCAGCGACCCGGACTCCACCAGCCGGGCCGTCGTCCACCTGGAGTGCGACCGCAAGTCCGAGACCCACATCCGAGCCCTGCTGCTCCAGGCCCTCGCCGCGTCCGGGCTCGCCCCGACCGGCCTGCGCGCCCGCCGTACCGAGCAGGGCGACGCCACCAGCCTGCGCGCCACCGTGTCGACCACCGGGCAGGTGACCCCGGCCCTGGAACAGGTCGTCACCCGGCTGTCGCTGGAGCCCGGCGTCCGGGACCTGCACTGGCACCTGGACGAGGACGGGGAGGAACCCGGCGGCCCGGCGCTGGCCTGAGGGGGAGTAGAACGGAAAGGCCGTCACTCGAGACACTGGAGGCCCGATGCTGAAGCCCGACCCCGAGCACGGCCCGCTGGTGCCGATGCTGCTGGTGCTGACCCTGGTCACCGGGGTGGTGGACGCCGTCAGCTACCTCGAACTCGGGCACGTGTTCGTCGCCAACATGACCGGCAACGTGGTCTTCCTCGGCTTCGCCCTCGCTGGCGCGGCGAACCTCTCCGCGACCGCCTCACTGGCCGCCCTCGCCGCGTTCCTGCTCGGGGCCCTGGCCGGCGGCCACCTCTCCCGGCGCCTGCCCGGGCACCGCGGCCGGCTGCTGGTCGCCGCGCTCGCCGTGCAGGCGGTGCTGGTGGCGGTCGGCACCGTGCTCGCGGCCGTCGTCGGCCACGGCTCCGCACCCGCCCGCTACCCGCTGATCGGCCTGCTCGCCCTCGCCATGGGCGGTCAGAACGCGGTGGTCCGCTCCCTCAAGGTCCCCGACCTCACCACCACCGTGCTGACCATGACCATCACGGCTCTCGCCGCCGACCTCACCGGCTCCCGCCGCCTGGCGTCGGCCGCCTGGATGTTCGCCGGAGCGCTGCTCGGCGCCCTGCTGGTCCTCCACGTGGACGTTCCCGCCGCGCTCGCCCTGGCGCTGGTCCTGCTCGTCGCCGTGGCCGTCGTGACCCACCACGCCGGCAGATCCACCCCGGCGCCGGCCTGGACGGAGCGCCGCTGACATCACACGCCCCTTGCCGGACGCCCCCGGGAGGAGCGGCGGCCGTGCGGGCCCGGGCGTTCCGTCACTCCTCGCGCCGGTGACCGGCCCGGCCGCTCCAGAGCGGCTCCAACCGGGCCCAGTCGGCGGCCCAGGCGGCGTCGGCCCGGCGGTCGAGGGTGTGCAGGCGCAGCCGCAGGGCCAGGGTGAGCATCCCGAGCAGGGCGAGGAGGCCACCGGTGCCGGTGCAGGCCGCCGAGACGGCGAGGGCGGCCCGGTCGACCGGGGGAGCGGCCGCGTTGCCCTGGGGGTCGACCCAGACGGGGATGACGGTGCCGGCGACCGCCGTGCGCGGCGCCTCGACGGTGCCGGTGTGCGGGGTGCCCGCGGGGTAGCTCCAGGCGGCCTCGACATCGACCCGGTTGCTGTAACCGCCCGCGAAGCGGCTGCCCGTCACGGCACCGCGGTCGGGGATGACGGCGACCACGGCGTCGACCCGGTGCAGCCGGATCCGGTCGGCGGCGGCCCGCGACGCCGTCGACCGGTAGAGCAGCAGGGCGCCCGTCACGGAGACGGCGACCGCCAGCAGTGCGCCGACGAGCGCGAGCAGCCAGGCCCGGGCGCGGGAGCGATCGAGCGGCCGGGCCAGTGGTTCGTGCCGAGCGCCGAAGGCCCGCCGCAGCTGACGGCCCGTTCGCCGCGGGAGCGACGCGGGCCGGGCGGGGCGGGGTGTGCTGGGCACGGTGAGGACTCCTCAGGGCGGCGGATGCGTACGGGCGTTGCCCACCCAATTTCCACCCGGCGGCCCCTGGCGCACAAGAGTGGTGCGCGTCCGTAGGACCGCCGACCCCACCGCCCGGGACGTTCGGCCCTCGGCAGGCGCCGCCCGGCGGGGCAGCCTGGAGTCCGGCCGCGCTCCCCGTGCCCGGGCGCGGTGCCGGCCCGCTCGGACCGTGGGGGTTCCGGGCCGTGCTGCGGAGCGGGGGTGGTCGTGCGGCCGCCTCCGCTCCGCGTTCCGCCGGTGAGGCGCGCGAGTACGTCAGCGGCGGGCGACGGGGTAGCCGCGCGTCCCGTCCCGCAGGGCGTCCTCGAGTCCGGGCAGCCAGCTGCCGAGCACCAGTGCGGACGGGTAGAACATCGGCTCCGGCAGCTCGTCCACCGCGAAGCGCTCCCAGCCGGCACAGGCGTGCGGCTCGGTGACCACCGCCTCGGCCACGCTCGGCGGCGCCAGCACGGCGGCGGTCAGCCGGGGCCGGCCGAGCTCGTGGTCCAGGTGGACGGCGAGCACCCGCATCTGCGCCGCGGGCAGCACGATGCCGGTCTCCTCGGCGAGTTCGCGGGCCGCGGTCTGCTCGAAGGACTCGCCGAGGTCGACCTTGCCGCCGGGCAGGCTCCAGGTGGGCGGCTCGCCGGCCGTGGTGCGGCGGCCGAGCAGCACCCGGCCGTCCCCGGTGGGCACGATGATCCCGGCGCCGAGCAGCGGTGCGATCGGAACGGTGCTCAACTCGCCATCTCCTTCAGGTGGTTACCAGTTGGCGCGCTCGTAGTCCTTGAGGAAGCAGCCGTACAGGTCCTCACCGGCCTCGCCGCGCACGATCGGGTCGTACACCCGGGCCGCGCCGTCGACCAGGTCGAGCGGGGCGTGGAACCCGGCGTCGGCCAGCCGCATCTTGTCGGGGTGGGGCCGCTCGTCGGTGATCCACCCGGTGTCGACGGCGGTCATCAGGATGCCGTCGGTCTGGAACATCTCCTGCGCGCTGGTGCGGGTCAGCATGTTGAGCGCGGCCTTGGCCATGTTGGTGTGCGGGTGGCCGGCGCCCTTGTAGCCGCGGGAGAAGACGCCCTCCATCGCCGAGACGTTGACCACGTACTTGCGACGGGACCTGGACGCGGCCATCGCCGGGCGCAGCCGGCTGATCAGGATGAACGGCGCGGTGGAGTTGCAGAGCTGGACCTCCAGCAGCTCGACCGGGCCCACCTCCTCGACGGTCTGCACCCAGCTGTTGGTGTCGGCGAGGTCGGGCACCAGGCCGCCGGCGTCGATCGCGGTGCCGGCCTGGATCCGGGCCGGGGTGGCGGAGCCGGTGACCAGCGCGAGCGAGGTGACGTCCTCGGCGGCGAGCCGCTGCTCGCTGCCGGTCGCCTGGTGGGGGAGGGCGGGCAGGTCGACGCTGCCGCTGCCGAAGCGCCCGATGGTGGTGGCCTGCGGCAGTTCGCCGGCCGGCAGCGGGGCGGACTCGGCGTTGACCAGCTCGCGGTAGGACTCCGGCGGGCGGCGGACGGTCTGCGCGGCGTTGTTGATCAGGATGTCCAGCGGGCCGTCGGCGGCGACCTCGTCGGCCAGCGCCATCACCTGGGCCGGGTCGCGCAGGTCGATACCGATGATCTTGAGGCGGTGGATCCACTCGGCGCTGTCCGGCATCGCCGTGAAGCGGCGGATCGCGTCGTTGGGGAAGCGCGTGGTGATGGTGGTGTGGGCGCCGTCGCGCAGCAGCATCAGCGCGATGTACATCCCGATCTTGGCCCGGCCGCCGGTCAGCAGCGCGCGCTTGCCGGTGAGGTCCGCCCGGGCGTCCCGGCGGGCCCGGTTCAGGGCGGCGCACCGCTGGCACAGGTTGTGGTAGAAGGCGTCGACCTCGAGGTAGCGGCCCTTGCAGATGTAACAGCTGCGCGGCCGCTCCAGGACGCCGGCGATCTCGGTGGTGGTGATGGTGGTGAGGCCGAAGGCGCCGGCCGTCTCGTCGTCGATCCGGGTGGGCGCGCCGGTGGCGGTGCGGGCGGTGACCGCGCGGTCGTTGGCGGACTTGCGGGCCCGGGTCTCCTGGCGGCGGCGCTGCTTGAGGGTCCGGAATATGCCGCCGACGGCCTTGCGGACGGTGATCGCGTCCGGGTGGTCGACGTGCAGCTCGTCCAGTTCGGCGAGCACCTCCAGGCAGAGCTTCAACCGCTCCGGGTCCAGGCCGGGGCCGTAGTCGATCTCCTCCTCGGCGCCCTCGCCCAGTCGCTCGACCGAACCGCCCTCGCCCGGGTGCTCGGCCGTGCCGTGCCGGGCGCCTTGCCCGGCATCCCGCCCGGCGTCGTGCTCGACGTCCTGCTCGACGTCCTGCCGCTCCACGTCCTTCTGCTCGATGCTCACGCCTGCTGCCGCTTTCCCACTCGCCTCGCCGTTCACCGCGTGAATGCTACGGGAGCGCTCCGCGCCCGGGCGAAAAGCCGATGTCGGAGAGATCGCTTGGAGGATCGTCCATGTCTACGCGCGGAGCATTGATCACGGATTGTGCACAGCACCAGCGATATCCCCCGAACTGGCTTTTGGCCCCGCCCTCACGGAGAATCGAACGCTGGGTGCAGGGCGCCCGAGTGCGCCCCGGCGGCCCCGCCGCAACCGCACCCGAGGTGTAATTTCTCCCAGCCAGAGAGCCCATTCATGCGTTTCCTGAACGACCTCAAGCCCTCGTACGACCTGACGTACGACGACGTCTTCATGGTCCCCAGCCGTTCCGCCGTGGGCTCCCGGCAGGGTGTCGACCTCTCCTCGAACGACGGCACCGGCACCACCATCCCGCTGGTCGTCGCCAACATGACCGCCATCGCCGGCCGCCGGATGGCCGAGACCGTGGCCCGCCGCGGTGGCCTGGTCGCCATCCCCCAGGACATCCCCACCGAGGTGATCGCCGACGTCATCGCCTGGGTCAAGCAGCGCCACCTGGTGTTCGACACCCCGATCACCCTCTCGCCCGGCGCCACCGTCGCCGAGGCGCTCTCCCTGTTGCCCAAGCGCGCCCACGGCGCCCTCGTGGTCGTCGAGGACGGCAGGCCGGTCGGCGTGGTCACCGACTCCGACTGCCAGGGCGTCGACCGCTTCACCGGCCTCGCCGACGTCATGTCCCGCGATCTGCTGCTGCTGGACGAGGACGTCGACGCGCGCACCGCCTTCGACAGGCTCTCCGAGGCCCACCGCAAGCTCGCCCCGGTGGTCGACGGCGAGGGACGCCTGGTCGGCATCCTGACCCGCAAGGCCGCGCTGCGCGCCACCCTGTACACCCCGGCCGTGGACGCGAACGGCAAGCTGCGGATCGCCGCCACCGTCGGCATCAACGGCGACGTCGCGGGCAAGGCCAAGGCGCTGATCGAGGCCGGGGCCGACGTGCTGGTGGTCGACACCGCGCACGGCCACCAGGAGAGCATGATCAGCGCGCTGCGCGCGGTGCGCGGCCTGGACCCGCAGGTCCCGATCGTGGCTGGCAACGTGGTCTCCGCCGCCGGTGTCCGCGACTTGGTCGAGGCGGGCGCCGACATCCTCAAGGTCGGCGTCGGCCCGGGCGCCATGTGCACCACCCGGATGATGACCGGTGTCGGCCGCCCGCAGTTCTCCGCCGTCCTGGAGTGCGCCGCCGAGGCCCGCCGGCTCGGCAAGCACGTCTGGGCCGACGGCGGCGTGCGCCACCCGCGCGACGTCGCCATGGCGCTGGCCGCCGGCGCCTCCAACGTGATGATCGGCTCCTGGTTCGCCGGCACCTACGAGTCCCCGGGCGACCTGCAGACCGCCGCCGACGGCCGCCAGTACAAGGAGAGCTTCGGCATGGCCTCGGCCCGCGCCGTGAGCAACCGCACCGCCCAAGACTCCACGTACGACCGCGCCCGCAAGGCGCTGTTCGAGGAGGGCATCTCGCACTCCCGGATGTTCCTCGACCCGGCCCGCCCGGGCGTGGAGGACCTGATCGACTCGATCGTGGCCGGTGTGCGCAGCTCCTGCACCTACGCGGGCGCCAGCAGCCTGGAGGAGTTCCACGAGAAGGCGATCGTGGGCATCCAGAGCGCGGCCGGCTACGCCGAGGGCAAGCCGCTGCATTCCAGCTGGGCCTGATCCGGCGTGGCGGGCCCCGCTCCGGCCTGACCGCGGCCGGCTGTGGTCCGCCCTGGCCGGGCTGGGTGCGGGCCGCGCCTGACCGCTGCGTCTGACCGCTGCGTCTGATCGCTGCCTCTGATCGTTGTGCTGGATCACGGCGCTCGGTCGGGTCGCGCGTGATCGGGCTCGCCTCGCCGCCCCCGATCCGGCCGGGCCCGATCCTGTTCCCGTCCGGCAGACCCTGATCCGGCTTCGGTCCGGCTCGGATCGGGACCGGTTCGGGATCGGCTACGGCCGCCCCCGCCGGGCCCGACCCGGCTGGGCCCGCCCGCTCGCGTCCGTACCGTCGGCCGTCCGGCTCCTCGCCTCGGGGAGCCGGGCGGCCGTTGCGCGTGATGGCTCGACCGCTCCGTTGATCGCCCCCTCGACTGCCGCCACGTCCCGCGCGGCGGGCTCGCCCGGCCCGCACGGGAGCAGCAGCGCGCGGCTGAGCAGCCCGACCGAGCCGTCCAGGGCCGCGGCGAAGGCCCGAGCGGCGGCCGGGAGCCGGCGCAGCTCCCAGAGCGTTTGCACGGCCGACCAGGCCCCTTCCCGGGCCGCCTCCACCGACCAGGTGCCGAGCAGGTGGGTGAGCGGTTCGGCGCACTCCAGCAGGTCGGGCCCGGGCATCAGCTGCTCCCGGGCGGCCGTCTCCACCGCGGCCAGCACCCGGTTGATCCGGTGGTAGTCCGCCTCGACCTCGGCCGGTTCGCAGCCCCGGCGCCGGCAGACGTCGATCACGGCCAGCGGCAGGTCGTGCTGGATGTGGGCGTTCATCCCGGCCAGGGCGAACTGCAAGGGGTGCACCCCCGGGTGGGCGCGCAGCGCGAACAGCGGCCGCCAGCAGGCGGGCGGCTCCTGCCCGGCCGCGTCGGCGGCCACGGCGCGCAGGTACCGCCCGGCGAACACCACGTCCAGCTCGGCCATCGCCGGTGGGTCGGCGAAGTAGACGTCGGCCAGCCGGTCGCGGACCGCCTCGGTGACGGTGAGGTAGAGCCGGTTGAAGACCGCCACCCCGTCCGCCGGAGGCAGCTGCGCCGCGAGCCCCCGCAGCCGTCCGACCACCTCCTCGACCGTGCCCGGCGTCCGGGCCCCGACCGTACGGGCGGCCGCCGGGCTGGCCGTCGCGGTGCCGGTTGTCGCTGCGGGTGTCGTCGCGGTGCCGTCCGTCGCTGTGCCGCGCATGCGCCACCTTCCGAGGCCGATCGTCCACTGATCGCATCATCGTGGCAGCGTGGATGGTGTCCGGTGAGCGCCTACACACGTCCATCGAGCCGGTGTCACACGATCAGTCGGACCGCTCGGGCCCCTGCGCGGCATTGACCGTGACTTTGCTGTGACTTTACCCGTACCCCACCTGCTGCCATGATCGCGACCGTGATCAACCGTCGAACCCTGATAGCCGCCCTCGCCGCGGCCCCGGCCATCAGCGCCATCGGCGCCGGGCCGGCGAGCACCGCTGCGAACGCCGCCGACCTCTACTCCTCCAACACGGCCCTCTACGCCGACCCGTCCGTCGTCGAGGGTGTCGACTACGGCCGCCGCTACCGCCGACACGTGATCGACGACCAGAGCGTGAAAGCCGGCACGCCGTTCGTCCGGACCACCGTCATCGCGCCGCACGGCGGTGGCATCGAGATCGGTACCTCCGAACTGTGCCTGGCCATCGCCGGCTACCACCCGGCCGACCTGTCCCCGACCCCGGCGGCCGGGCCGGTGCACGACTTCTGGCTGTTCGAGGGCCTGCGCTCCTCCGACAACGGCACCCTGCACGTCACCTCGACCCACTGTGACGACGGAATGGCCCGCGCGATGTGCGCCGGCAGCCTGAACGTGGTGGCGCTGCACGGCTGCACCGCCGCGCAGGCCGGCCTGGAGACCGGCGCCCAGGCCGTGCTGGTCGGCGGCCTGAACTCCACCCTCCGCACGTACCTGATGGAGGAGCTCGCCGCGGCCGACGTCCGGGCCGTGACCGCCTCCGGGGAGGAGGAGATCGCGGGCATCGCGCCGGAGAACATCTGCAACCGCAGCCTGCTCGGGATGGGCGCCCAGCTGGAGATGACCACCGAGCTGCGTACCGCGATGTTCGCCCGGGGCAAGAACACCCGCGTCGGCCGGGCGGCCAACACCCTGCCGCTGTTCTGGAGCTTCACGACCGCGGTCCGGACCGCGATCCAGCGGCTGGAGGCGACCCAGCCCGTCCTGTGACGGACGGCCCGCCGGCTGTGCGCGCCGCGGCCGGGCGTCAGCCCAGCTCGTACGCCAGCACGTAGGTGTGGGCGCCGGACTCGTCGACGGACAGCCGGAAGTCCCCGGTGATCCCGGCCAGCTCGCCCGTCCCGGTGCCCGGCACCACGCGTATGGTCACCCCGGTGGTGTCCCAGGCCGCGTGCTAGAGCACGAACGAGCCCTGGCGCCCGTCCAGTTCACCCGTCACGTGCTCCACCGCGACGTACGAGGCCGGCTCGCCGGACGGCTCGGCCACGGACAGCATCCGCACCTCGCTGTGCCCGCTCAGCCCGCCCGTGAAGGTCTTGGCGATGCTGACCCGTCCGAAGGCGGCGCCCTCGCGCTCCTCCGTCTCCACCGGCTCGAAAGCGGTCACCTCGAACGACCCGCTCGCCTCCGCACCCATGGCCTGCTCCCCTCGTCGGTCGTCTCCCCGGCCGACGCCCGCCGACCGGGCGGTCAGGGGCGCGCCCGGGATCGGGTGGCCGGCGCGCCCCTGACCGTGCGTGAAGCCTTGCACACACCACTGACAACCGGCCCGTCGGCGCCCGACCGGCCGGGCCGGCGCCGTCAGTGATCCCAGCGCAGCGCCAGCAGCGCGGCGTCGTCGGCCAGCCCGGCGTCGCCGACCCAGCCGCGGACGTCCGCCAGCAGCGCGTCCAGCAGGTCCGCCGGATTGCTCCCGTGCAGACCCGGCAGCCGCTGCTCCAACGGGTAGAACCGGCCCTCGGCGTCCCGGGCCTCCGCGACCCCGTCGGTGTGGAGCAGCAGCAGATCGCCCGGGCCCGGCTCGAAGGCGCTCGCCCGGTAGTCCTCCCCGGTCAGCTCGCGCAGGCCCAGGGGCGGAGCCGGGACGGGCGGCGCCAGCTCGCTCACCGCGCCGCCCCGGCGCAGCAGCGGGGGCGGGTGCCCGCAGTTCACCACCCGCACCGGCCCCCGGCCCGGCGCCACGTCCAGCAGCAGGGCGGTGGCGAACCGCCCGTCGCCCGGGCGCGCGGTGAGCGCCGCGTCCAGCCGCTGCGCGAGCAGCGCCGGGTCCGGTTCGGTGCGCGCCGCCTCCCGGAACACCCCCAGCACGTCCGCGGCCGTCTCCACCGCGGAGAGGCCGTGCCCCTGTACGTCGCCCACCAGGATCCGCACCCCGAACCGGGTCTCCACCACGGCGTACAGGTCCCCGCCGATCCGGGCCTCGGCCGCCGCCGCGACGTAGCGCACCGCCAGGCGCAGCGCCCCGATCCGCTCGGCGGGCGGCCGCAGCAGGGCCCGCTGCGCCGCCTCGGCCACGGTCCGGACCTGGAACAGCTCCCGCTCACGGGCCGCCACCAGCACCACGCTGCCGGCGCTGGCCAGGGTCGAGGCCAGGACGGTGACCGGCACGCTGATCCGGACGGAGGACGGCAGCTGGGCGTGGGCCGACTCCAGCAGGCAGACCGCCAGCAGCGCCGCCGCGCCGACCAGCAGCGGCACCCGCGCCTTCCGGGTGGTCGCCCCGGCGAGGACCGGCGCCACCGCGAGCAGCGGCGCCAAGGTCGTCCCGGGGCCGAGGGCCAGTGCGGTCACCACGGCGGCGACCAGCAGCACGAGGGCGCCGTACAGCAGGAGCCGGGTCCGCCGAGGCAGGTGCAGGGGTGGCAGCCCGTCCGGGCCGTCGGCGGTCACACGTTCTCCTTCGCGGTTCTGCGGTTCTGCGGGTCCTACGGGCCCGGGTCCGCGAGTCAGCAGGTCAGCGGGTCTGTGGACCGGCGGGTCTGCGGACCCCAGGGCCCGGGGGCCTTCGAACCACTCTCCCCGCCCCGGACCGAGTCAGCACCTCGGGGCGGGCCGGCCCCCGCCCCGGACCGCTCGCCGCGCCCACTAGGCTGGGCCGGGAGATGAGACGCAAGAGCCGCCGCCCGACCTCCCCCCTGCCCCAACGCCACGGCGTGGACCCGGTCCACCTGCGGCTGCCGCTGGAGGGCGGCTGGCCGACCGTGCGGGACCACCTGGTCGAGCGGCTGCCCGCCGTGGGCGCGCCCCGGATCGACGCGGCACTGCGCGACGGCGAGATCTTCGGCGAGGACGGCCCGATCGCCTCCGACGAACCGTTTCGCCCCGGGGCGCACCTGTGGTTCTATCGGGACCTCCCGGACGAGGTGTCGGTCCCCTTCGAGCTGGTGGTGCTGCACCGCGACGAGCACCTGGTCGTGGTCGACAAGCCGCACTTCCTGGCCACCACCCCGCGCGGCCGCCACGTCGCCGAGACGGCGCTGTCCCGGCTGCGGCACGGCCTCGACCTGCCCGCGCTCAGCCCCGCGCACCGGCTGGACCGGCTCACCGCGGGCCTGGCGATGTTCGTGGTCCGCCCCGAGGACCGCGGCGCCTACCAGACGCTGTTCCGCGACCGCCGGGTGCACAAGGAGTACCAGGCCATCGCCCCGTACGACCCGGAGCTGACCCTGCCGCGCACCGTCCGCAGCCACATCGTCAAGGAGCGCGGGGTGATCGCCGCCCGCGAGACCGACGCGCCGCCGAACAGTGAGAGCCGGATCGACCTGCTGGAACGGCGGGACGGCCTGGGCCGCTACCGGCTACGGCCGCTGAGCGGGCGGACCCACCAGCTGCGCCTGCACATGAGCGGCCTCGGACTGCCGATCCTCGGTGACCCGGTCTACCCGGTGGTGCTGCCCGAGCCCGCCCCGGACGACTTCCGCCGCCCGCTGCAACTGCTCGCCTCCGTCGTCGCGTTCACCGACCCGCTGACCGGCCGGGAGCGCCGCTTCGAGAGCCGCCGAACCCTCGCTGCCTGGACCGACCCGCAGGGCTGGGCGGACGGCGCGCAGCGGCCCCCGGAGGACGGGTCGTAGGACCGCCCACCGATCTAGGCCGAACGCCCGATCCGGCCCCGGTTCCGGCGACCGATCCGTCGCCGTCTCGGCGGCGGGATCGTTGTCCCATGAACGCAGCAGAGCACACCGCGAACGCGGCAGAGCACACCGCCCCCGTCGCCCTGATCACCGGCGCCTCCCGAGGGCTCGGCCTGGCCCTCGCGCACGCCCTCGCCGCCGAGGGCTGGCAGCTGGTCATCACCGCCCGCGGCGCCTCCGAACTCGCCGAGGCCGAAACGGCGTTGGCCGCCGTCACCAAGGTGGTCGCGCTGCCCGGCTCGGTCGTCGACGACGACCACCGCGCCCGGCTGGCCGCGGCCGCCGAATCGCTCGGCGGCGCGAGCCTCCTGGTCAACAACGCCGGCACGCTCAACGGCGCCGCCGCGCCGGATGCCGAACCGCTGCCCAGGCTGGCCGACTACCCGCTGCCGGACCTGCTGGAGACCTTCGAGGTCAACGCACTCGCCCCGATCGCCCTCACCCAGCTCCTCCTGCCCCAACTGCGCGTCCACTCCGGCGCCGTCCTCAACATCAGCTCGGACGCCGCCGTCGAGGCGTACCTCGGCTGGGGCGGCTACGGCGCCAGCAAGGCCGCGCTCGACCAGGCGACCGCCGTACTCGCCCGGGAGGAGCCGGAGTTGAAGGTCTGGGCGGTCGACCCGGGCGCCATGCGGACCCGGATGCTGCAACAAGCCGGCCCGGGTGAGGACATCTCCGGCGAGCCGCTGCCCGAGGAGGTCGCCCCCGTCCTGCTCGGCCTGCTGCGCGACCGCACCCCCTCCGGCCGTTACCGCGCCGAGGACCTCGCGGCCGACCGGAGTGGGCGATGACGGCTCCGACCCTCCTCGGCCCGGAGCTCACCGTCCCGCCCGAACTCTCCGCCCGCGAACCGGCGGAGGCCCGCGGCGGGGCCCGCGACGGCGTGCGGATGCTGGTCGGCCGGAGGGCCTCCGGCGGCGTCGAGCACCGCCGCTTCACCGAACTGCCCCAGGTGCTGCGTCCCGGTGACCTGCTGGTGGTCAACAACTCGGCCACCCTGCCGGCCGCCCTGCCGGGCCGACTGCCCGACGGCACGCCGGTCGCCCTGCACCTCTCCTCCGCCCAGCCGGACCACCGCGGCACCCACCTGGTGGAGTTGCGCAAAGTGGTGCCCGGACAGGCGGCGGCCTACTACCCGCCGGAGGAGTCCCCGGCCCGCCCCGGTCTGCGGATCGACCTGCCGGGCGGCGCCACCGCCGAGCTGACCGGTTCGTTCACCGCCCGCCTCTGGTACGCCGAACTCTTCCTGCCCGTACCGTTGTTGCGCTACCTGGAGCTGCACGGCAGGGCGATCCGGTACGGCTACACCGACCGCGACTGGCCGATCGAGGCCTACCAGACGGTCTTCGCGACCGTCCCCGGCAGCAGCGAAATGCCCAGTGCCGCACGCCCGTTCAGTCCCGAAGTGGTCGCCCGGCTGGCCGGCCGGGGCGTGCTGGTCGCGCCCGTCACCCTGCACACCGGCGTGGCCTCGCCGGAGGTACACGAGGCCCCGTACGCCGAGCGCTTCCACGTCCCGGCGGCCACCGCCCGGCTGGCCCGTCACGTCCGGGACGGGGGCGGCCGGGTCATCGCCGTCGGCACTACCGTGGTCCGCGCCCTGGAGTCGGCCGCCGGGCCCGACGGTACGCTCCAGGAGGCCGACGGCTGGACGGAGTTGGTGATCACGCCGGAGCGCGGGGTGCGCGCCGTGGACGGCCTGCTCACCGGTTGGCACGAGCCCCGGGCCTCGCACCTGCTGATGCTGGCCGCCGTCGCCGGTCGTCCGCTGCTGGCGGACTGCTACCGGGAGGCGGTCCGGCACCGCTACCTGTGGCACGAGTTCGGGGACGTCAACCTGCTGCTCCCGGACTGACCGCGCCCGGCCGGCCATGGCCGTGCCGAGCGTTCAGGCCAGCAGGGTCTGCGCCACGTGGTGGGTGTCCAGGTACTCGCGGACGGCGGTGATCAGCCCCTTCTCCACGGTGAACACTCCCAGGCAGTGGTTCTCGTAGGTGGAGCCGTTGGCCGCCTTCCCGATGGTGGTCCATTCGGCCACCGCCTGCGGGCCGTCGGCCAGGACGTGGGTGAGGGTGATGGCCGGCAGGCCGTCGGCGGCGAACAGGGTGCCGATCTGCCCGAGGAAGTCGCCGAAGATCTCCTGCTTGCCCCGCCAGGTGCGGGACAGGGCGAGGCTGCCCGGGTAGGTCCAGGTGGCGTCCTCGGCGAACAGGGCGATCGCGGCGTCCAGCTCGCCCGCGGCGATGCGGTTGACGTAGTCGGTGACGACGGTACGGGCGTCGGGCTGCTGCATGGTGGTGGCTCCTCTGGTGCCTCCGGTCGGGGCTCTCCCGCCGTGGCACCAGCAAAGCCCAGCGGCCGACGGAGCGGCCAACAACCACCGGGGCGGCCCGACAACCTCCGGTTGTCCATGCAGGCCCATGCCCACGGGCCCACGGGCCTACAGGCCCACGGGCGTACAGGCCCACGGTCATCCGCGCCTTCGGGGCGCGAGGGCTAGCCGGCCGGGAAGCCCGGTGGCAGCTCCAGTTCGAACCAGACCACCTTGCCGTCCCTGGTCAGGCGGCTGCCCCAGCGGTGCGCCAGTTCGTTGACCAGGTGGATGCCGCGCCCGCCCTCGTCCTCGGCGCGGGCGCGGCGGATCCGGGGCGTTCCGCTCTCCTGGTCGGCGACCTCCACGGTGAGCACCCGGTTGCAGTAGAGCCTCAGTTGGGTGGGGGACCCGGCGTGCACCAGGGCGTTGGTGATCAGCTCGCTGGTGAGCAGCTCGGCCCAGTCCACGAGCGCGGTCAGGCCCCAGGCGGTCAGCGTCTCGCGGGTGAAGCGGCGCGAGTGGGCGACCATCGCGTGGTCGCCGGTGAGCGGCAGGATCGCGATCCGGTCCGCGCCGGTCGGGCGGACCTGCGCCATGATGAGGGCGATGTCGTCCTCGGGGGTGTGGCCGGCGAGCCTGGTCAGCACGGCGTCGCAGGTCTGCTCCAGGGTGGGCCGGCGAACCGCGACGGTGCGGCGCAGCAGATCCAGGCCCTCGTCGAGGTCGTGCCCCCGGCGTTCGACCAGTCCGTCCGTGTAGAGGGTCAGGATCGCCTCCTCGGGGAGGGTGAACTCGACGCTCTCGAACGGCACTCCGCCGACCCCGAGCGGTGCGCCGGGCGGCAGGTCGATCAGGTGGGCGTTGCCCTCGGTGTCGGCGACCACGGGTGGCAGGTGGCCGGCGCAGGCCGCGGTGCAGCTGCGGTCCACCGGGTCGTACACCACGCACACGCAGGTGGCGAACTGGCCGTCACCGAGCGCCGTGGTGGCCTCGTCCAGCCGGTACAGCACCCGCGCCGGTTCCAGGTCCAGGGTGACCAAGGTCCTGGCGACGGTGCGCAGTTGGCCCATGGTGGCGGCGGCCCGGATGCCGTGGCCCATCACGTCGCCGACGATCAGCGCGACCCGCCCGGCGGCGAGCGGCACCACGTCGAACCAGTCGCCGCCGACCTCGCTGACCACGCTGCTGGGCAGGTAGCGGTAGGCCAGCTCCAGGCCGATCGTGCGGTGGATCTCCTGGGGCAGCAGGCTCCGTTGCAGGGTGAGCGCGGTGTCCCGCTCACGGCGGTAGAGCCGGCCGTTGTCGATCGCCAGCGCGGTGCGGGCGACCAGCTCCTCGGCCAGCGAGCGGTCCGCCGGGCCGAACGGCACCGGATTGCGGGTGCGGACGAACTCGGCGCCGCCCAGCACGAGTCCGCGTGCCACCAGCGGCACCATCAGGTACGAGTGCACCCCGGCGTCCAGCCCCGGCTGCACCCGGTCGGGGGAGGCGACGATCCGGCGCAGCTCGTCCTCCGTCACGTCGGACACCAGGATGGAGCGCCGGGTGCGCAGGCTCTGCGCGTACACCTCGGCGGACTGCGAGGTCTCGCCGACCTGGTCGGCGGCCGCCGTCATGCTGCCGTCGTCGGCCGTCTCGCCGACCGCCACGGCCCGCATCAGCACCGACCCGTCCCGAGGCACCGGTCCAGGCTCCTCGCCGCTGAGCACCGCGTCGCGCAGGTCGACGGTGACGAAGTCGGCGAAGCGCGGTATCACCACCTCCACCAACTCCCGGGCGGTGCGGTGCAGATCGAGCGTGGTGCCGATCCGGTTGCTGGCCTCGTTCAGCAGGCCCAGCCGCTGCTGGGCGGCCCAGGCCTCGTCCAGCGCCCGCTGCCGGGCCGCGGCCGCGTCGCGCTCCCGGGTGAAGAGCAGCGCGTTGTCGATCGACACCGCCGCCCGCACCGCCAACTCCCCGGCCAGCGCGAGGTCCTCGTCCTCGTACGGGCGCTCCACCAGGGTGCGGTAGAAGCCCGCGACGCCGACCGCGCTGCCGCGCGCGATCAGCGGCACGACCATGAAGGAGCGCACGTTCTGCTCCCGCACGGCGGCGGTGCGCACCGGGTCGTCGGCGAACCAGGCCATGCCCTCCTCGTCCATCCGCGGCACCAGCACCGGCTTGCGGTGCGCCAGGCTCCATGCGTACGGCGAACCGGGCAGGAAGCGGTGCACCCCGCCGAGCCGGTCGATCGGTTCGAGGGTGGAGCCGCGGACCGAGTGGAAGGCGATCCGGCGCAGCAGCGCCGAACCGTCCGGTGCGGCGCGGGCCTCCCGCTCGCCCCGGACCAGGTCCTCCAGCACCTCCACCACCACCGTGTCGGCCAGCCGGGGCGTCGCCACCTCGGCCAACTCCTGGGCGGTGCGGTCGATCTCCAGCGTGGTGCCGATCCGGGTGGAGGCCACGTTGACCAGCGCGAGCCGCTCCTGGGCGGCCTTCGCCTCGCGCAGCGCCTGCTGCCGGGCCAGTACGGTCTGGTGTTGGCGCAGGTACAGCCGGGCGTTGTCGATCGCCACGGCGGCGCGCGAGGCCAGCTCGTCGCCGAGCGTGATGTCGGCCTCGGCGAAGGACTCCCGCTCGCCGCGCCGCGAGTACACCACCATGCCGAGCGTCGTGCCCCGCGCCACCAGCGGGGTGATCCGCACCGAGCGCGGCCGGTCGCCCAGGAACGCCTGGCGGCGGCTCTCGTTGATGCCCTCGCTCAGCGGCGGCAGCTCCCAGGACGGAACCACCGCCGTGCGCCCGGTGGTCAGCGCCCGGGCGTACGGGGAGTCGGGCGGCAGCTCGTACACCGTGTCCACCGGCAGGGCCTCCGACGGGTACAGCGGGTCGGCGGTGGCCATCGCCAGGCGGCGCACCAGTTGCGGGGCGTGCGGGTCGAGCGGCTCGACGTTGCGGCCGGCCACCAGCGCCTCCAGGGCGAACACCCCGCTGATGTCGGCGACCCTGGGCACCATCGCGTCGGCCAGCTCCCGGGCGGTCTGCCGCAGGTCCAGCGTGGTGCCGATCGAGGCGGTCGCGTCGACCAGCAGAGCGAGCCGCTCCTGCGCCCGGGCCGCCCGGGCGTCCGCGCGGTAACGCCCGGTGATGTCGATGACGGTCGCGCTGACTCCGAGCACCCGCCCGGCCCGATCCACCAGCCGGAAGTACGAGGCGGACCAGGCGTGGTCGTGCCGGCGGTCCCCGGGGGTGCGGCCGTGCGAACGGAAGTCCACCACCGGCTCGCCGTCCGCCAGCACCTGCCGCATCACCGCCTCGGCCTCGGTGCCGTTGATCCCGGGCAGCACCTCGGTCAGCCGGTGGCCCAGGTGCTCCCCAGGGGGTAGCCCGTTGGCCCGGGCCAGCGCCTCGTTCAGCCGGACGAAGCGCAGTTCGGTGTCGAACACCGCCATGCCGACCGGGGACTGGGTGAAGAACCCGTCCAGCACCGCCAGGTCCGCCTGGATCCGGTGCAGGGTGGTCACCTCCGACGCGACGGCCAGCACCAACGGCGCACCGCCGGGCCCGCGAATGGGGTGGGTCCGGAACTCCAGGTTCACCAGGTGCCCGTCCCGGTGCCGCACCGGGAACACCCCGGCCCAGCCACGGCCCGCGAGGATCTGCCGGAACAGCTCCAGCACCTCCGGCCGCTCCTCGTCCGAGGTCAGCAGCTTCGCCGCCTTCTGGCCCACCGCCTCGTCCGCGCGGTAACCGAGCAGTGCCTCCGCGTCGCTGCTCCAGTGCAGGATCCGCCCGTCGGCCTCGATCAGCGCCGTGGCGATCGGCACCATCAGCAGGGCATCCTGCTGCGGCTCCCCCTGACGCTGCCCTTCGTCGTTCGCCATGGCCAGAGACCCGCCCGGAGATCGTTCCCACCAGCCCTGCCATCGTCGCACGCGGCCCCCGGCCCGCGCTCCTCGTGGCCCCGGTGGCCGTTGATGCGGAGCCACGAGGTCGCGACGGAGGCAGCTGCGGGTGTGGCGCGGGGCCCAGTGGGACCACGGCACGGATCGGGTCTCGGCGCCCACCGTTGGGTGGTGGAGCCCATCGTCCTTCCTCGGCATCGCCGTGTGCCCGATCACCCACCGGCACGACCGACGCCTTCGTCAGGACCTTTACGTCGCGCCCCCAACGCGGTGGTCGAGATGCGACTATCGGACATTCGGCAGCGGCTTGGACCCTCGGAGCCAGGCCGGCCTGCCCGACTTCGGCGAGGCCTTCACGGACCTCGCCCACCCCGGCGCCGACCAGCTCGCTGAGCCTGCGGAGATCGCCGATGAGATGACCGAGAGGGACGACTCCGCCATTCGCCACCGGCGAGAGACCGGTGCGCCCCGCCGGGAGCCACCGGGTGTCACCGGTGGGCGGCGGAGCGTAGGGACGGGTCGGCGGTCTCCGGCAGGGGGTGGGCCTCGGTCATCTCCTCGGCACGGGATCCGGCGCGGGACTCAGCGCGGAATTCAGCGCGGGCTTCTGCGCTGCGGGCCGCGAGGGCCAGCGCCGCGCCGACGAGGCAGAGGGCGGCGGCGACCAGGACGGCGCGGTCGGTGCCGGTGGCCAGGGCTCGCGCGGCCGCCGCAGGGCCCGGGGTGGCCGCGCGGGCGGAGCCGGCGACGGCGACGGTCACGGCCACGCCCAGGGCCGAACCCAGGTAGCGGGAGGTGTTGTTGGCGCCCGAGCCCATGGCCGCGCGATGGGCCGGCACGCTGCTGACCGCGAGGCGGGCGAGGGCGGCGTTGAGGACGCCGCTGCCGATGCCCGCGACGGCCAGGCCCGGCGCCAGCCGGAGCCAGGAGGCGCCGGGCGTCAGCCCGTACAGTCCGGCTTCGCCCAGGCCGCAGACCAGCAGGCCGAGGGCGACCTGCGTGGTGGCCGACAGGTGCGCCGCCAGTCGGCGGGCCTGGAGGGCGGAGAGTACCGACAGGCCCGACCACAGGGCCAGGACGCCGCCCGCCGCCAGCCCGGACAGGCCGAGCACGCCTTGTAGCAGGGTGGGCAGGTAGCTCATGAAGCCGACCAGCGAGAGCCCGGTGAACAGCGCCCCGCCCGTCGCGGCGATGAAGCCGGGGCTGCGGAACAGCGCGAGGTCGAGCATCGGCTCGCGGGCCTTCGCCTCGACCACGGCGAAGGCCGCCAGCAGCAGCACCCCGCCCGTGAGCAGCGCCACCACCGCCGGCCGTCCCCAGCCGCTGCGGCCCTCGGCCAGTCCGGCGATCAGCAGGGACGTCCCGGCGGCGAGGGTCAGCACGCCGTACGGGTCGAGCGCGCGCGGCCGGTCGGCCTTCGACTCGGTGAGGTAGACGGCGGCGCAGACGGCCACGGCGGCGGAGACCAGCGCGAGCCCGCCGCCGACGGCACGCCAGCCGGCCCACTGCTGGACGAGTGCGCCGTAGACCGGACCGATCGCGATGCCGAGGCCGACGGCCGCGCCCCAGATCCCGAGGGAGCGGATCCTCGCCGGGCCCGGCGGGTGGGCGTGGCTGATCAGCCCCAGGGCGGGGGCCAGGACGGCGGCCGAGGCGATGCCGAGCAGCACTCTGGCGGCCAGGTAGACGGCGCCACCGGGGGCGAGCGCGGCCAGGGCTTCGGCCGCGGCGAACAGCGCCACGCCGAGGGTGAAGACCCGCTTGCGGCCGTGGTCGTCGGCGGCGCTGCCGGCGGTGAGCAGCAGCGCGGAGATGCCGACCAGCGTGCCGGTGAGGATCCAGGTACGGCCGGAGGCGCCGAGGTGGGCGGCCTGCGCGGTGGCGGCGAGCGAGGCGGTGGGGGCGGTGTAGGCGACGGTGGCCAGGGCGGTCGCCGCCGACGTGACGGCCAGCGTGGCGCCGGGCCGGACGGGCCCGACGGGCGGGGCAGCCGAGGCGGGGGAGGAGCCGAGTGGTGCGGGGGGCATGGGTGTTCCCTCCGGTGCGCGGTCGCTTGGTAGGAGAATAGGTCTGGTGAATGAACCTACGTCTCGACGGCACGCTACCACCTGAGGTCTGTTCATTGAACCCATTGGGGGAGTGGACTAGGCTGGCCCGCATGGCGCTGGGAACGGACTACGACCTGCAGGACTGCGCACTGGCCCGCGCGCTGGAGGTGATCGGCGAGCGCTGGAGCCTGCTGATCGTGCGCGACGCGTTCTACGGCGTGCAGCGGTTCAACGACTTCCTCGCCCACCTGGGCATCCCACGCGCCGTCCTCACCGCCCGCTTGAACGCCCTGGTCGCCGCCGGGGTGCTGCGCAAGGAGCCGTACCAGCGGACGCCACTGCGCCACGGATACCTGCTCACCGAGGTCGGCCTCGAACTCTGGGGCCCGCTCTACCAGTTGAGCCGCTGGGGCGGCCGACACGCCACCGAAGGCGGCCCGCACCACCTGTTCGCCCACACCCCCTGCGGCACCGACCTGGACCTCGTCGGCGCGTGTTCGAACTGTGGCGGCGGCCCCGTCCCCCCGGCCGAGATCACGATGCGCCCCAACCCCGCCCGCACCGCCGGCCGCCGCGACGACCCGGTCTCCCTCGCCCTGGTCCGCCCCCACCCGCTGCTCCAACCCATCGCCTCAGCGGCGGCCGCCTGATCCTGCGCCGCGCACCTGCCAGTGGTCCGGCCTTCCGTGCCCGGTGCCCGGTTGGGGTGTGCCGTGCCGGTGCCACGGCGGAATTCCGTAGCGGGACAGCCCCTCGAGTTGGTGGGATGACGGCATGACTTCCCCCCGCGCCGAAGCGGTCGAAATCGCCGTACGCGTCCACGTCCGCGATCTGCTGCCCGCCGACCTCCCGGCATGCACCTGGTCCGGGTCCCCCAGCCACCTGCGCCAGATCCCCCGGCAGTTGGAACGGGCGGCCGCCGGTGAGGTGGACTATCTCGCGGTGTGCACCGCGGCCGACCTGCCCGTGGCGATCGGCGGTGTCGACTACCGAGCCGCCCCCGGAGCGGGCACGCTCTGGCAATTCGCGGTACTCCCGGCCCTCCACTCCTGCGGACTCGGCTCCTTGCTCGTGCGGGCGGCCGAGGAACGCATCCGCGCACGAGGTCTCCGACGGGCGGAACTCGGGGTGGAGGAGGAGAACCCGCGGGCCCGTGCACTCTACGAGCGCCTCGGGTACGCGGCCTTCGACCGGCAGCCCGACGCCTGGGACGAGGAGGCGCCCGACGGCTCGATCCGCAGATACGAGACCATGTGCACGCTCATGCGCAAGGACCTGACCCAGGGCCAGCCGCTGTGACTGCCGTCCCCGGGTCGCTCAGCCCGCCGTCGCGAAGTCCTGTTGCAGCCTTCGCAGCAGTGCCGTTCCCGCCGCGTCCACCGACCGTCGGCTGTTGGCCAGGACCGCCACCCCCACCTGCTTCTCCGGATCGAACGCGACGAAGGAACTGAACCCGCCCGTACCCCCGTTGTGCCACAGCTGTAGGTGGCCGCCCTGCTGGACGTGCAGGCGGTGCCCCAGCCAGCCCAGGTGCGCCCAGGCGAACGGGTTGACCCGGTGCCGGGTGCCGCGGGTGAAGGTGATCGCGGGCGCCAGCGGCCCGTCCGGCTCGCGCTCGGCGGACAGCTGGGCCCGCAGGAGTATCGCGAGGTCGGCGCCTGTGGACCGGAGGCCGCCCATGCCCGGTATCGCTGCGAGGTTCCAGTACGGCACCGGCCGCCCGCCCGTCGAGTGCCCGATCGCCAGCCGCTCGGACTGCTCCTCGACCGGCCGCAGGCAGGTGTCGGCCAGGCCGAGCGGTCGGCAGACCTCACGCGCCACCAACTCCCCGTACTCAAGGCCGGCCCGCCGGGCGAGGGCCAGGCCGAGCAGCCCGACACCGAGGTTGGAGTACCGGAACCCGCGCCCGGGCACGGCTCGCAAGCGCGTCCTGGCGAGCCCCGCCAACACTGCCTCGGCCGTGCAACCGGCGTAGGGGTCGGGCTTGTCGGGGGTGAGCAGCGCCCGCACCGCCATGCCCCTCGGCAGCCGGGGGAGCCCGGAGGCGTGGGTGGCGAGGTGCCGTAGGGTGACCGGCCGGCCGCCCCGTGCCGGGACGACCGCGCCGTCGTCGAGTACGTCCGCGAGCGGTTCGTCGAGCCGCACCGCCTCGTCGAGCGCCAGCCGCGCGAGCACGAGCGAGGTGAACACCTTGGTGACGGACCCGATTTCGAACAGGGTGTGAGGGCCGGGCACGCCTCCGCCCGGACCCGTCCGTCCGACACCGTGGAACTCCACGGCGCCGTCGGCCAGCCCGACGACCACGGCGCCGACGGTCTGGCCCGCGAGCTGGTCGGCGGTCTGCTGCACGAGGCTGACGAGTTCTTCCATGCTGTGAGCCTAGGCGGCCCCGACCTGCGAACTCGTCCACCTCGAAGTGGATTTCGGGCTCCGCCCGCTGCTTCCCCGGGCGTACGTCCCGCTACTCTTCGCACGGTACCCGCGCCAGAGAGTAGCTGGGTGCCAGCAGTCGGCTACGGCTCCGCGAGCGCCGCCCGCAGCCGGGCCGCGACCTCCGCCGCGCCCGCCTCGTCCGGATACTTCCCCCGTGGCCAGAAGAACCCGCGCAGCCCGTCCTTCGGATTGCGCGGCACCACGTGGACGTGCAGGTGCGGCACCGACTGGCTGATCCGGTTGTTCGCCGCCACGAAGCTGCCCGCCGCGTCGAGTCCCCGCTCGACGGCCGCCGCCACCCGCTGCACCCGGAGGAAGAAGGGGCCGACCTCCGCGGGCGGCAGGTCCGCCAGGGTCCGGTGGTGGGCGCGCGGCACCACCAGCACGTGGCCGGGGAACAGCGGGCGGCGGTCCAGGAAGGCCACCGCCGCCTCGTCGTCCAGCACCAGGTGCGCCGGCTCCTCGCCCGCCACCACCGCACAGAACACGCAGTCCATCCGTCCATTCAAACGAGCGGCGGCGGCCCCGGCACCCCCGCGGACCCCCACCCGCCCGACGTCACCCGTCCGGCCGCCGAGCAGGTGCGCCCGGCCACCCTGCGCACTCCGGCCCGCCCCGGTGCCCGGCCAGCCACACCGGTGCCGGGCCGGAAACGGTGCCCGGCCCCCCAATCCCCCCGGAGCCGCCCGACCCGCCCGGCCCCCGCCGCCGGGCGAACCGCACCCGCTACTCGTACCGGTACAGCAGCGACTCCCGCTCCGACTGCTCGATCACCTCGATGGACAGCGACTCGTCCCGCAGGTGCGAGAGCGTGACCTCCGCCGAAGTGGGCTGCGCGTCCTTGGCCAACCAGTTCTCGGGCCTCCACGCGGACCCGCGCATCAGCGCCTTCGGGCAGTGCGCGTACACCTCCTCCACCGCCACCACGATCGCGCTGCGCGGCGCCTTGCCGACCGCCGTCAGCCGGCTCAGCAACTCCGGGTCGGTGGAGACGCAGGCCCGCCCGTTGACCCGCAGCGTGGTGTCCCGGCCGGGCACGACGAAGAGCAGCCCGACCCGGCCGTTCTCCAGGATGTTGTGCAGGGTGTCCAAACGCTTGTTGCCGGTCGCGTCCGGGATCGCCAGGGTGTACTCGTCGAGCACCGAGACCAGCCCGGCCGGCCCGCCGCGCGGGGAGACGTCGCAGCGCCCGGCGGCGTCGGAACTGGCGACGAACACCAGCGAGGAGCAGGCGATCAGCCGCTGCGCGACGTCGTGCAGCCGGTCCACCTGCTTGCGGCGGACGAGCTCGCTCGGCTGCTCGTAGATCTCGCGCAGCCGGGCCGGCTCGGTGAGGGCGTCGGCGCTGAGGGCGGCGAACAGACCGTTCGGCCCGTCCGGAGCGGTGATTGACGGCGCGGCAGCATCCGGTGTGATGGTCATGCCGGGAATCTACGGGAGCTCCGGTCCGGCCGAGCCGGAGGTCCCCGCGGCGGCCGTGCCCGGCCGTCCGGGAAAGAGTCGCCGTACCCCTCCCCACCAGCGGCTTTCCGCTGATAATGGGGCCAGGGAGTCCAGCCGGCGGAGGTGGTGGCCGTGATCGTCAGAATCTGGGCCGGGCAGGTCGTCGCCGATCGCTTCGAGGAGTTCTGCGTCCACCTGACCAGCCAGGTGATCCCGCAGCTGGGGCGTACGGACGGCTGCCTCGGTGGCGAGCTGCTGCACTCGGTGACCGACGACGGGCACCGGGTGCTCGTGGTGAGTCGCTGGCGCGACGAGGAGGCCCTGCGCGGGTACGCCGGGCCGATGTGGCGGATCCGGCCGATCTGGTCGGAGGGCGAACTGCGCTACCTCGCGCACCCTCCGTCGGTCACCCACTTCACGCCGATCGCCGCCCCCGCCACGCTCTGAACCACCGCTCACACGGCTCCACCGGCGCGAGCCCGCGCATCGGGCCCCAGCCTGTCCACGCGCCAGCCCGCGCGCCGGGCCTGCGCGCCGGGCTCACGCGCCAGCCCCGCGCGCCGGGCCCGGAACCAGCCCCCGCCGCCCCGCCGCGCATTCCCGCCCTCGACCGTGAAACAGGCCACAGTCGAAGGCTCTCCCTGGGCCCGCACCGGCCGTGGCAGAATGACGGCAACAGCAGTGACGTTCAGCGCACTCCGGGGTCGGTGAAAATCCGAACCGGCGGTTACAGTCCGCGACCCGTCCGCAGCCAGCGGCCGGTTGACCAGGTGAAATTCCTGGACCGACGGTTAAAGTCCGGATGGGAGGCGTGCGCGGGCGGACGAAGCGCAGTACCCGTGGTCCATCGGAACCGGTCGAAACCCGGACCGGACCACGGTCAGGTGAACGGCGGGAGCGGTGGCTCCCGGGCCGGGTGAGCGATCTCCCGGCGGCTCCGGCACCCCGGCGACGGGTCGTGCCTCCGGGTCCGCGCACCGTTGCCCGTCCGTGTCATCTCCCTCTGCCGCCCCGGAGTCCGCGCCCAAGCGCGAGGAGACCCGGGTGTTCACCGGCATCATCGAAGAGCTCGGCGAGGTCGTGTCGATCGAGGAGATCGGCGACTCCTCGCGAATCCGCCTGCGTGGCCCGGTGGTCCGTTCCGGTGCGCGGCACGGCGACTCGATCGCGGTCAACGGCGTCTGCCTGACCGTCGTCGACAGCCCCGAGGAACTTGCCGCCGAGACCGCCGAGTTCAGCGCCGACGTGATGGCCGAGACCCTGCACCGCTCCAGCCTGGGCGAGCTGAAGCCCGGTTCCCGGGTCAACCTGGAGCGCGCCATGGCGCTCGGCGCGCGCCTCGGCGGGCACCTGGTGCAGGGCCATGTCGACGCCACCGGGCGGCTGTTGGCGCGCGAGCCCGGCGAGCGGGACGCGAATGGTGAACTGCGCTGGGAGGTCCTGCGCTTCTCCCTGCCGGAGTCGATCTCCCGCTACCTGGTGGAGAAGGGCTCGATCACGGTCGACGGGGTCAGCCTCACCGTCGTCGAGGCCGCCCGTGACAGCTTCACCGTCAGCCTCATTCCGGCGACCCTCGCGCTGACCACGCTCGGCGCGAAGGCGGTCGGCGAGAGCGTCAACCTGGAGGTGGACGTGCTCGCCAAGTACGTGGAGCGCCTGCTCGAGTCGCGCGCGCTGCCCAACCTGCCGGCCCTCCCCGCTCTCCCGACCCTGCCGACCGTCCCCACCCTGCCCACCCTGCCCGACCTCGCCGACATCCCGGGGGAATCCAAGTGAGCTGGCTCAGCGGAGAAGCGTTCACCGTCTTCGGCGAACACGTGAAGTGGGCCGACATGATCGGCAACCTGCTCGGCCTCGGCGGCCTCGCGCTCGGCTGGCGCCGCTCGGTGTGGAGCTGGCCGGTCCAACTCCTGTCCGGCGTCGTGCTGATCACCGCGTACCTGGGGGGCCACGTCCCCGGCCTGATCGGCAAGCAGCTGATCGTCATCGCCACCGCCGGCTGGGGCTGGGCCCAGTGGCGGCGCGGCCGCCGGGACAGCGGCACCATCGCCGTGCGGTTCGCCGGCTGGTCCGAGCGGGCCGCCCTGGTGGCCGGCACCGCGGTCGGCACCGTCGCCCTGGCACTGCTGTTCACCGCCTACCCCAGCCTGTCCTGGAGCCCGTGGTCGGACGCCTACATCTTCGTCGGCACGCTCGCCGCGATGGTCGCCCAGGCGCGCGGCTGGCTGGAGTTCTGGTTCGCCTGGATCGCCGTCGACGCGGTCGGCGTCCCGTTCGCCTTCAACAGCGGCTACACCTTCTCCGGCCTCACCTACTCCGTCTACTTCGTCCTGGTGCTGCTCGGCCTGCGTTCCTGGTGGCTGAGCACCCGTGAGTCGCGAGCCACGTCCACCAACGTCCCGCAGGGAGTCACGGCATGACCGAGAACCAGACCTTGGAGAGCGGCGCCGGCGAAGAGCTGGTCCTCGACCCCGTCGAGCGGGCCATCGCCGACATCGCACTCGGTCGCGCGGTGATCGTGGTCGACGACGAGGACCGCGAGAACGAGGGCGACATCGTCTTCGCCGCCTCCGCCGCCACCCCCGAGCTGATGGCCTTCACCGTCCGCTACAGCTCCGGCGTGATCTGCGCCCCGATGACCGGCGAGGAGCTGGACCGCCTCAAGCTCCCGCCGATGACCCAGGTCAACGAGGACCGCAAGGGCACCGCGTACACCGTCTCGGTGGACGCCCGTGAGGGCGTCGACACCGGCATCTCCGCCGCCGACCGGGCCCGTACGGTGCGGCTGCTGTCCTCGCCCGGCACCGAACCCGGCGACCTCACCCGCCCCGGGCACGTGTTCCCGCTGCGTGCCGTCGAGGGCGGCGTGCTGGTGCGCCCCGGTCACACCGAGGCCGCCGTCGACCTGGCCCGGCTGGCGGGCCTGGCGCCGGCCGGAGCGATCGCCGAGGTGGTCAACGACGACGGCACCATGGCCCGGCTTCCCGAGCTGGTCGCCTTCGCCCGTGAGCACGGCCTCGCGATCATCTCGATCGAGGACCTGATCGCCTACCGCCGCCGCACCGAGCTGCACGTCGACCGGGCCGCCGTCACCGCCCTGCCCACCGCCCACGGTGGGTTCACCGCGGTCGGCTACCAGGGCACCATCGACGGCGTCGAGCACCTCGCCCTGGTGGCCGGCGGCCTCGGCGCGGACGGGCAGCTGCCGGACGGCGAGGACGTCCTGGTGCGGGTCCACTCCGAGTGCCTGACCGGGGACGTCTTCGGCTCGCTGCGCTGCGACTGCGGCCCGCAGCTGGAGGCCTCGCTCCGGCGGGTCGCCGAGGCCGGCCGCGGCGTGGTGCTCTACCTGCGCGGCCACGAGGGCCGGGGGATCGGCCTGGCCCACAAGCTGCGTGCGTACGAGCTCCAGGAGCAGGGGCGCGACACCGTCGACGCCAACCTGGACCTCGGGCTGCCCGCCGACGCCCGCGACTACAGCATCGCGGCGCAGATGCTGGTGGACCTCGGGGTCCGCTCGCTCACCCTGCTCACCAACAACCCGCAGAAGCTGACCGCGCTCACCGAGCACGGCCTGAAGGTCAAGGGGCGCGAGGCCGTCGAGATCGCGCCGGGTGAGCACAACCTGCGCTACCTGCGCACCAAGCGCGACCGGATGGGCCACGACCTGCCCGGCCTGGGCTCCTGACCCACCCAACCCACCCACCGAGGAATGGAATCAACGACATGAGCGGCCACGGAGCCCCCGAGCTGACCATCGACGGCGCGGCCGACCTCAAGGTCGCCGTCGTCGCGGCCCAGTGGCACGAGCAGGTGATGAACGGCCTGCTGGACGGCGCCCACCGCGCCCTCAAGGAGCTGGGCATCACCGAGCCGACCGTGCTGCGCGTGCCGGGCACCTTCGAACTGCCGGTCGCCGCCAAGCGCCTCGCCGAGGGCGGCTACGACGCCGTCGTCGCCCTGGGCGTGGTGATCCGCGGCGGCACCCCGCACTTCGACTACGTCTGCCAGGCGGCCACCGTCGGCCTCACCCAGGTCAGCGTCGACACCGGCGTCCCGGTCGGCTTCGGCGTGCTGACCTGCGACAACGAGCAGCAGGCGGTGGACCGGGCGGGGCTGCCGGGCTCCGCCGAGGACAAGGGCCACGAGGCCGTCACCGCCGCCGTCGCCACGGCCGCGGTGCTGCGCGCCGCGCTCTGACCCGGGCCCGTACGGTCCCGGGCCGCAGACGTCCACCGGACCGTCCACGGTCCGGGACCGTTTACCGTCCGTGCGCCCGCACGCCGTAAGGTGGGCCCATCATGGCTTCGAAGACATTCGAGGAGCTCTTCGCCGAGCTCCAGCAGAAGGCCGCCACCGGCGACCCCTCGTCCTCCCGCACCGCGCAGCTCGTCCAGCAGGGCGTCCATGCGATCGGCAAGAAGGTCGTCGAGGAGGCCGCCGAGGTCTGGATGGCCGCCGAGTTCCAGTCGGACGAGCAGACGGCGGAGGAGATCTCGCAGCTCCTCTACCACCTTCAGGTGATGATGATCGCCCGCGGGCTGACGCTCGACGACGTCTACAAGTACCTCTGACGCGCGCCCCCGCGTTCTCCAACACGCATTCCATCCAGCACAGCACCAGCACCCAGCACCAGCACCCCGCACACCCCCTCCCGACAGGTAAGGAAGCAACCCCCCATGCTGCGCATCGCCGTCCCCAACAAGGGTTCTCTCTCGGGTCCCGCGGCGGAGATGCTCCATGAGGCCGGCTACCGCCAGCGGAAGGACCCCAAGGAGCTCGTGCTCGTCGACCCGAACAACGAGGTCGAGTTCTTCTTCCTGCGTCCGCGCGACATCGCCGTCTACGTCGGCTCCGGCCGCCTCGACGTCGGCATCACCGGCCGCGACCTGCTGCTGGACTCGCACTCCAACGCGGAGGAGGTGCTCGCCCTCGGCTTCGCCGGGTCGACCTTCCGCTTCGCCCGCCCCGAGGGTGTCGACGTCGAGGACGTGAAGGGCCTGGAGGGCCTGCGGATCGCGACCTCCTACACCGGCCTGGTCGAGCAGCACCTGGCCGACCACGGCGTGAAGGCGACGGTCACCAAGCTGGACGGCGCGGTCGAGACCGCGGTGCAGCTGGGCGTCGCCGACGTGATCGCCGACGTGGTGGAGACCGGCACCAGCCTGCGCAACGCGGGCCTGGAGGTCTTCGGCGAGCCGATCCTGGTCTCGGACGCCGTGGTGATCCGTCCCAAGGGCGCGGGCGAGGACCCGCGGGTGGAGCAGTTCCTGCGCCGCCTGCAGGGCGTGCTGGTGGCCCGGCGCTACGTGCTGATGGACTACGACATCCGCGCCGAGAAGGTCGGCGCCGCCGTGGCGCTCACCCCCGGCCTGGAGTCGCCGACGGTCTCCCCGCTGCACACCGAGGGCTGGGTGGCCGTCCGTTCGATGGTGCTCCGCAAGGAGGCCCAGCAGATCATGGACGACCTGTGGAGCATCGGTGCCCGCGCCATCCTGGTCACCAACATCCACGCCTGCCGCCTCTGACCTGCCCGAGCGGGACGTCCGGAAGGACGACTCGAGCGACCTGTCCACCGGTTCGCGGGTAAAGGACGGTTCAATAGGGGCGGGGCGCCGACCGGCGTCCCGTCCCTTCGCCGTACCAGCCCCGCCCCTCGCCGTAGCAAGTCCGCGCGCCGTCGGCCGTAGCAGCCCGCACCGCCGCCAGAACCACCGGAGACCCACGTGTCCACGCCGTCCGTCGAGTTCCCCGTCACCTGGGCGCCCCGCCGCACCCGCGCGGTGCTGCTGCCGGTCTGCGTCGTGCTGGTGGCGCTGTTCGCCGTGCTGGCCGTCCTGCTCCCGGCGAACTGGCAGCTCAACGACCGGATCATGATGGTCGCCAGCGGTGTGCTGTTCGCCTGCGCGGGCCTCATGCTGGCCCGCCCCCGGGTGCGCGCGGACGCCGAGGGCGTGACGGTGGTCAACTTCGTCCGCAGCCGCCGGCTCGCCTGGGCCGAGATCGTCCGCGTCAACTTCCGCCAGGGCGATCCGTGGGCCACCCTCGACCTCGCCGACGGCACCTCCCTGGCGGCGGTCGGCATCCAGTCCGGGGTCGGCAGGGAGCAGGCCATCGCGGACGCCCGCGCGCTGCGCGACCTGGTCGAGCGGCACGGCCAGGTCTGAGCAGCCGGGGCTACGGGGTACGGCGAGATCCGAGCAGCCGGGCAGGCGGTTCCGCGGCGCGGCCGGCTCCCGAACACGCTTCCTACCACCGCCCCACGATGGTCTACGCTGGTAAAAGCGGGGCAAAGACTCCGACCCCGCCTGAACGAGACCGACCTGACTCGAGCCGATCCCGACTCGAGCCGACCTGAGGAGTGACTCTCCCCCTCGATGGACGATCCGTCCGGTAGTACCTGCGCCGCCTCGCTTCCGACCCCCGGAAGGCAGGCGGCACTGTGATCACCGCCTGGCTGCTGTTGGGCGCAGCCCTCCTGCTCATCCTCGCCAACGGCCTCTTCGTGGCCGCCGAGTTCGCCTTCGTCACCGCCGACCGCGGCGCGGTGGAGCGTTCCGCCGAGGCCGGCGACGCCAAGTCCCGCCGGGTCTCCAGGGCCCTGCGGCACCTCTCCTTCGAACTCTCCGGCGCCCAACTGGGCATCACCGTCACCTCGCTGGTGGTCGGCATGCTCGCCGAGCCGGCCCTGTCGACCCTGCTGCAGCCCGTGATGTCGGGCATCGGCGTGCCCGACTCGGCCGCCCGCGGCGCCGCCGTGGTGATCGGCATGGTGCTGGCCACCGTCGTCCAGATGGTGATCGGCGAGCTGGTGCCGAAGAACTGGGCGATCTCCCGCCCGCTCCAGGTGGCCCGCGCGGTCGCCGCCCCGCACATGGCGTTCTCCATCGCCTGCCGCCCGCTGATCCGCTTCCTGAACGGCGCCGCCGACCGCACCGTCCGGGCCTTCGGCGTCGAGCCGCAGGAGGAGCTGGAGCACGCCCGTACCCCGGCCGAACTGGTCTCGCTGGCCCGCCACTCGGCCAAGGCCGGCGCGATAGACGAGGAGTCGGCGCGGTTGTTCGTCCGCACCCTCGGCCTCGGCGAGCTGACCGCGGAGTCCGTGATGACCCCGCGGGTCGACGTCTCCGCGCTCCAGCGCGACGCCACCGCCTCCGACGTCATCAACCTGACCAGGGCCACCGGCCTGTCCCGCTTCCCGGTGTACGCCGACAGCCTGGACGAGGTCACCGGCATCGTGACGCTCAAGGACGCCCTCGCCGTCCCGGCCGTCCGGCGCGCCCAGGTACCGGTCGGCGAGCTGTCCTCGCCGCCGCTGCTGGTGCCCGAGACCCTGGCCGCCGAGCGGCTGCTCGACCGGCTGCGCCGCCTCCAGCCGATGGCCATCGTGGTCGACGAGTACGGCGGCACCGCCGGCGTCGTCACCGTCGAGGACATCGTCGAGGAGATCGTCGGCGAGGTGCAGGACGAGCACGACCCGGCCGACCGCTCCGAGCTGCTGCCGCTGTCGGCCGGCGACGGCCTGCCCGCCTGGGAGGCCGACGGCCGCGCCCGGATCGACCAGCTGGAGGCCATCGGCCTGAACGCGCCGGACGGCCCGTACGAGACGCTGGCCGGCCTGGTCGCCGACCTGCTCGGCAAGCTCCCCGAGGTGGGTGAGCAGGCCGAGCTGCCCGGCTGGCGGTTCACCGTGACCGGCGTCGACCGGCACCGCACCAGCCACGTCCGGGTGGAGCGCACCTCCGCGCCCGCGCTGTTCGGCGAGGACGAGGAGGACGCCCGATGACCGTGCTGCAACTGGCCCTCGCCCTCCTGCTGCTGCTCGGCAACGCGTTCTTCGTCGGCGCCGAGTTCGCCGTCGTGTCGGTGCGCCGCAGCCAGATCGAGCCGCTCGCCGAAGCCGGGCACAAGCGCGCCCGCACCGTGCTGCACGCGCTGTCCAACGTGTCCGCGATGCTGGCCGCGGCCCAGCTCGGGATCACCGTCTGCTCGCTGGGCCTCGGTGCGCTCGCCGAGCCGACCATCGCCGCCCTGCTGGCGGGGCCGTTCCACGCGATCGGCGTCCCGTCCGGTCTGATGCACCCGCTCTCGTACGGGATCTCGCTCGCCCTGGTGGTCTTCCTCCACATGGTGATGGGCGAGATGGTGCCGAAGAACATGGCCATGGCCGGCCCGGAGAGGGCCGCGCTGTGGCTCGGCCCGCCGCTGGACCGGCTGGCCCGCTGGCTCACCCCGGTGATCCGGCTGCTGAACGCCTTCGCCAACGGCGTGCTGAGGCTCTTCCGGGTCGAGCCCAAGGACGAGGTGGAGTCGGTCTTCACCACCGAGCAGCTGCTGTACCTGCTGGTCGACTCCCGGGACGCCGGTCTGCTCGACGAGGACCGCCAGGAGCGCCTGGAGGACGCCCTGGAGATGGGCCGGCGCCCCGTCTCCGACGTGCTGCTGCGGCACGACGAGCTGGTCACCGTGGACACCAAGGTGACCGCCGCCGAGATCGAGGAACTCGCCCTGCGGACCGGCTTCTCGCGCTTCCCGGTCGCCGACGGCGACCCGGCCGGCCACGGCTACCTCGGCTACCTCCACCTCAAGGACATCCTCGACGTGGAGGATCCCTCGGCGCCCGTCCCGGCCCGCCTGTGGCGGCCGATCACGGTGCTGCGCGGCACCCTCCCGCTGGACGACGCCCTCGGCGCGATGCGCCGGGCCACCTGCCACCTGGCCGCCGTGTTGGACCAGGACGGCCGCACGACGGGCGTGGTGATGCTGGAGGACGTGCTGGAGGAACTGGTCGGCGAGATGCACGACCCCGACCACCGCACCGCCGGGTAGCGGCCCCGCGTTCCCAGCCGGCGTGTCCGCCCGTGGCGAATCTGCCCAGAGCAGGCGGCGCTTCCCCTGCCGGCCACCCTCGGAGCAGGGTGGTCGGCATGAGACTCCTGCTGCTGGGTGGAACGAAGTTCGTCGGGCGCGCCGTCGCCGAGGAGGCGGTGGCCCGGGGCTGGGAGGTGACCGCCCTCAACCGCGGCACGCAGCCCGTGCCCGAGGGCGTGCGGCCGCTGGTCGGCGACCGTACGGCCGCGGACGGCCTGGCGGCGCTCGCCGCGGGGGAGTGGGACGCGGTGGTGGACACCTGGTCCTGGGCGCCGGCGGCGGTGCGCGACAGCGCGCGGGCGCTGAACGGCAGGGTCGGGCACTACGCGTACGTCTCCAGCCGTTCGGTGTACGACCACCCGCTGCGGGCCGGCGCGGACGAGACGGCGCCGATGGTCGCCTCCTCCCCGGACCTGACCGGCGAGGTGCCCTACGCCGAGGCCAAGCGCGGCGCCGAACTGGCGCTGGAAGCCGAGTACGGCGGCCGGGCGCTGCTGGCCCGGGCCGGCCTGATCCTCGGCCCGTACGAGGACATCGGCCGACTGCCCTGGTGGCTGAACCGGATCGCCCGCGGCGGGCCGGTGCTCGCCCCCGGCCCACGCGATGCGGCGCTGCAGTACATCGACGGCCGCGACCTCGCGATCTGGACCCTGGACGCGGTGGCGGCCCGCCTGGGCGGCCCCTACAACGTGGTCAGCCCGGCTGGTCACGCCACCATGGGCGACCTGCTGGCGGCCTGCGTCCGGGCCACCGGTTCGGACGCCGAGCTGCGCTGGACCGACCCGGAGCGGATCCTCGCGGCGGGCATCGAGCCGTGGACCGAACTGCCGATCTGGCTTGCGCCCGGCGAGCTGTACGACTTCCTGCACGGCGCCTCGGTGGTCCGCGCGGTGGACGCCGGGCTGCGCTGCCGCCCCGTCGCCGAGACGGTCGAGTCCACCTGGGCCTGGCTGCGCTCCATCGGCGGCGACGCCCCGCAGCGCGCCGACCGGCCGGCCGTCGGGCTCGACCCCGAGCGCGAGGCTAGTCTGCTCCGACAGTCGGACACCCGATAGCCGGGGCCGCCCCCGGCCCGCCCGCTCCCAGCCCGGCCGCGTCCTCCAGCCTCGGCCGTTCGCTACCCCCGGCCGTCGATCAGCTCCCCGTACGCCTGCACCAGGTCCGGCAGCCGCAGCGTCGCCAGGTCCTCCCGGCCCGGCGGTTCGCGCAGCAGCGACAGCCGGAGGTCCCGGTAGGCGCAGGACTTCTCGTACAGGGTGCGGATGAACCGGCCGTTGCCCAGCTCGTCGATCCAGCCCTCGCGCACCACGTGGGTGCAGATGCTGGCCAGCTCCTCGGCCGCGTCCTCGTCCCAGCCGTCGCCGTCCCGGCCGGCCAGCGCCGCACCGATCGCGGTCAGCTCGTTCGGGCGGTAGCTGGGGAAGTCGACGCGGGTGGTGAAGCGGGAGTTCAGGCCGGGGTTGGTGGCGAGCAGCCGGTTCATCCCCTCGGGGTAGCCGGCCAGGATCACCACCAGCCGGTCCCGGTTGTCCTCGGCCCGCTTCAGCAGCACCTGCAGCGCCTCGTCACCGTACGCGTCGCCCTTGGTGTAGCCGGAGTTGGAGAGGCTGTACGCCTCGTCGATGAACAGCACGCCGTCCAGCGCGGAGTCGATCAGGTCGTTCGCCTTGACGGCCGTCTGGCCGAGGAACTCGCCGACCAGGTCGGCTCTCTGGGCCTCCACCAGATGGTCGCCGGAGAGCAGGCCGAGGGCGTGGAAGACCCGGCCGAGGATCCGGGCCACGGTGGTCTTGCCGGTGCCGGACGGACCGGAGAAGACGAAGTGCCGCTTCGGCGGCTGGACCGGCAGGCCCTGCTCGGCCCGCAGTCGACTCATCCGCAACTGGGCCGACAGCGCGCGCACTTGGCGCTTCACCGGCTCCAGGCCCACCATCAGTGACAGTTCGGCCAGGGCCGCGTCCAACTCCCGGTCGTCGCCCCCCGACCGAGCCGCGGGGGCGGGCGCGACCCGGGGCTGCGCCTCGCCGCGGACGGGCAGCGGCGCGGGTCCGGCGGGGCGGCCCGGGGCACCCGAGCCGGACCGCTCCCCGGCCGCCTGGGGCGCACCGTCGGCCGCCGGCCCGGCCGGGGCGAGGTCGGTGACCTCGTCCACCAGGCTGGCGTCCACCGCCGGCCCACCGCCCGGCTCGGCGGCTCCGGGTCCGAACTCCTCGCCGTAGAGCGGTCCTTCCACGTACCCGAGCTCGTCCTGGTAGCCCGCCTCGCCGCCCGGCCCGGCCGGCTCCGCCCCGCCCGGGCGCCCGCCCGCCAGCAGCCCGTCGGCGAGCGAGTCCTCCGCCGCGATCGCCGCCAGCCGGGTGGCGGTGTCCATGAAGGCCGGATCCGCCCGGTGCACCGCCCGGTACAGCGGCAGGGCCGCCGCGCTGCGCCCGGCCCCCTCGTACGCCCGGGCCAGCCAGTACCGCAGCTCCTTGCGCTGCGGCTGCTCGGAGCGGCAGCGCGCCAGCGAGGCGGCCAGTGGCGCCTGCGCCTGGGCGCACATGTCCAGCCGCACCCGCGCCATCCCGGCGAACAGCCCGGCCTCGATGCCCAGCAGCGGGTCGTCCAGCAGGCGGTCGGTGTCCCGGATCAACTGCTCCCAGTCCTTGAGCAGGTAGGACCGGCAGGCGTACAGGAACTGGGCGGAGGGGTCCTCGCTGGGCGCCGGGCACTGCTCCAACGCCCGGTCCAGCTCGGCGAGATGGCGGCCGTCCAGCCAGTGCGAGGCGTGCGCCAGGGCGAGGTCGCGGGCGTCCTCCAGGACGGGCTGCACCCACCAGCCCAGCCAGTACCAGGAGCTGAGCGGGCGCCGGTGCAGCCGCCGCTGCTCGCCGAAGCGCTTCTGGTGGCGGTACATGGCGAGCAGCGCCGCGGAGGTGTCGCTGCGCAGTGCGTGGAGGCCGAGCCAGGCGTCGGCCATGCCCGGGTCCAGCCGCACGGCGGCCCGGAACTCCTCCTCGGCGCGGGCGTAGGCGCCCGCGGTGTAGGCGTCCATGGCGCGCAGCCAGGCGCGGTCGGCGAGCCGGTCCGGGCCGCCCGCCGTGCTGTCGGAACTGTCCACCGTCGTCACTCACGCCCCCCGCGGTGTGGCCCGGGGCTCGGTCGTCGGTTCGCCTGAGCATGGCCGGGCCGTGGTCGGAAGCCCCCGGGGCGCCTCTGCGCCTGCCAGGAATCGTACCGGCGCGGGGCTGATCCGGAAGGGTGCCGTACGGGCTCAAATGCGATCGTGCGCGCGGTCGTTGGGCGGCGAAATGGCTGAAACGAGCGGGCTGTGCCGGCGCTGTGGCGCGATGGGGAGGGGGGACCGAACGGCGCCCCCGGCTCACGGGGGAACAAGCCGGGGACGCCGGGTCCGATGCGGCCGGAGCGCTGCGCTCCAGCGGCTGAGGCAAACCTAAGTCCTGGTGATGTCGCAGGTCAAGGACTTGGTTGAAGCTTCACCCACGGTGCCCGGCAGGATCCGCCCGGTCACCCCGTCGACGCGCGTGGCGGCGTACGGACGGCTCGGGTCGGCGGCGAAGTGCGCCGCCTCCGCCCGCGCCCAGCCCGCCCAGAACCCGGCCAGTTCCGGACCGTCCCGCTCCTCCCCGCGCCGCCGGGCCGCCAGGGCGTCCAGCTCCATCCAGATCACCCGGGCCAGGAACGGGCGCACCTCCCGGCGCCCCGCGCCCACACCCTCCACCAGTACCACCGGGGCGGCCGGCACCACGGCGGTCGTCGCGAAGCGGCGCAGCGTCCAGTCGTACACCCGGTACACGGTGTCCCGGCCGGCCGCCAGCGGTTCCAGCACCTGCTCGCGGAGCCGCCCGGTCCACCCGAAGAAGTCGGTGTGGGTGGCCAGGTCGTCGAGGTGGACCACCGGCGCCCCGCCGAGTGCCGCCGCCAGCCGCCCGGCGAAGGTGGTCTTGCCGGAGCCCGCATGGCCGTCCACCGCGACCAGCCGCACCGGCCCGCAGGAGGGCGCCAGCGCGCGCAGCTCGGCGGCGAGCGCGGTCAGCGGGTCGCCGGTCGCGGGCGGAAGAAGGGTGGGGAGGGTTCCGGAAACAGCCACAACGTCAACCCTACGGTGCCGTAGCCCACCACTGCGTCCAGTTCATCTGCGCTGGTCGTGACGGCAGCCCGGGTTTCGGGCATACTCGCCTTCGCCACGCCTGTGAACGGCCGTTCACCGCAACCCGGTGCCGGTCGGGCCGACCTGCCACACCCCGCGCCGGACCAGCCGACAGCTCGGTCCGTCGCCCGATCGAGGAGGCGACCGCCGCCATGACCCCCTCCCCCGTGAAAGCCGTGGAGCGCCAGCTGCCGAGCGAGGAGGCCCGGGAGCTGCTGAGCCTCACCCGGGACCTGGTGCAGCGCGAGCTGCAGCCGCGCGCGGCGGAGGACGAGGGCGCCGGCCGCTTCCCGCGGGAGGTCTTCCGCACCCTCGGCGAGGCCGGGCTGCTGTCCCTCCCGTACGACGAGGAGTACGGCGGCGGCGAGCAGCCGTACGAGGTGTACCTGCAGGTGCTGGAGGAGCTCGCGGCCGGCTGGCTGGCCGTCGGCCTCGGCGTCAGCGTGCACACCCTGTCCTGCCACGCGCTGGCCACCTTCGGCACCGACGGGCAGCGCGAGACCTGGCTGCCCGGCATGCTCTCCGGCGACCAGCTCGGCGCCTACTGCCTCTCCGAGCCGCAGTCCGGCTCCGACGCGGCCGCCCTGCGCACCCGCGCCGACCTGGACGGCGAGGAGTACGTCGTCAACGGCACCAAGGCCTGGATCACGCACGGTGGGCAGGCCGACTTCTACAGCACGATGGTGCGCACCGGCACCGAGGGCCCGAAGGGCATCAGCTGCCTGCTCGTCCCCGGCACCCAGCAGGGCCTGTCGGCCGCACCGCCGGAGCACAAGATGGGCATGCGCTCCTCGCCGACCGCCCAGCTGCACTTCGACGGCGCCCGGGTCTCCCGCGACCGGCTGATCGGCGAGGAGGGCCAGGGCTTCCAGATCGCGCTCGCCGCACTGGACTCCGGCCGCCTCGGCATCGCGGCCTGCGCGGTCGGCGTCGCCCAGGCCGCCCTCGACCTCGCGGTGGACTACGCCCGCACCCGGCGCCAGTTCGGCCGCCCGATCGCCGAGTTCCAGGGCCTGTCGTTCATGCTCGCCGACATGGCCACCCAGATCGAGGCCGGGCGCTCGCTCTACCTGACCGCCGCGCGGCTGCGGGACGCGGGCCGGCCGTTCTCCAAGGAGGCGGCGATGGCCAAGCTGTTCTGCACCGACACGGCGATGCGGGTGACCACCGACGCCGTCCAGGTGCTCGGCGGCTACGGCTACACCCAGGACTTCCCGGCAGAGCGTTATATGCGCGAGGCCAAGGTGCTGCAGATCGTCGAGGGCACCAACCAGATCCAGCGGCTGGTGATCGGCCGCCACCTCACGAAGGCCTGACGGCCTTCCCCGATACGGCCTGCGGCCGTCACTCCAGGGTGCGGAGTGACGGCCGCAGGCGTTCCTGCCGGAGCGTCAGGTCAACGGTGAACGGGCGGCGCTCATTGCCGCACCAGCCGCCGGCGCTGCTCCGGGATGACCGGCGTGACCGGGACGGTCCTGCGCGCGGCCTGGCCCGGGGCCGCCGCGGTGCGCACCGGGCGGTGCACCAGCGCGTGCGAGAACGGCTGGGTGCGCCAGTCGAGACCGCTCGGAAGCTTGAACAGCGCGTCGAAGCCGGTCGGCTGCGCGTCGTCCGAGCTCTCGACCTCGGCCAGGTCGTCGGTCGGGCTGCCCGAACCCGGGCAGATCGCGGGAGCGAAGGGGTTCCAGGCGGTGGGCAGCAGGGCGTGCTGCGGAAGCCGGTCCTCATCCGCCACCAGGGCGATCGGACGGCGGCACTCGGGGCAGTGGACCCGGAAGATGTCCCAGGTCTCGGCCTCGCCGGGGTCGACGCCCGGCGCTTGGTCGACCGCGAGGTCTTCGCGGCCGGTCATATCGTCGGTCTCGTCGGCGCGCAGCACACGCTGGTCAGTAGCAGGCATGAGGATCCCCCTAGGATCGGGCCCGGCATGGTCGTCCAGGGCCACAACCAGCACTTCCCTGGGATTCGGGCTCATAACCCTGCGGTGGTGCGCACCGCGATGCACCGGGTGTGTCCTTGGCCACATCGCCTGCCACATTCACCCGGCACTTGCCTCCGTGTCACCTGCGGTCCCGGTCCGTGCCACCGTGTGCGCCCCCCGTGCTCCGGAGCCGGTAGGTTTGCCCACTGTGGAGGATCTCGACCAACGCATCGTCCAGCTGCTCCTCGAGGACGGCCGGATGAGCTACACGGACCTGGGCAAGGCCACCGGCCTGTCCACCTCGGCGGTGCACCAGCGGGTGCGCCGCCTCGAACAGCGCGGGGTGATCCGCGGCTACACCGCGATCATCGACCCCGACGCCGTCGACCTGGCACTGACCGCCTTCATCTCGGTCAAACCCTTCGACCCGAGCGCCCCCGACGACACCCCGGAGCGGCTGGCCGGCCTGCCCGAGATCGAGGCCTGCCACAGCGTCGCCGGCGACGAGAACTACATCCTCAAGGTCCGCGTCGGAGCCCCCGGCGACCTGGAGGACCTGCTCGCCCGCATCCGCAGCGCCGCCGGGGTCTCCACCCGCACCACCGTGGTGCTCTCCACCCCCTACGAGGCCCGGCCCCCGAAGCTCTGAAGCTCGGACCGGCTCGGGGGGAGCGAAACCCAAGGTGCAGACTTAGCCGCATGACCGAAAGCACCCCCCGGACCGTCCTGCTGCGCGGCGGCGCCGTCTACAGCCCCGCCGACCCGTTCGCCACCGCGATGCTCGTGGAGGGCGAGCACATCGCCTGGGTCGGCAGCGACGGCGCCGCCGAGGCGTACGCCGCCACCGCCGACGAGATCGTCGAGCTGGACGGCGCGCTGGTCACCCCCGCCTTCGTGGACGCCCACGTCCACGCCACCGCCACCGGCCTGGCGCTCACCGGTCTCGACCTCACCGGCAGCCCCTCGCTGGCCGCCGCCCTGGCAGCCGTCACCGCCTTCGTCGAGGCCAGGACCGACTCCGGCGGGGTGCTCATCGGCCATGGCTGGGACGAGAGCGGGTGGCCCGAGGGCCGCCCGCCCACGCTCGCCGAACTCGACGCCGCCGCCCGCGGCGCCGCGCTCTACCTCTCCCGCACCGACGTGCACTCCGCGCTCGCCACCACCGCGCTGCGCACCCGCACCGAGGGCCTCGCCGAGCGGCCCGGCTTCGACGCCGAGGGCCCGCTCACCAAGGACGCCCACCACGCCGTCCGGCGGACCGCGCTGGCCCACCTCACCCCCGAGCAGCGCCGCCACGCCCAGCGCGCCACCCTCGCCCGCGCCGCCGAACTCGGCATCGGCGCCCTGCACGAGTGCGCCGGGCCGGAGATCTCCTCCGAGGCCGACCTGACCGCCCTCCTGGCCCTGGCAGCGGACCGCGAGGGCCCCGAAGTGTTCGGCTACTGGGGCGAGTTGGGCGGAGTCGAGACGGCGCGCCGGCTCGGCGCGGTGGGCGCCGGCGGCGACCTCTTCGTGGACGGCGCGCTCGGCTCGCGCACCGCCTGCCTGCACACCCCGTACGCCGACGCCGGGCACACCGGCGCCGCCTACCTGACCGCCGAGCAGGTCGCCGACCACGTCGCCGCCTGCACCGGAGCCGGGCTGCAGGCCGGCTTCCACGCCATCGGCGACGCCGCCGTCACCGCCGTCATCGAGGGCGTCCGGGCGGCCGGCGAGCGGGTCGGCCTCGACCGCGTCAAGGCCATGCGCCACCGCGTCGAGCACGCCGAAGCGCTCGACGACAAGGCCATCGCCGCGTTCGCCGAGCTCGGCCTCACCGCCTCCGTCCAGCCCGCCTTCGACGCCGCCTGGGGCGGCCCGGACGGCATGTACGTGCAGCGCCTGGGCGCCGAGCGGGCCGCCGCCCTCAACCCCTTCGCCGCCCTGCTGCGGGCCGGCGTCCCGCTGGCCTTCGGCTCGGACGCCCCGGTCACCCCGCTCGACCCCTGGGGCACCGTCCGGGCAGCGGCCTTCCACCGGACCCTGGACCACCGGATCTCCGTCCGCGCCGCCTTCACCGCCCACACCCGCGGCGGCTGGCGCGCGATCGGCCGCGACCAGGACGGCGTGCTGGTCCCCGGCGCCGTCGCCAGCTACGCGATCTGGGCCGCCGAGGACCTGGTCGTCCAGGCCCCCGACGCCCGGGTGGCCGGCTGGTCCACCGACCCGCGCTCCGGCACCCCCGGCCTGCCCGACCTCACCCCGGGCCGCGAACTCCCCACCTGCCTGCGCACCGTGGTCCGCGGCCGCACCGTGCACCAGCGCTGAGACGGACGCGGTCCTGAACCGGACGCGGCGCTAAACCGGATGAGGGGGAGCGCCGGAAAGCCTAGATTGACCGCCATGACGACCGATCCCCTGGTGCCCGCCGACTTCACCGTCCCCCGTGAGCTGCTCGCCCCGGAGTTCCGCCTGGAGCCCCTGGGCGAGCAGCACAACGCCTCCGACCACGCCGCCTGGACGAGCAGCATCGACCACATCCGCGCCACCCCGGGCTGGGCCGGCCGCGGCTGGCCGCCCGCGGAGGGGATGCCCCTCGAACAGAACCTCGCCGACCTGCGCCGCCACGCCGCCGACTTCGAGGCCCGCACCGGCTTCACCTACACCGTCCTGGAACCGGACCGGGACGAGGTGATCGGCTGCGTCTACATCTACCCGGACCGCGAGGACCCGTCCGTGGTCTCGGTCAGCTCCTGGGTCCGCGCCGACCGCGCCGAGCTGGACGCCCCGCTCCACCGGGCCGTCTCCGACTGGCTCTCCGCGCACTGGCCGCTGGGCCGCCTGCGCTACTCCGAGCGCTGACCGGCCGAGCGCTGACCGGCGGGCGAGGCCGCCCGGCGCGGGTGCGGCGAGGGCAGGTGCCGGGGCCCGGTCCGGCCGGGGCGGGGGCCGTCCGGCCGTACCACCCTGACCTCACGCGACCCCGACGTTCCGGGGTACCTTCTTCGGACAGCGTCCGAACAGCAAGTCCCCAGGAAGATGGTGCGCCGGTGGCCATGCCCGTCACCCAGGAGCGGTCCGGGACCGCTCCCGAGCCACAGGACCCGGCCCCTACCCCCGGCAGGCCCGGACGCGCCGCCCGCACCGTCGCCAAGGTCCGCACCGGGCTGCCCCGCACCGGCCTCGCCGCGGTGGCCGGCCTGCTGCTCGCGCTCGCCTTCCCGCCCTACGACCTCTGGCCGCTGTCCCTGCTCGGCGTCGCCGCGCTGTCGCTGCTCACCCGCGGCCGCACCTTCCGCCAGGGCCTGTGGACGGGCTTCGCCTTCGGCCTGCCGTTCTTCCTGGTGCTGCTCAGCTGGCTGCGGGTGGTCGGCTGGGACGCCACCGTCGGCCTGTCCGTCGTCGAGGCGCTGTTCCTGGCCCTGCTCGGCGGGGCGCTGGCGCTCACCTCCCGGCTGCCCGGCGGGCCGCTCTGGGCGGCCTGCCTGTGGGTCACCCAGGAGTGGGCCCGGGACCGGCTGCCGCTGGGCGGCTTCCCCTGGGGCCGGCTCGCCTTCGCCAACACCGCCACCCCGTTCACCCCGCTCGCCGCGCTCGGCGGCGCGCCGCTGGTGACCTTCGCCGTCGCCCTCTGCGGCGCCCTGTCGGCCTGGGCCGTGCTGCGCCTGCGCCGGGGGTCGCGCAAGGCGCCCCGGGCGGCCGCGCTGGCGGCGCTCGGCGCGGTCGCCGCGCTGCTGACCGGCTACCTCGTCCCGGTGCCGACCGCCGCGAACGACACCGTCAAGGTCGCCATCGTCCAGGGCAACGTGCCCAACCCGGGCATGGACTTCCTCGGCCGCCCGATGATGGTCCTCAACAACCACGCCTCGGCCACCGAGCGCCTCGCCGCCGACGTCCGGGCCGGCAGGACCCCCCGCCCCGACATCGTGATCTGGCCGGAGAACTCCTCCGACCTGGACCCGTTCTCCGACCCGCTGGCCCGCGACCGCATCGACGAGGCGGTCCAGGCCGTCGGCGTGCCGACCCTGGTCGGCACCCTGGTGGACGGCCCGGACGCCCAGCACGTCCAGAACGAGGGCATCGTCTGGGACCCGCGGACCGGCCCGGGCGCCTCCTACACCAAGCAGCACCCCGTCCCCTTCGGCGAGTACGTGCCCTTCCGCGCCCAGCTGATGAAGGTGATCACCCGCCTCCAGCGGGTCGCCCGGGACTTCTACCCCGGCGACCACAACGGCGTCATGCAGCTCGGCCCCGCGCGGATCGGCGACGTCATCTGCTTCGAGGTGGCCTACGACGAGATCATCCGGGACACCGTCGACAGCGGCGCCCGCGTCCTGGTGGTGCAGACCAACAACGCGACCTACGCCGAGACCGGCCAACCCGAGCAGCAGCTCGCGATGAGCCGGCTGCGCGCGGTCGAGCACGGACGGGCCGTCCTGATCGCCGCCACCAGCGGCATCAGCGCGGTGATCGCCCCCGACGGCACGGTCGAGCAGCGCACCCGGGAGCTGACCCCGGCCGAGCTGTCCGCGACCGTCCCGCTGCGCGACGGCACCACGGTGGCCGACCGGGTGGGCGCCGCGCCGGAGTGGACGCTGGCGGTCGGAGGCCTGCTGGCCTGCGGCGCCGCCGTGCTGATCGGCCGCCGGAAGAAGCCGGCCACCGGAACACCGGCCACCGGGGAAGCGTTGGACCAGGTGGTGCCGTAGCCGGCCCGGACCTCCCGTGCGGCGCGCAGAGCACCGCTTGGAGTGGATTCGTACCGTGACCCAGCAAGCTACCCCCAGCCGTCCGGCCCCCCGTGGCAGGCTCCGCCGGGCGCTGCCGCTGCTGATCACCGCCTGGCTGGTGCTGGAGATCTGGCTGCTGGTCCAGGTGGGTTCGTGGCTGGGCGGCTTCACCGTCCTGCTGCTGCTGATCGGCGGCGCGCTGATCGGCGGCTCCCTGATCAAGCGGGCCGGGTTGAAGGCGCTGTCGGCCGCCGTCGAGCAGAGCAAGAACCCGCAGTCCGAGCAGCCGCAGACCGGCACCAGCATGACGGTGCTGGCCGGGCTGCTGTTGGTCGTCCCCGGCTTCCTCTCGGACCTGGTCGCCCTGACCCTGCTGTTCCCGCCCACCCGGGCGCTCTGGCGGGCCGCCGGACGCCGGGTCGCGGGCAAGGCGCTGCGCAGCACCTCCGTCGCCGGCGCCGATCCGTTCGCGGACGCGATGCGGCTGCAGGAGCAGCTGCGCATCCACCGCCCGGACGGCAAGGTGATCCACGGTGAGGTCGTCGAGCCGGGCGCCGGCCCGCGCGATCCGCAGGAGCCGGGCACCGGCTACCGGCCGCCGATCGCCGGCTGACCCCGCCGGTCGGCCGTCCGATTCCGCTGCCCGCCCCGGACAGGCTGCCCGCCCCGGACAACGCGAAAGGGACCCTGGTGACCAGGGTCCCTTTTCGCGTCCTCCCGCCCAGCGGCGGGAGCGAGTGTGTCAGGCGCTCTTGCGGGTGTCCCGCGGGTGCACCGCGAGGTTCATCCCGCCGGAACGGAGCACGGCCAGCCGTTCGGCCAGCACCTCCTCCAGCTCCTCGCGCGTCCGGCGCTCCATCAGCATGTCCCAATGGGTGCGCGTGGGCTTGACCTTCTTCTCCTCCGGCTCGTCACCGTCGAGAAGTGCCGCCTCCTGGCCGCAGAAGCGGCATTCCCAGGTCGGTGGGATCTCCGCCTCGACCGAGAAGGGAACCTCGAATCGGTGTCCGTTCTGACATGCGTACTCGACGGTCTGGCGGGGAGCCAGATCGATACCACGGTCGGTCTCGTAGCTAGTGGCCCCGAGTCGCGTGCCGCGGAGAGCTCGCTCGCTCATGAATCGTGCCTCCCGGGCTTATGGCCCACAGGACTAGTGGTCGCTGTTCTTCGTCGTTCGGTCAACGCTCGGCTTCCGACGAAGATTCCCGTCCCGGGACATGCGTCGTCTGTCGTGCCGCCCCTGTTTGTACCCACCGGCGCCCGATTTGTCACATCTGGCCAGTGATATCACCCCAGGTGTCACCTATTTCACAGGCGGTGATCGGTCGGCCTTTCCGTTCCCGAGCGTACCGGGGCGGGGTTCGACGGGCGTCGGCGCCCCCGCCGCCGGACGTTCAGGAGATCGGTCGGGAGCGGATCATCGGCTCGCTCTTGCCGAGGTCGACGGGGCGGATGTGGTCGACGGATTGGACGGGTTGGACGGCACGGACGTGGTGGACCGCGGACGCCCCGTCCGCCGGGACGGTCGGCGGGTGCTCCGGGCGCGGCGGCGCGGCCGGGGCCACCTCGGTGCGGCTGTCGCGGTGCGGCAGCAGGGCGATCACCGCGTCCCGCAGCTGCGGCGGGGCCTCGTCGTCCAGCGGGTCGACGGTGGCGGGCACCTGGAGCCGGACGGGGGTGCCATTGCCGATCCGGGCGTAGCCGCGGCCGCGCGGTGCGTGCGCGGCGGGCACGATGTCCAGCGGTGCGCCGAGCGCGGCGCGGCCCTCCTCGGGCCCGGCGGGGCCGAGCAGGACCCGGGCCCGGGTGGTGGTCCGGACGGTCGGGGTGAGCCGGTCCCGGGCCTCGACGTCGTCGGCGACGACCACGGTGACCCGGGCGGCCCGGCCGTGCCGCAGCGGCAGCTCCAGCAGGTCCTGCGGGTCGGGGCGGCCCTCCGCGTGGGCGAGTTCGCTCAGCTCGGTGGGGTGGTCCAGCAGCAGCCACAGCGGCCGGCTGATGTCCTCGGGCGGGGTGGTGCCGCTGTGCCGGGCGGCGTTCAGGGCGGCGAGCCGGCGTTCGGTCTCCTGGGCGGCCCACTCCAGCGCGGCCAGCGCCCCGAGCAGGCTGGTCTCCACGGTGTGCACGCCGGGCCGGTTCACCAGGCAGGCGTGCTCCCCGGTGCCGGCGCCGTCGATCACCACCAGGTCGCCGTAGGGCAGGGCCTGGAGCGCGATCGAGCGCAGCAGGCTGGAGGTGCCGTGGCCGGCGACCCCGAGGGCCAGCAGGTGCGGCTCGGAGGAGCGCGGGCCGGTGCGCCAGACCACCGGCGGCTGCTGGACGATGGCGCCGCCCTGGCTGACCGGGATGGTGCGGGCGGTGCCGTCCTCGTCGGTGAAGCCGAGCACGATCTCGCCCGGGGCGGCCACGAAGCGCTGGGCGACGATGTCGGTCGGCAGCGGGGACATCGCGGCGATCCGCAGCCGGTTGGACTCCTCGTCCCAGTCGAAGCGGTACTCCCGGGCCCGGCCGGCCTTGCCCTGGACGACCTGCTCGATCCGGGCGCGGGCGGCCGGCTCGGTGTCGGTGAAGTACGCGGGGTAGCTGAGCTCCAGCTTGGCGAGCCGGCCCTCGCCGTCGAACTCCCAGGCGCTGAAGGCGCTCTTGTAGCTGCCCTCGAAGCGGTAGAGCGGGTTGATGTCCTCGGGCCCGCACAGGTACGGGGTGAGTGCCGAGTAGAGGGCGCTCAGCTTGACGTCGGCGACGTCGGGCGCGGGCGCGGCGGCCGCGTCCCTGGGGGCCCGGCCGGCCCAGGCGGCGCTGGCCATCAGGGCGATCAGCGCGAACAGCAGGCCGTGCGGCAGCAGGTAGATGCCGATCAGCAGGGCGGCGGTCAGGAACAGCGTCGGGCCGCGGCGCTCCTTCGGGGTGGCCTGCCAGCGGCCCTTGGCCCAGTCGGCGTGGTGGCGCAGGCCGCGGCCGATCACGGCGAGCGGGGCGAACATGTCCGAGGCGTGGTCCCCGGCGGTGCGGGCGATCTCACGGCCCTTGCTGAGGTGGCGGTGGAGCGGCATTGCGTGACTCCCCGGGCGGGTGGGACGGGTTGGGGTGAGGGGTACGACGGGGCCCGGGGCGGTGGGGTCCGCGCCCGGGCCGTACGGGGGAGTGGTGGCGCCTAGAACCGGATGCCGCCGAGCAGGCTCGCCAGGCTGGCGCCGCCCGCGGTGATGCTCGGGGCGATCGAGGAACCGGCGATGTAGAAGCCGAGGAGGGAGCAGACGATGGCGTGGGAGACCTTCAGTCCGTCCCTGCGGAAGAACAGGAAGGCGATGGTGCCGAACAGGACGATGCCGGAAATCGAGAGGATCACGGTCTGCTCCTCGGGGAGGGGGACAGGGGCAGTGTTACTAAAAGTGCCCTTATAGTGACAAAAAGTAATAGATGATGGAACGGGGCAAATGGGTGGTTCTGTGACGTGATGTCGTCGGCGAGGCCGGAGGGAAGTATGCGAACCGGCCGGGTGAGTGCCTGGTACGCCGCTGGTGTGGTGCGGCCAGGCATTCCCGGCGAGCGGACCAGGGATTTCCGGACCGTCCCCGAAGTTCGCCCGAACGGCTGCGCGACCCGCGCGGCCGGGCGTCGTACCGGGAGGGCCGCCGTCCGGAATCCGGACGTCTGCTGGCCCGGCTCGGCGCCGGGCCGCTACGGTGCGGTACGGACCGTTCCACCGCCAGCTCCGAGGAAAGGCAGCCCGCCATGACCGATGCCCCCGACGCCGAGGTGATCGCGCTCGCCGGGAAGCTCTTCGACGCCGCCCGGACCGGTGACACGGCCGTGCTGACCGCCGCCGTCGAGGCGGGCGTCTCCGCCGACCTCACCAACGGCAGCGGCGACACCCTGGTCATGCTCGCCGCCTACCACGGCCACGCCGGCACCGTCGAGGAGCTGCTGCAGCGTGGCGCCGATCCCGACCGCGCCAACGACAAGGGCCAGACCCCGCTGGCCGGCGCCGTCTTCAAAGGCGAGGCCGAGGTCGTCCGCGCCCTGGTGGCCCACGGCGCCGACCCGCGGGCCGGCGTCCCCTCCGCCCTCGACGCCGCCCGGATGTTCGGCCGGGAGGACATGATCGCCGTGTTCGAAGGCGCCTGAGGCCAGGCCGTAGGCTTTTCCACCATGGAGAGCACCGCCACCAAGGACACGACCGGCACCGTCGAGTTCCGCGTCACCGGCTACGCCCACCCCGACGCCCAGGCCCTGTCGGAGCAGGTGCAGCAGGAGTACGTCCGCCGCTACGGCGACCCGGACGAGACCTTGATGCACCCCGAGGACTTCGAGGCGCCGGCGGGGCTGTTCCTGGTCGCCTACCTGGACGGCCGCCCGGTCGCCTGCGGCGGCTGGCGGGCCAAGCGACTGGGCCCCGACGGGCTGCGCGACGGCGACGCCGAGTTGAAGCGGATGTTCGTGATCCCCGACGCCCGCGGCCGAGGCCTGGCCCGCGCGGTGCTACGCCACCTGGAGCGGACCGCCGTCGAGGCCGGACGCGCCCGCTTCATCCTGGAGACCGGCACCAAGCAGCCCGAGGCCATCGCCCTGTACGAGTCCGAGGGCTACGCCGCGATCCGCAAGTTCGGCATCTACAAGGACCACGCGCAGAGCGTCTGCCTCGGCAAGGAACTCACCGCGGCGGTCTGAGCGGCGGCCGCGCCGGGTAGGCTCCCGTCGGCCCGAAGGGGGACGCGGATGAGCCGTCGAGCGCCGGGAGCGGACCGGCTCCCCGCCCTGGCCGTACCCGGCGGTGAACTGGACCGGCTGGTCCGGGACGGTGCGCGCACCGTCGGGGCGGGCGCCGTCTGGGCCGTCGGTGACGCCGGCGGCACGCTCGGCGGCGCCGGCCACGGCGTGCTCGGGCAGGGCCCGTACGCGGAGCTCGCGCCTGGGCCCGACACCCGGTACGACCTGGCCAGCCTCACCAAGATCGTGGCGCTCTGGCCCTGCACGGGCGTCCTGTGGCAGTCCGGAGGGCTGCCGCTGGACGAGCCGCTCGGCCGCTGGTGGCGGCCCGCCGCCAGGCACCCGGCCGGATCGGTGACGGTTCGTCAACTCCTGGCGCACACCGCCGGAATGCTCCCGTACACCCGCTTCGAGCGGCTCTACGGGCGGGCGGCCACGGCGATCCGGGCCGGGGTGATCTCGGCCCCGCTGCACCGCGAGCCGGGCGCCGCCGTCGAGTACACCGACCGCGCCGCCGTGCTGCTGACCTACCTCGTCGAGGACCTCGGCGGCGCGCCGCTGGACGAACTCGCCGCGTGCTGGGCCTGGCGGCCGCTGGGCATGACCGACACCCGCTACGGACCGCTCGGCCCGGAGGAGACCAGCCGTACCGCGCCGACCGAGTACGACGAGTCGCTCGGCGCCCATCTGCGCGGAACCGTGCACGACCCCTCGGCCCGGCTGCTCGGCGGGGTCTCCGGCAACGCCGGGGCCTTCTCCACCGCCCGCGACCTCGCCCGCTTCCTCACGGCCCTGCTCGCCCCGCCGGCCCGACTGCCCTGGGGCGACCCGTGGATCACCGAGTCGCTGCGCGAGCAGACCGGCGGCCTCGCCCCCGCCCGGGGCCTGTCCTGGCTGTACGCCCCCGGCACCGCACCGGCCGACGGGACCTTCGTCCACTACGGCTTCACCGGCACCGGCATCTGGATCTCCCGACGGCTCGGCCGCTGGGCCCTGCTGCTCACCAACAAGGTGCACTACGACCGCACCACCCAGCCGCTCACCGATCTGCGCAACGCCTTCCGGCAGGCCGTGTTCGGGTAGCGCGCGCCCTGGCACCCGATCGAGTGGATTAGGTGCGAACCACCCCTGGTAGGACCGTCATTGCGGCACAGTGGCCGCGACCGGGGCAGCCGACGAAGGAGGCGCGATGACGGAGACCTTTGCCCTGACGGAGGAGGAGTGGCTCTCCGGGATAGTGCGCGCCTACACCGGGTGCAGCGTGCTGCTCACCGACGACGCGGGCAAGATCCTGCTGCTGAAGGCCAGTTACCGTGACCAGTGGCAGTTCCCCGGCGGCGGGATGGACCCGGGTGAGGCGCCGGCCGAATGCGCCGCGCGCGAACTGCTGGAGGAGACGGGCCTGGTGGCGGGCGACCTGCGGCTGCTGGTCGTGGAATGGCGCGAGGCGATCCCCGACCAGGGCGAACACGCCCACCCGGCGGTGCACTTCATGTTCGACGGCGGCACGGTCGAGCCCGGGGCGGTCCTCCGCCTCCAGCCCGAGGAGATCGCCGACCACGGGTACTTCACCCCCGCCCGGGCCGCCGCGCTGCTGCACCCCTGCGCGGCGCGCCGGCTCAGCGGAGCCCTGGAGGCCCGGCGGACCGGCGCGGCCGCCCTGCTGCACTCGGCGGGGTACCTGGGATGACGACCGGAAAGTCGAGTGGGGTCAGAGCAGGGTGCTCCAGTAGTACCAGAACCGGTTGAGCACCAGCAGCGCGATCACCGCCGCCCACAGCACCGGCAACGCCCAGTGGTAGCGGGCCGCCTCCCGGACGACGACCCGCATCCTCGGCCCGACCGGGATCACGCCCGTCCGCAGGTTGTGCAGGGTGGTGTACCAGAACAGCGTCACCACCGTCGCCCACACAACGATGCAGTACGGGCACAGCGCGCCGATCTCGTACAGCGCCTGGTCGATCAGCCAGTGCACGAACACGACGCCCAGCACCGTCCCGCCCTGCAGGCCCAGCCAGAACCAGCGCCGGTACACCGCGCCGGCCAGCAGCCCCGCCCCGATCGCCACCAGCGCGCCGAAGGCCGTCAGCCCGAGCAGCGGGTTCGGGAAGCCGAACACCGAGGCCTGCTCGGTGCGCATCACCGAACCACAGCTGATCACCGGATTGATGTTGCAGCTGGGGACGTAGGACGGGTTCTCCAGGATGCGGATCTTGTCGAAGGTCAGGACGGCCGAGGCGGCCAGGCCGATCAACCCGCCGAGGAACAGCAGGATCGCGTAGGCCCGGCTCGCGCCGATCGGATCCCGGCCGGCGGCGCCGGGGGCCGGGTGGGACAGATGGACGGTGGTCGCGGCGGTCATGGCAGCACACTCCGGTGGCTGGCTGGGGAGGGGCCCGGCCCGGCCGGGAATTCGGCCGGGCCGGTGGTGCCGTGTGGTGCGATGCGGTGCGATGCGGTGCGGTGCGGGCCGGGGCTACTGGAGGCCGGCGGCCTGCTTGACCTGTGCGGTGAACTGCTCCGGCGTCGCGGCCGCGTTGCCGGCGAACAGGCTGATCGGCTTGCCGTCCACCTTGACCGTCGGCGTGCCCGTCACCCCGCTGTTGTTGAAGGCGTCGGCGACCTTCGCCGCCCACGGGGCGTAGGTCTTGTCGGTGACGGCCTTCACGAAGGCGTCCGTCTTCAGGCCGGGCACCTGGCCCGCCAGGTCCAGCAGGTGGTTGACGTCGCCGAAGCCGTCCTCGCGCTCGTCCGGCTGGTTGGCGTACAGCACGTCGTGGAACGCCTTGAACTTGTCCACGCCCTCGTTCAGGGCGGCGCCGGCGGCGGCCAGCGCGGTGCGCGAACCCTTGCCGCCGAGGTTCTTGTCCAGGAAGGCCGCCAGGTGGAACTCCACCTTGATCTGCCCCGCCTCGGCCAACTGCTTGACGGTCTGGCCGTTCGTCGCCTCGAAGTGCTGGCAGACCGGGCAGCGGAAGTCCTCGAAGACCTCCATGGTGTGCGGGGCGTCGGCCTTGCCGTAGGTGATCACCGTGCCGTCCGGGCCGGTGGCGTTCGCCGGGACGACCAACGGGGCCGCGGACGAGGCCGCGGAGGCCTTGTCGTCCTTGCCCGAAGCCGAACTGACCGCGAGCGCGACACCGCCCGCGAGGGCGACGACGGCGACGGCGGAGACGGTCACCACGATCCGCTGACGGCGCTTGGCCGCCTGCTGCTCACGGCGCTGCGCCTCCTGGATCCGCTCACGGGCGCTGATGCGCTTGGCCTGCTGCTTGCTCGGGGACTGATTCATGGGGAAGTCAACTCCTGTACGCGGCGCGCGGGCGCGCGCGGGGGCCGCACTCGGGTGCGGCGGGGTCGGTGAACGCGGGAGTCGAGCGCACTGCCTGCGGGCGTACGGGGGCCGGGCGGCCCGGAACGCCGTTACCGGGAAGCGGTCAGCAGGCAGGCGCGAAGGACGGCGGACCACGGCGGGGCGCCGGGCTCAGCACCACGTCCTCGCGGCGCGGCCGTTCACGGTTCGACGCCGGCAGCGGTACCCGCAGCACCGGGCGCGCCGGGGCGGGGAGCAGCAGCAGGACCAGCGCCCGCAGCGGGCGGGTCAGCGACTGGCGCAGCGCGCGCAGCGCCCGGGTCAGGCCCGACAGCGCGGCGTCGCCGAGCCGCAGCCAGGCCGAGGCGGCCAGCGCGATCACCAGGTGCACCACCAGGAGCAGCAGCTGGGTCGCGGCGGGCGCCGACTGCCCGGCGTGGCCCAGTGGCGCGCCCAGCAGTGAGCCGTCCACCGAACCGCCGCCACACACCAGCAGGTTGACCCCACGGGCGGAGACGTGCTCCGACAGCACCGGACCACAGCCGGTCTGGCCCAGGTTGAAGGTGGTGTTGAGCAGCAGCTCGACCGGCACCATCACGCCGGAGATGTGCAGCAACCGCCGCTCCCCGCCGGCCAGCGCGGCCGCGACCAGGAAGACGACGGCGCTGACCGCGGCCACCAGCGACAGCGGCAGCGGGCGACCGGTGATGACCACCTGACCCAGCGCGGCCATCGGCACGGCGAGCGCGGTGAACACCGCGGCCCGCAGGGCCCTGGTCGCATGGGTGGAGGTCGTCACGCTCGGGAGTATGCCATGGCACTCACTCCCGGCACGAGGGCGCGTGACGGTTCCGGTGCCCATGACGTCCTCTCAGGGCCTCTCGCGGGGTCGGCTCCTCGGCGGGTACCGGGGTCACCAGGAGCGGGCGTCGTCCAGGGACTGCTGCCCGTAGGTGACCTTGAGGGAGTCGTCCACGTAGACGCCCTCGGCGGGCAGCGACGGGTGCGCTGCCGTGCCGAAAAGGACCCGCCTACCGGGTGCTGAGCCCCGCCGAGTGGGCGGCGTCGCGGAGCAGGTCGCGGAGCATGGCCGTGGTCAGGCGGCCGGTGTTGGTGTTGCGCGGGCTGACGTGGTAGCAGCCGTAGAGCCGCAGGTCGGGGCCGCCGTCGCGGGCGGGGAGGGTGACCTGGGCGGCGTGGCCGAAGAGCGGGCGCGGGCGGGGGACCTGCCAGCCGGCGTCGGCGATCACCGGGAGCATGGCCTGCCAGGCGAAGCCGCCGAGCGCGACGACGGTCCGGACGGTGGGGCGCATCATCTGCAGCTCGCGGGTGATCCAGGGGCGGCAGGTGTCGCGTTCGGCGGTGCTGGGCTTGTTGTCGGGCGGGGCGCAGCGGACCGGATCGGTGATCCGCACGCCGTGCAGTTCGAGGCCGTCACCGTGTCGGACGGACTCGGGGCGGTTGGCGAGCCCGAGCTCGTAGAGGGCGGCGTAGAGGAGGTCACCGGAGGGGTCGCCGGTGAAGATCCGGCCGGTGCGGTTGGCGCCGTGGGCGGCGGGGGCGAGGCCGACCAGGACGAGCGGGGCGTCGGGCGGGCCGAAGCCGGGGATCGGGCGGGCCCAGTAGTCCCAGTCCTGGTAGGCGCGGCGCTTGGTGAGGGCGGTCGCCTCGCGCCATTGGACCAGGCGGGGGCAGGCCCGGCAGCCGGTGACCACGCGGTCCAGCGCGGCGAGTCCGGGCGCCCGGGCGGCAGCCTCGGCGGGGTGGAGCGGGTGGTCGGGGTCGGCGGCGGGGGACTGCGGCATGCTTCGCATCCTAAGGGCGTCCCCCTCGGGCCTTCGAGGCGCTCGTCCGGCGGTCCGGGCAGGCGTAGCGTGGAATCAGTTGCTCCGGATGCCCCCGGCCCGGCCGGATCGGCGGTGCCGGAGACACCGGTGCGCGCGGAGGCCGCGAGGAGGCCGCGATGATCGTCGATGCGGTGTTGGGGGCTCTCGGAGGGCTGGTCGGCCTGGGGGCGATCTGGGCGGCCATGAGCATCCGGGTCGTCCAGCAGTTCCAGCAGGGGGTGGTGTTCCGCTTCGGGCGGGTGCGCGAGGAGATCCGCCAGCCGGGGCTGGTCGCGCTGATGCCGATCGCGGACCGGCTGCGCCGGGTGAACGTGCAGATCGTGACGATGCCGATCCCGGCGCAGGAGGGCATCACCCGGGACAACGTGACCGTGCGGGTGGACGCGGTGGTCTACTTCCGCGTGCTGGACCCGGTGAAGGCGACGGTCAACGTGCAGGACTACAACTTCGCGATCTCCCAGGTCGCGCAGACCTCGCTGCGGTCGATCATCGGCAAGAAGGAACTGGACGACCTGCTGGCCAACCGCGAACCGATCAACGAGGGGCTGGAGCTGATGATCGACAGCCCGGCGCTGGGCTGGGGCATCCAGATCGACCGGGTGGAGATCAAGGACGTCGCCCTGCCGGAGTCGATGAAGCGCTCGATCGCGCGCCAGGCGGAGGCGGAGCGTGAGCGGCGGGCCAGGATCATCACGGCGGACGGCGAGTACCAGGCCTCGGCGCGGTTGTCGGAGGCGGCCGCCGTGATGAGCGAGACCCCGGCGGCCCTGCAACTGCGCCTGCTGCAGACCGTGGTGGAGGTGGCGGCGGAGAAGAACTCGACGCTGGTGCTGCCGTTCCCGGTGGAACTGCTGCGGTTCCTGGACAGCGCGACGGAGTCCCAGCAGCGCGATCTACTGGCGGCCGCCGCGGTCGCCGCCGCCGCGAAGTCCGCGGAGCAGGCCGTGGAGAGCGGCGAGGTCCCGGAGGCCGGGGCCGACCGGGAGCCGACCAAGCGGGAACTGCCGCCGCTGGAGGAGGTGTTGTCCCGCTCGCCGCTGGAGGGCACGGACCTGGAGGGCGGTTCGGCGGAGACGGACGGCCAGGCCGGTGAAGCGGACGCGGAACCGCGGGCGACGCCGTGACGGGTGCCCGGTGGCGGCCGCCACCGGCCAGGACCACGATGGACGAGGGGGAACAAGCCAGGTCAGGAGGCGGACCATGACCAGAGCCGGCGACATCATGCACCAGGGCGCGGAGTGCATCCGCGAGCACGAGACGCTCGCCGCCGCGGCCCGGATCATGCGGGAACGGCACGTGGGCGCACTGCCCATCTGCGGCGAGAACGACAAGCTGCTGGGTATCGTGACCGACCGCGACATCGTGCTGCGCTGCGTCGCCGAGGGCCGCGACCCGGCGCAGGTGACGGCGGGGGATCTGGCCCTCGGACGACCGATGACCGTGGAGGCGGACGAGGACTGCGAACAGGTGCTCCGGATGATGGAGCAGTACCAGGTCCGCCGGCTGCCGGTGATCAACCACCCAGAGCACAAGCTGGTCGGCATGATCAGCGAGGCGGACATCGCCCGCGGCATGCCCCAGGCCCGGGTAGCGGAGTTCGTGACGGCGGTCTGCGCGGAGGAGCCGCCCAAGAAGGAGGCGCTGCAGGGCTGACCGGGACGCCGGGCACCGGACCGGACGGTTCAGGAGGAGGCCGCCGCGAGCGCGGCCTTCCTCGCTGGGACCCCTAGGGCGCGCGCGGTGTCACTCGTCGGAGCGCAGGGCTCGGGCGATCAGCTCGGCGAGGTGGAGGGCTTGGCGGCCGTCGGCGAGTTGGGTGATCTGGGTGCGGCAGCTGAAACCGTCGGCCAGGACGACCGTGTCCGGTGCGGCGGCCCGGACTTCGGGGAGCAGGACGCGTTCGGCGATCGCCTCGGACACCTCGAAGTGGCCGTTCTCGAAGCCGAAGTTGCCCGCCAATCCGCAGCAGCCGGAGTCGAGCACCCGGTTGTGCAGGCCCAGACGCGCCTCGATCCGGCGGTCGGCGGCGCTGCCGAGCACCGCGTGCTGGTGGCAGTGGGTCTGGGTGATGGCCTCCAGCGGGATGCGGGGCAGCGGGGCGTCCGGGGCGAACTCGTCGATGAACTCGGCGAAGGTGCGGGTGCGGTCGGCGAGCGGGCGGCCGTCCGCGCCGAGCAGCCTGGGCAGGTCCTCGCGCAGGGTGGCGGTGCAGCTGGGGTCGAGGCCGACCACGGGGGTGTCGGCCGGAAGCCCGGAGGCCGCCAGGGTCCGCAGGCTGCGCCGCAACACCCGGCGGGCGGTGCCGAGTTGGCCGGTGGAGTACCAGGTGAGACCGCAGCACACCGGCCCGGCGGGCAGGCGGACGTCGAAGCCCAGGTGCTCCAGCACCTCGACCGCCGAGCGCGGCACGTTCGGCTGGAGGTGCTCGGAGAAGGTGTCCGGCCACAGCAGCACCGGTCGGGCGCCGGCCGGAGCCGGGTGCTGGGCGCGGTGCCGCCGGTACCAGCGGGTGAAGGTCTCGGGCGGGAAGACCGGCAGCACCCGGCGCCGGTCGATCCCGCCGAGCCGTTTGAGCAGGGCGCCGGTCGGCGAGCGGACGAGGGTGTTGGCGGCCGCCGGTGCGAGTGAGACCGCCCGCAGCCACAGCGGCAGCCAGCCCATCGAGTAGTGCGCGAGCGGCCGCGGCCGGTGCCGGTAGTGCTGGTGCAGGAACTCGGTCTTGTAGGTGGCCATGTCGACGTGGACCGGACAGTCGCTCGCACAGCCCTTGCAGCTCAGACAGAGGTCCAGGGCCTCCCGGACCTCCTCCGAGCGCCAGCCGTCCGGGACCGCCGCCCCGGACCGGTGGCCGTCGGGGGCCGCCATGCCGCGCAGCATCTCGGCGAGCAGCCGGGCCCGGCCCCGGGTGGAGTGCCGTTCCTCGCCGGTGGCCATGTAGCTGGGGCACATCACCCCGGTGGTCGGGTCCACGCACTTGGCGACGCCCACACAGCGGTGCACCGCCTTGGCCAGACTGCCACCGTCCCGCTCGTACGGCAGGGCCAGCGGCAGCGGGCGGCTCGCGGCGCCGGTGACGAAGCGCAGGTCGGCGTCGAGCGGGCGCGGGTCGACCAGCACGCCCGGGTTGAGCAGGTTCCCCGGGTCCCAGATCCGCTTGAACTCGCCGAACAGCCCGATCACTTCGGGTGGGTACATGCGCGGCAGCAGCTCGGCGCGGGCCTGTCCGTCGCCGTGCTCGCCGGAGAGCGAACCGCCGTACGAGACCGCCAGATCGGCCGCCTGCTCCAGGAACTCCCGGAAGACCAGCACCCCTTGGGGTTCGTCCAGCGGGAAGTCGATCCGCAGGTGCACGCAGCCGTCGCCGAAGTGCCCGTACGGGACGCCGCGCAGGCCGTGCCGGCGCAGCAGGGCGCGCAGGTCCCGCAGGTAGTCGCCGAGCCGCTCGGGCGGGACGGCGGAGTCCTCCCAGCCGGGCCAGGCCTCGCCGCCGCCCGGCAGGCGGGTGACGATCCCGGCGCCCGCCTCCCGTACGGCCCACAGCTGGCGCTGCTCCACCGGGTCGGTGACCAGGGCGACGGTGGCGGAGCGCTCGCGGCGCACCTGGTCGGCGAGCCGGCGGGCCGCCTGGTAGGCCTCCCGGGCCGTGGCGCCGCCGGTCTCCAGGAACAGCCAGCACTCGCCTGCGGGGAGCCGGTCCAGCGCGGGCGGGCGCGGGCCGGCGGCGAGCAGCGCGGCGATCAGGTCGGCGGCCATGCCCTCGGCGGTCAGCGGGCCGAGCGGCAGCAGCGCCGGGACGGCGTCGGCGGCGGCGCCCTCGTCGGGGTAGCCGGCCACCACCAGGGCGCGCGCGGGCGGGGCCTCGACGAGGCGGACGGTGGCGCCGAGCAGCAGCGCGCAGGTGCCCTCGGTGCCGGTGAGCGCCCGGGCCAGGTCGTGGCCGTGCTCGGGCAGCAGCGCGTCCAGCGGGTAGCCGGAGGTGCGGCGCGGCAACTGCGGCAGGCCCTGCCGGATGGTGCCGAGGTTGCGGTCGGTGAACTCCTGCAGATCACGGTGGAGCCGGCCCGCCCGGCCGGGCAGGGCGCGCAGCGCCGCGCGTTCCCGCGCGTCGAGCCGGCCGCCGACGGTCAGCTCCGTGCCGTCCGCGAGCAGCAGCTCCAGTCGTTCCACGTTGTCGGCGGTGCGTCCCCAGGCGAGCGAGTGGGAGCCGCAGGAGTCGTTGCCGATCATGCCGCCGATCGTGCAGCGGCTGTGGGTGGACGGGTCGGGGCCGAAGCGCAGCCCGTACGGTCCGGCGGCGCGCTGGAGGTCGTCCAGTACGGTGCCGGGCTGGACGCGCGCGGTGCGGGCCTGCGGGTCGATCTCCAGGACCGAGCCCAGGTGGCGACGGAAGTCCAGGACCACCGCGCCGGGGCCGATCGCCTGCCCGCCGATGCTGGTGCCCGCCCCGCGCGCCACCACCGGCACCCGGTACTCGCCGCACAGCGCCAGCGCGGTGCGCACGTCGTCCAGGTCCGCGGGCTTCACCACGCCGAGCGGCAGCTGCCGGTAGTTGGAGGCGTCGTGGCTGTAGACGGTCCGTTCGGCGGCGCCGAAGCGGACCTCCCCGCGCAGGACGGCGGCCAGTTCGCGGGCCAGTTCGGCCCGGGGCCGGGCGGATGGACGGCTCACCAGGGACCTCCCGGGCGGTACGGCGGCAGACGGCTCCGCCGATGATCGCAGCCTGGGCGCCGCCCGGGTACCGGACGCGGCGGGGGGTACCGCCGACGGGGTGTCGGGTGGTTCCTGCGGCGGCCGCGGTCGGCGGCCCCACGGCCGCGGTCCCGGCCGGCCGGGCCCCGGGCGCGGCTACTTGCGGCCGGTGAGGGTGCCGCGGGCGATGTGCGAGAGCTTGGCGACCTCGAAGGCCGGGTAGGCGCCGCCGGCCAGCAGGGAGAATTTGATCCCCTCGCGCCCGGCCGGCTTGCGGTGGCCGGGCGGCTGGAAGCGGCGGTGGTGCTCGGCGGCCCGGTGGAAGAACTGCGGCCGCTCGGCCCGGGAGACGCAGCCGGCGAGGTCGAAGACGAACAGGTAGTGCCGGATCATCCGGATGAACAGCGCGTCGCGCACCGCGTACAGGTGCGGCTGCTCCTCCAGGAGCGCGAAGCTGCGCTCGTACTGCTCGAACAGGTCGAACACGCTGCTGCCGGGGCCGCCGATGGGGTGGACGGTCTCCCGGCGGCGCAGTTGGACGCACTCGCGCGGCAGCACGGCGGCCTTGCGGGCGCCGAGCAGCGCGGCGTGGACGACCGGGATCTCCTCGTACCTGCCGTCCGGGAACGCGAGCCCGAGCTCCTCCCAGTGGCCGCGGCGGATCAGCCGGTCCCAGATCAGCGGCGGCGCGCCGAACAGCGCGGGCTGGTCGAAGGGCGCGAACACCTCGGGGCCCGCCTCGGCGAGCAGCGCCTCGGCCCCGCCGGGCCAGTCGCGGTCGTTGTGGCGCCGGGAGTGGCCGAACAGCAGCACGTCCACCGGACCGGTCTGCTTGAGCCGGTCGGCGAGCGTCTGGAGGGCGTCCCGGGGCAGCAGGTGGTCGGCGTCCAGGAACAGCAGGTACTCGCCGGTGGCCCGCGCCGCGCCCGCGTTCCGGCTCACCCCGACCCCGACCGCCGCGTTCAGGTGCAGCGCGGACGCCCGCGGGTGCTTGGCCGCATACGCGTCGGCGAGCCCGCCCGGGGTCTCCGGGGAGCGGTCGGCGACCACGATGACCTCGACGTCCGCCAGGGTCTGGGCGAGCAGCGAGTCCAGGCAGTCGGCGAGCTGCCCGTGCTGGTCGTAGGCGGGGAGCACGACGCTGATCAGGGGTGAGGACATGACGCCGGAGCGTAAGAGGGCGCGCGAACGGTGGCAAAGCCCTGACGGCCTGTAATTACGAGCAATTGGCGACAAATCGTACGACCGTACGCCATATCTTCACGCCGCCTTCCGGGCGCGTCCACGCCAGGCCGGAACGCGGCGCGGGGGGGGGGGGGGGGGGGGGGGGGGGGGGGGGGGGGGGGGGGGGGGGGGGGGGGGGGGGGGGGGGGGGGGGGGGGGGGGGGGGAAAGGGGAGGGGGGGGGGGGGGGGGGGGGGGGGGGGGGGGGGGGGGGGGGGGGGGCGAAATGGGGGGGGGTCGCGG